>JALSTK010000025.1 GCA_026983775.1 Calditrichia bacterium
GAAGCTGCACTGGGCACATCTTTCGTCGGAAAACGCGCCTTGGTTTCCATGAAGCACGTGGGGCTGAATGTAGCGGCCGACCCTTTCATGAATTCGGCTATCGTATCCATTCACGGAGGACTGGTTCTGGTAGTAGCCGATGATCCCGGTATGCACAGTTCCCAGAATGAACAGGATAGCCGATATTTTGCGGATTTTGCCCATATTCTGTGTCTGGAACCGACCAATCAGCAGGAGGCTTACGAAATGACCCGTGAAGCCTTCGACCTGTCGGAACGGTTTCGGATTCCGGTCATGATTCGTCTGGTTACCCGCTTAGCGCATAGTCGCTCGGTAGTCAGGGTGGGACAGCCCAAGAAAGAAAACCCGTTGGACAAGGTACCCCGGCCCAATTCCTGGATTTTGCTTCCTTCCAATGCCCGCAAACAGTGGCATGAGCTTCTCTCATTACAAAAAGAGATGGAAGCGTGGTCGGAAAACAGCGACTATAACAAGATACAAATAAATGAAACCTATAAAGATTTCGGAATACTTACATCGGGTCTGGCCCTGAACTATTTTTTAGAGAATGCAGGGGAACTGAATAAGAAACCGAGTCATTTACATGTAAGCGCCTATCCCTTTCCGCTGCAGAAGATACGGCAGCTTGCAGAACAGGTGGATACCCTCATCATTTTGGAGGAAGGCTATCCCTATATTGAACGTTTTATTCGGGGTGTTATCCCCTCGGGTCCGACCATTCTCGGCAAACTTTCCGGCGAGGTCCCTCTGGACGGAGAATTAAATCCCGACAATATCCGGCCCGTGCTGGGTTTGGCGCCGCGTAAGACGGTTAAGAAACCGGAATATCCTCTGGTGAACCGGCCGCCGCAGCTTTGTCCGGGTTGTCCCCATGCCGATACCTTTCAGGCCATGAAATTGGCGTTGAATCACTATGAAAAATCGGTTATTACTTCGGATATAGGTTGTTATACTCTTGGGGCCCTGCCTCCTTACCGGGCCATAGAATCTACGGTGAATATGGGAGCTTCGGTGGGAATGGCCAAAGGCGCGTCGGAAGCGGGATTTTATCCGGTGCTGGCCGTGATCGGAGACAGCACCTTCCTGCATTCGGGTCTCACTCCCTTGATGGATGCCGTGGCGCATAATGCGGATATGACCCTGATTATATTGGACAATGAAACGGTAGGCATGACCGGCGGTCAGCCGACTATTTTACCCTCGTCCCGTTTGGAAAAGGTGGTTCTGGGCATCGGGGTTGATGCGGATCATCTGCATGTATTCACTGCCCACAAAAAATACACCGAAGAGAATGCAAAAATAATCGGGAAAGAGATCGAATACCACGGATTGTCGGTTATAATTGCCGTTCGGGAATGTGTGGAAACAGCTAAACGTCATAAAAAGGAAAGGAGCCGGTAATGAAATATGATGTCATTTTAGCGGGTGTCGGCGGCCAGGGTGTCCTTTCCGTATCGGCGATAATCGCTTCCAGCGCCATGAAAGAAGGGTTACAAGTGAAGCAATCCGAAGTGCACGGTATGTCGCAGCGCGGCGGAGCTGTCTATACCAATTTGCGTCTTTCGGATCAGCCGATATACAGCGATTTGATTCCCAGGGGAACGGCCTCTATGATTCTAAGCATGGAACCCCTGGAAAGTCTGAGATATCTGGATTATCTGAAGCCGGATGGCTATTTAATTACCTCGGCCAACCCGGAAAAGAATATCCCGGATTACCCCGATCTACATACTCTGTTGGATCAAATCAGACTCCTGCCGCATACGGTGATTATTGATGCTCACCAATGGGCAATCAAAGCCGGCTCGGGACGGGCGACCAATATGGTTCTGGCCGGAGCGGCTTCGCATTTCTTACCCCTTAAGCTAACGACCATGGAAAATCTGATCAAAGAGATGTTTGCCCGTAAGGGAGAAAAGGTGGTAGACATAAATCTGAAAGCATTTCATTTCGGCAGGGAGGCCGGATAATTGAAACAGGACAGGACAACCATAAAAAGTTGTCCTGTCTTTATTTGGGTTAGGTTTCAGATAATACCAGGAACGCATCTAATCCATTGCTGATATTTCTTTCGACATCTTCTCTTTCATTTTCAAAATCTTATAATTCCGTTCCACATCCCGTTGTATTGTTTCATAGTCCGCTTCGGTTAAATGGGAAAAACGTCCCTGCGGTTTTAGGTATTGTCCCACAGGTATTCCGGAGGATTCGTGGGTGATGTGATAGCGCCAACCCTCTTCGATTTCGAACAAAGGGAATATCTTTGTTTCCACGGCCAGACGGGCCAACTTAATAGTGATCTCGGGGGGTGTTTTCCATCCCGGTGGACAGGGGGCTAAGATGTGTATGAACTTAGTGCCCCGCAGGGATTTAGCCTTTTCAACTTTTTTAATCAGGTCGTCGGGAAAGGCCACGGAAGCGGTAGCAATATAGGGAATATGATGCGCTGCCAGAGCTTCGATCAGATTCTTTTTAGGTCGTTCCTTTTTATTCGGTGTGGTTGTTGTCCATGAACCGTAAGGAGTCGCCGAACTGCGCTGAATGCCTGTATTCATATAGGCTTCGTTGTCGTACGTGACATAGAGGATATCTTCGTTTCGTTCCGCAGCTCCGGACAAAGCCTGAAAGCCGATATCAAAGGTGCCGCCGTCCCCGGCCCAGGCCATCACATTTGTATCATCCTTACCCTGAGCATGCAAACCGGCTTTAATTCCCGAAGCCGTGGCGGCAGCCGTTTCAAAAGCGGTATGAAATACGGGCACATGGTTCACGGAACTGGGAGTCGGTCCGTCGATAATGGACCAGCAACAGGCCGGGATCACAATCATCGTATTTAAACCCAGCGCTTTTTGAGTATATCGCATGGAAAGATTCCCGCCACATCCCGGACAGGCCACACTGCCGGGACTCATATATTCCTCAAAGGGAATTTTAATTAGTTTTTGACTCATTTTTCACTCCTATCCAAATCAGGTCTTGCCCCTCTTTGCTGTTTATGAGATGATCTGCTATTTCCCGGATATTTGTGGGAGTGACATCTCTGCCCCCCAGTCCGGCAATATATCCGTTCATCAAAGGATGATGATCCGAATTATAGAGTGCCGCCTTGGTTTCCGAAAAGAAGATACCGGACTGCCCGAATGAAATATTGCGGTCGATCACCCCCACCTTTTTACATCTCCGGGTCGCTTCCCGTAGTTCTCTGGAAGGGAAGGGACGAAATGTACGAATTTTAACCATACCGATTTTTATACCTTTTTCCCGATACTCATCAATCACCAAACGGGTGGTACCGGCAATGGTTCCGGAAGTGAATAAGAGATAGTCGGCTCCATCCGTGCGGTATTCTTCGATCTGGGCCCCATGATCCCGGCCCATTAATCGGGCATACTCCCTGGAAATTTCGGGAATTAAGCGATCCGCCTCTTCCATACTTTTTTGGATATTGTAACGCAGCTCCATATACTGATTCGGCATGGCCAGGCCGCCGAAAGCATGCGGATGGTCGGTATCTAATTTCAGCTCCGGATTGTAAGGCGGAAGAAATTGATCGACTAATTCCTGTTTTGGAATGGCCACCGGTTCGGAAGTATGGGAAAGAAAAAAAGCATCCATATTGACCATGACCGGCAACATGACTTTTTCACCCAATTTGTAGGCCATCAAAATGGTATCCAAAACTTCCTGATTGCTTTCGCAATAGAACTGAATCCAACCGGTTTCACGCTGAGCCAGGCTATCGGTTTGATCGGCCCAGATATTCCAGGGCGGGCCGAGGGCACGATTCACATTGGCCATGACGATCGGCAAACGAGCTCCGGCTGCCCAGTGCAATACCTCGTGCATTAAAGCCAAACCCTGCGAAGAGGTGGCTGTAAAGGAGCGGGCTCCCGTGGCCTCGGATCCGATAACGGCTGCCATAGCCGAATGTTCGGATTCTACTTTGATGAACTGGGCATCAAGTTCGCCACGATCGCACATTTCCGATAGCTTCTCCACAATGGATGTTTGCGGTGTGATCGGAAAGGCGGAGATCACTTTGACCCTTGCTAATTCAACCGCGTACGAGGCGGAGTGCGTTCCTTCTATGACTTTTATTTCCGAAATAGTCTCGGGATCGAAATATTTCTTCATTTTTTCATTCAAGACTAAGCCCATTTTAATTCCTCCTCATAAGACATGGCATTGCGCGGACATTCCTGTACACAAATCCCGCATCCTTTACAAAAATCATAGTTAATGACATACTCGTGTTTATCCACATCGAAACGGATGGCCACGTCCGGACAAAAAATTAAACAATTATCACAATAGGTGCAGGTTCCGCAACTAAAACAACGGTTTGCCTCATAAACGGCATCATCTTCGCCGATTCCCAAATTCACTTCGTTAAAATCGCCTTTCAATTGAGTCGAATGATGCTGCCTTTCCTGCGGCCTGGATTCCTGTTGGAAATAGTCCAGATTGAGGGTGTCGAAAGGAACTCCGTCGGTCGGTTCCTCCGGAATATGAACGGTTTTACTCGACAGATATTGGTGGATGGAGTGGGCGGCACGTTTTCCGGTACCGATGGCGTCGACCACTGTTCCGATTGGCCCGGTGGAAGCATCGCCACAGGCAAATATTCCCGGTTGACCCGTTCTCTGAAAGTGATCCACCAGCAGGCGATCTTTTTTCAACTTGAATGAATCCGGTAGAAAGTCCAGATCGGGTACTTCACCGATGGCCAATAAAACCTGATCGGCGTCTATCGTGTATTCGGAACCTTTGATCGGAATAGGGCGTCTTCGTCCACTCTCATCCGCTTCTCCTAATTCCATACGGATCAATCGGATTTGTTCCACTTTACCGTTACCGGAGAAACCGACCGGATTGGTAAGGAAGCGGATATGTATTCCTTCTCTTTGGGCATCTTCCACTTCCTCCGGTACGGCAGGCATTTCCGCTTTGGAACGACGGTAGACGATGGTCACATCGGCTCCCAGGCGCAGAGCCGAGCGGGCCGTATCGATTGCAGTGTTACCTCCACCGACTACAACCACTCTCTTACCGATCGGAGCGGAACCGGTCAGATTATATTCTTTCAGGAACGATAATCCGCTTGCAATGCCTTTTAATTCTTCGCCGGGTAGATTCATACCCCAGCTTTTATAGGCGCCGGTAGCGATCAAAACCGCATTAAAATCTCGCTGAAGGGTGTCCATGCCGATATCTCTGCCTACTCGAATTGCAGTTTTTATGGTGACTCCTAAGCGGACAATATCTTCGATCTCCTTATCCAATACCTCTCTCGGTAAACGATATTCGGGAATGCCGAGCCGCAACATGCCACCGGCTTGTTCAGCCGCTTCGAAGATGGTTACTGTATAACCGAGTAGCGTTAATTGGTAGGCTGCCGAAAGACCGGCCGGACCCGAGCCGATGATGGCAATGGTCTCCTCATGCTTGTCCCGAATAAAACTTTGAGGAATGTGATGCTTCAGGTTCTGATCGGCGACAAACCGTTCCATGTTATGGATGGCAATGGATTCGTCATAGTCTCCCCGGTTACATACTGCCTCGCAGGGGTGGTAACAGACCCGTCCGGTGACACCGGGCAGAGGATTGTCTTCCAGGATAATATGCCAGGCTTGTTCATATTTTTTATCTTTAACATAGGCAAAGTATTGCGGTATTTTCTCATGGGCCGGACAGCCTACCGTACAAGGGGGAATTTTGTTGTCATACAAGGGACGCATGTATCGCCAGCTCCCGGTTTTATTCCAGCTCATATCCCCGGTTGAAACGGCAAATCTTGGCTGTCCGTTTTCATCTTCCAAAGGATCATACATATACAAACTCCTTTTTACAGTTGGATATATTCTTAATTGACGAATTCATCAAACGCTTGTTGGGCCGCTCTGGCGTTTTCGTCGGGATGAACAGGTACGGACTCTCTGATGGCGGCCAGAATTGCCCGGATACCGATGACCCCCGTAAATTTTGAAAAAGCGCCGAGAATGGCCGTATTGACAATCGGATTACTTACAGACCCTAATTGATTGGCCACCGCAATCCGACTGGCGTCTACGGTCTTTACATCGTATTTTTGGGAAATTTCAAAATCCCGGGCAGGCTTTGGGCTGTTGATCAGAATTTTATTTCCTTCTTTTAAGCCCGAGGTCACATCGATGGTATATAATAGAGTCGGGTCCAAAACAACCAGTAGATCGGGTTCATAGATTTCCGTGCGTAGATGAATCGGTTTGTCATCGACTCTGGTAAATGCCTGCACCGGTGCGCCTCTTCGTTCGACTCCAAAAGCCGGGAATGACTGGGCAAATTTGCCCTCTTTAAACAAGGCGGAAGCAAGAATTTTACAGGCAACTACCGCACCCTGTCCCCCGCGTCCGTGCATTCGGATTTCAACCATAGGTTTCTCCTTTTATTTTTAAATTTATTTTTTACGACGTATCCCTCTCCATTCCATATCTTCTGTCCGGTCTATATGATTTGCATAGCGGGCGATCATAAACAGCAGATCGCTTAAGCGATTCAGATAGATTAAAAGTTCGGATCGAATCGCTTCTTTTTGTGTGATCGCAACAAGATGACGCTCGGCTCGTCGACAAACAGTCCGACACACATGGGCCAGGGAAGCTGTTTCAGTGCCCCCCGGTAAAATGAATTTGGTTAAAGGAGGGAGTTGTGCCGTGTACCAATCGATTTCCCGTTCGATCCGTAATACCTGTTCGGGTGTTATTTTGTCTTCGAATTTTTGTTGATACTGATTGCCAGGGGTAGCTACTTCCGAGGAGAGGATAAAGAGTTCCTTCTGCACTTCCTTTAAAAGATCAATGGTGTGTGTATCGTTTATTTTTGATCGCAACCATCCCAAAAAACTGGAGAGCTCGTCCAGGGAGCCATAAGCCTGTACCCGGGGATTATTTTTGTCAACAACTTGTCCGCCGAATAAGGATGTCTTGCCCTGATCACCGAAACCCGTGTAAATCTTCATACGCTTTCCTTTTTAAAAAAGGGTCGACACATGTAATAATATACTAATAAAAAAGAAAATAAAAAAATGGTATTTGAAGAAGTGGATCGGGATTCGGAAATAAAAAAAGAGAGGGAAATAATTCATATTCTTTGGGGGGTAAAGGAGGCAAAAAAACCTAAATAAAGAAAGGAGAGATATGAATTATTTGGAACCCTCTCAACCAACGACCTAACTCATTGTTTTTTATTACAATAATTGTGCCACAAAATTGATAATCAGGAATTAAGTTGTGTAAAAATAGGGACTTAGAAAAGATTTCACGAGATGAATGTAAACGGGATTGGGCGTATTTTGTATAAATTGTCGACATTTTTTGTATACTATTTAATCAATTACCGTCCAAAATAATGTTAATCTGTAGATAGATAGCTTATTCTTCAGAGATTTAAGCACCCTTTGATCGGGATCTTCGGGGTAAGCCTCCGTCAGAACCATACAGGATCATACCTGTCTAAAAATGATTGCTGTGACCGGCCCTATCAGGGCTCCGGGAAAAGAAAGGTTTCCGAAAGATACGAATTTGAATAGTCCGGGGTGATCCCCTGTAGGGGTTCGGATTTTTTTTGGAAAAGGCATCCCGCCGGGGAGGGGTGCAAGGTGAACCGGGCGTCAGCAAATTGAAATAATCCGGCGGATAAAGGAATAGTTAAAATTCTATTTTAGACAAATGTGAGTTGCTTTGTGCTATCTTACTGCTTCATAAGCAGAGCGGTCAGGTGAATGACGAACCTGCGTGGGGTGAAGCGTATACTGAACATCATCAATTTATTGAAGAAACCTGTAATGACCACAGGCTTTCCGCTCATAAGACTCCGGAAACCGATACGGGCTACTTGTTCCGCGCTCATAACGGATGCAAACATACTTTTAAAGAGCGGTATATTTTCCATGTGAGCCGTTTTGCTGAATTGGGTGGCAGTAGCACCGGGGCATAAAGCCGTTACAGTGATATCGGTTGTCTCTAATTCTTTGTGGAGGGCCCGGGAGAAGGAAAGGACAAACGCCTTGGTGGCATAGTAGACCGACATATAGGGTCCGGGTACAAATCCCGCGGTAGAAGCGACATTAAGAATCTTTCCGGAATTACGTTCGATCATTTGCGGTAAGAATCGCCTGGTTAAGATCACCAGAGAGGTGATATTGAGTTGAATCATCTGCAGATTCCGTGCGAGGTCGGTTTCTGAAAAAGGACCGAGTAAACCGAAACCGGCGTTATTGACCAGGATATGTACCGGAATATTTTTATGCCGAACTTCCCGGAACAATTCCTCTGCGCCGTCCGTAGTACTGAGGTCTTTTGCTATAATATGAATTTGAATGTCTGTATATTTTGCCGCCAGCTCCCGCTTGATCTCTTCCAGTTTCCGGATAGTCCGGGCTGTGAGTATTAAGTGATAGCCTTTGGCGGCGAATATTTTGGCGAACTCGTAACCGATACCCGAGGAGGCGCCCGTGATTAACGCGAACTCTTTCGTATTGTTGCCCATTCCATGCTCCTTCAAAGTTTAGTACGGATAATGATTTTTTCTTACGAATTATTCCGAATCGGCAATTGTTTTGCTGCCGGAATTCAGAATATCGTGTTTTGGGTTCGGATAACCAAAATAAAAAAGAGTTTTTTTCGGTGGGATCCGTTCCTATATTATAGAGTAAATAGAAGAGTCATTATAAGGTGGACTCTAAATCTGAACCGAATACGGAAACGCATCGTATATGAGATAGGGATCAAAATGACAGGGAGGTCCAATATCCACTTTTTCACAGGAGGTACTTATGCCCAGCAATCGTTTAAGGGAATACCTCGATACAAATAAGGTGAAGTATGTGGTCATCGTCCATTCCGCCTCTTATACGGCCCAGGAGATTGCAGCATCGGCCCATATATCCGGGGATGAGATGGCGAAGACCGTCATTTTGAAGTTGGACGGAAAATTCGCCATGGTCGTCTTACCTGCTTCCCATAAAGTTGATTTGGATCGGTGTAAATCCATCATCGGCGCTAAAAGTGTAGAATTGGCCCTGGAAGAGGAATTTAAATATCGCTTTCCCGAATGTGAAATCGGTGCCATGCCCCCTTTTGGGAATCTTTATGAAATGGATACATTTGTAGCGGAGCAGTTGGGAAAGAATGAATTCATTGCTTTCAATGCCGGTAATCATCGGGAATTGATCAAAACAAAATATGATGAATTCGAACGTCTGGTACAACCGAAAAAAATTTCAATAACCTGATCATCACAAGGGTTTGTTTTTATTTCAGTGCAGTTTTAAAGCGAGGAGGTTTATTATGCCCAGATATGTACTTCTCACCAAATTATCCCCATCCAGTCTAAAAGATGCAAAGACCCGGGAGACCATTGGGCGGGAATGGTTTGAAACCGTTAAGAAAAAATGCCCGGATGTTAAATGGGTGGATCATTATGCGCTGCTCGGCGCCTATGATTTTATGGATATTTATGACGCTCCCAATGAAGAAGTAGCCGCCAAAGTATCCATAATCACCATGACCAAAGGAGCTGTCTCCGCCGAAAGTATGCCGGCTATTCCCTATAAACGCTATCTGGAGATCATGAAGACATTATGATAGGTTGCGTTTGAGCAGCCACCAACCGGGCAAATGAATTTGGATAGCAATTGTTTATTACCTAATTTTGTCCCGAATACAGAAGGATTGAGTACGATTTAATTTCGGATCATGGTATGAATCTTGATATCTTTTTTTATGAAACCTTTCAAGAAGAAGAAGAGCTGCTCAGAAAATATTTACCCCCGGGAGTAACAGCCGAATTTACCTGGAAAACCATCCAGGAAGCACAACATACGGAACCACCGGCCGGGATAATCAGCGTTCGAACCCAGTCTGTTTTGCCCTTACAATGGGCATCCCGACTGAATGCCATACTGAGCCGCAGCACCGGTTATAATCATTTATTGAAATACAAAGCAGACAGCGGTACGGACTTAATTTGTGGATATCTTCCTCTCTATTGCCATCGGGCCGTGGCAGAACAGGCCATGCTGCTCTGGATGACTTTATGGCGTAGATTACCGCTTCAGATTAAGCAATTCCGAACCTTTTCCCGGGACGGCTTAACCGGTCTGGAAGCTCAGGGCAAAGAGCTGTTGGTGGTGGGAGTGGGCAATATCGGATATGAGGTGGTGAAGATCGGTACCGGATTGGATATGAAGGTAACCGGGGTCGATATTGTGGAAAGACATGAAGACGTCACCTATAAACCTATCCGGCAGGCCATCGGTCAGGCGGATGTTGTGGTCTGTGCCATGAATTTGACAGCCCGCAATCGGGCTTATTTTAATTATGAACTTTTGAAGAAGATGCGTAAGGGATCGTTATTTATAAATGTTTCCCGTGGAGAAATATCTCCCTCCCTGGATTTGTTAAGAGTATTGAAAGAAAGACATATCGGTGGAGTCGCTCTGGATGTATATGACGAGGAAAGTGAATTGGCAATGGCCCTTCGCCAGGGAAAAGCAAGTATGAATCCCCAGGTTCGTGCCGTTCTGGAAATGATGGACATGGACAATGTGATCTTAACTCCCCATAATGCCTTTAATTCCATCGAAGGTGTGGAAAGGAAAGCCAGACAAAGTATGGAACAGGTAAGCCATTTTTTCCGGACAGGGGAGTTTAAATGGATGATTCCGGACGTTTAACCAGTATAGCTAACTGTAATCCTTTTAAAAATTTAGCGTTTGTAATTATCGGAAAAAATTGTAAATTAGGTCGTCCGTTTTTTATCCTTATACCGAATATAGAAAACAGAATGCCCGATGTTTAAAGAAGATGAACTCCGGAAATTATTGAAAACATCCATTTTTGGACAGAATCTGTTCTACTTTAACGAGATGGATTCTACCAATTCTTATTTGATGAATTTAGCCAGGCAGGGAGCTCCCGAAGGTACGCTGGTTATAACCGATTTTCAAACTTCCGGAAAGGGCAGGCAAAACCGTGTCTGGCAATCGCCTCCCGGTAAGAATCTTCTGTTCAGCCTGCTATTGCGTCCCGAGCTGTCCATCGAGTTCGTGCGTAAAATTACCCTGGCCACCTCATCGGTTCTGGCGGAAAGCATCGAACAATACCTGCACAAAAACCATCTGCCCCCGGTGCATATCCATCTGAAATGGCCTAATGATCTTCTGATTGATCAGAAGAAACTCGCAGGGATTCTTTCCGAATCGGTATTACATAATAAGGATATTTCCTTCCTGGTGATAGGCATCGGGCTGAATCTGAATGCAACTAAGCAGGATTTTAGTCCGGACCTGAAAGAATTGGCCACCTCTTTGTTCGAATATACCGGTCATGAAATAGAGAGAGAAAAATTGCTGGCCCGGTTCCTTACCTATTATGAAAAGGCTTATGTGCATTGGGAGAGAACCTTCTATGAAGGTGTGGTCGACAGATGGAAAAAGCGCTGCCGGCAGTTCCATACCCCTATCCGGGTGCATACGGTTGAGGGGACGGAAGAGGCTACCTTTGAAGATATAGACTCCTCCGGATATCTCATCTACAAAAATTCTTCGGGCCGAACAAAACAACTAATCAGCGGTGAGGTCACATGCTTCTAGCCATAGATATTGGCAATACGCACACGGTGGTTGGTATTTTTAAGAACGGCGAATTACAGAACCATTGGCGGGTAACCTCGGACCTGGCCCGTACCGAAGACGAGATCGGCGCTGTTTTACACTATCTGTTTTTCAAAGACGGATATGATATCAGTAAGCTGGACGGAGCCTGTATCTCTTCGGTGGTACCCGATTTGACGCCTGTTTATTCAATGATGTGCCGGCGCTATATGGATTGCAAACCGATGATTATCGGGTCGTCCCTCCATTTAGACATGCGGATAAAGTATAAGGACCCTTCTCTGGTGGGAGCCGATCGTCTCTGTAATGCAGTAGCCGGAAAAGAAAAATATGGTAAGCCCTTAATCATCATTGACTTCGGTACGGCTACCACTTTTGATTGTCTGGATTCCAACGGGGATTATTTAGGAGGGGTTATCGCTCCCGGTTTGAATACATCGATCGAGACCCTGCATCGCCGGGCGGCAAAATTGCCCAGAGTCGAAATACAATTTCCTGCACACATAATCGGCCGCACCACAGAAGAGAGTATTCAGAGCGGAATTCTGGTAGGCACGGTTTGTATGTTGGAAGGAATGGTTTCCCGCCTGAAGGAAAATTTGGGACAGCAAACCAAGGTCATCGCCACAGGCGGGTTGGCCGGTAAAATCGCAAAACATACGGAAGTAATCGATGCCATTGATCTGTATTTAAGCCTGCAAGGCATCGCTTCCATTTATTACAAAAATAAAGAAAGTACGAATCTTCACAGATGATTTACAAAGAAAAAATTCTTATTGTTCATCGAAATTCATTAGTCGAGGAAAAGATTGCCCAATATCTTCGTGAGAACGGTTTTGCGGTGATTATGGCCAATAATCCGGAGAATAGTCTGGCCCTGGTCAAGAGCATGAAACCGGATTTGATTTTATGGGGTGAAGTGCTGACCGCTCATAGTAAAGAGATTATGAAGAAGATCAAGAAGAGCCGTTACGGAACGATAACTCCGATTATCGCTATGTTGCCCGATATCGAATTATTCGACCGTCTGGAGATAGAGAAAACCGGCATCGATGATATTATCGATCTGATACCGAATTTCACGGATTTGAAAATAAAGATTCGATTCCACCTTCAGAACAAACGAAGACTGCAGAGCTATCAGCAGGAAATTTTCCGTCTCAGGGATATGTACGATTTGCAAAACAACCTGATCCGAATGAATGATGTTAACAAACTCTGTGAATTGGTGAATGATCACATTCTCTATGAATATCATCCCGAAACCCTCATTTCGCTGGTTTATAACAAACGAAGCGCTGAATTTGACTACAAAAGGGCCATCATTGCCGATCATGATATGGATGACAAACAGGAAGAATTTTTCAATACCCCTTTTTGGAAGCGTGTTTTTTTTACTTCATCCCGGCTCGAATCAAAAAGAATCGCAGACTCCTATCTAATCGATTTTTTCAATACACTGGATATTAAGTCGGATACTTTCTACCAGTTTCCCATGCAGGTTCCCAAAAATCAGGTCGGAATTATCATCCTGGGTTTTCATGGCAATAGCGAATTATCGGAAGAAGATGTGAGAAATCTGGATACCTTAGCCGATTCGCTCGCGTTTCGGATTGTTCAGCTACGGCAGGTGTTTGGGGGCAAGCAAAAGCCGCCGGATGATCCGTCCAGAATACATTTCCTTTTCGAACGTCTCGATGAGGATGAGATATCGGATTATTTAAGTCAGCAGTTAAAACAACTGCTTCAGGCCGATGCGGTTATCTATTTCAATTACAACGAAGGGTTCCGTTTTTTATATCCCCAATATTGCTATACTTCATCTCTTAATCAGAATCTCTTTGAAAATGAAAAGCCTCCGGTTCTGATGTTAAAAGATTTTCCCACATTCGAAAAATATATCGAGGCTAAAAAGAATCACGCCTACTATAATCTGACCAAAACTCCTGCAGACGACCTGGCGAGAATTACCAGCCTGGCCAAAGGGAAGTATCCTTCGCTTCTTGTTTTTACGGTTCATACCGGTAATGAGATAAAGGGATTTTATGTTCTGGCCAATGAACGGACCATGCGACGTTTTACCTCCAAAGAAATCGAAGAGGCGGAACGATTGATTAATCGCGCTACCAGTATTTTGGCGGAGAGCAGGGTGGTTCGTCATGCCCAGAAAACAATAAAACAGTTAGACCGCGTGTTCGAACTGGGTAAGGAATTGACGATTGAAATAGATATCGACGAACTGCTTAAAAAAATAGCCCGTGCCGTTCGCCGCACTCTTGGCTGGAATGTAATCATTCTCGATAAAAAAAATCCGATGAATGAGCGTTATGAAAATGTGGCCATATTGGGGATTAAACAAAAAGAATACAACGAACTGGAAAAGACCCGTTTACCGGCCAGATTCCGTTCCTTAAAACCGTTTTGCTTCAAAATAAGCAATTCCTATTTTTGGGATCATACCCTTAAAGACGAAGCGCCCGACAGTCTTGATCAAAAGCGTTTTCTGGCTTCGATCGGTAAGGAATGGGATGATGACGACTGGCTGCTGGTCCCCATCCTGAGTAAGGGAAGAGAATTGGGATACCTAGCGGTTAATGATCCGGTAGACAGGGTGCGCCCGAATGTGGAGAAGGTACGCAGTATCGAGTATTTTGCCAACCAGGCTGCCCTTGCCCTTGAGAATGCGGCCTTGTATGAGAATTTAAAAAGCAGCGAAGAAAAGTACCGTTTATTGGCGGAAACCATTGTGATGGGCCTGGTTAATTGTGACCTTTCAGGGAAAATACTCTACGCCAATAAGAGCCTGGTCAGACTTTTGGAGTATACCAGGCCCTCCAGTCTGGTCGGACAAAGCCTGTTTGAACTGTGTTCCCCGAAAACAAGAGCCGAGATCGAAGACAATGTATTGCAACTCATTAAAAACAGCGAAGTGGCCGATGGGCAGGGGATCGATATCGAGCTTTTATCCAATAACAATGAATATCTTCCTTTTAAACTTTATATCACTCCTTACAATCAGAAATCAAAAAAGGCAGGCTTCATCGGAGTCCTGGCCGATATGCGTCCTCAACATCGTCTGGAACGAATGAAGAATGAATTCAATTCAATGATTGTTCATGATCTTCGTTCCCCATTGAATATTATTCAGGGTTATATCGACATCGTGCGAGGTGAAATCGTCGGCCAAATTTCCGGCGAACAGGATGAGCTGCTGGGAATCGCCAAGGAAAATGTGGATAAAGTTCTGCGGCTTATCGATAATTTTATGATTGCCTCCAAGATCGAGGCCGGAAAGTTTGATATCAATCTCGAAATTCATTCCATTAATGCCCTGATCGAAAGCGTTTATAAACATCATATCCCATTGGCCAAGAATAAAAATATTGAGCTGGAATTGAAACTGGATCAGAATATCGTTTTACAGCAGTTCGATAAATTAAGAATCGAACAGGTGCTGAATAACTATATCAGCAATGCCCTTAAATTTACGGATGAAGGCGGGAAGATTGTGATTTTCAGTAAAATGGTCAAGGAAAAGAATGCATTGACTCATGAAGAGATCATGGCGGTCCATGTCGGTGTGCAGGATACGGGTGTGGGTATTCCCTATGAGGAGCAGGAGAAAGTTTTTAGTAAATACGAACAGACCGAAGCCGGAAAAGACGCGGCTCTGAAGGGAACCGGTTTGGGACTGGCTATCTGCAAGGAAATTGTTTCCTTACACAATGGAAGGGTTTGGCTGGAAAGTGAGCCCGGAAAGGGCAGCACCTTCTATTTCAGTTTACCGATTATCCCCATAAAAATTTAATCTTCAAACCTATGACCAAAAAAGTAAAAACAACGCCTTTGATGGATCAATATCTGAGCATTAAGGCCGATTACAAAGAAGTGCTGCTCCTCTACCGCATGGGCGATTTTTATGAAACGTTTTATGAAGATGCCAAACTTCTGGCCAAAACCCTGGGGATTGCTTTAACCAAACGGGCCCATGGTAAATCAGCGGACGTTCCTCTAGCCGGATTTCCGTATCATGCGCTGGATAATTATCTTCCCAAATTGCTCAATGCCGGTTTGAGGGTAGCCATTTGTGAACAGGTGGAAGACCCGAAATTGGCGAAAGGGGTTGTGAAACGCGAGGTTGTAGAAATCGCTTCTCCCGGAGCGACTCTTTCCGATAAACTGTTGGATAGTCGTACGAACAATTTTTTGGCGGCCATTCATTTTAACGATTCCACGGTGGGTCTGGCCGTGGCCGACGTTTCAACCGGTATGTTTCAGGTCGCCGAATTCCAAAGAGAGCGCCTGCCGGAACATCTGCTGCAATACCATCCCAAAGAAATACTATTGGCCGCATCTCATTTCGATGAGCTTAAAGATCAATTGCAGAACCGTCTCACTTCGATTTTAACCAAGCGGGAAGACTGGCTATTCAATCGGGATTACACCTATGAGATTCTCATCAATCAGTTTAAAACCCATTCCCTGAAAGGCTTCGGCTGTGAAGATATGGATGCAGCTATTGTAGCGGCCGGAATTCTTATCCATTATCTGCAGGAAAATTACAAGACCAGACTGGAACACTTTCTGGGCTTGCAGGTGTTGAATGTCTCCAATTATATGGTATTGGATGAAAGTACGCGTAGAAATCTGGAAATTTCCCGTGCTCTGTCCGGCAACAGCGGACAGAATACATTGCTGGATATTCTGGACTATACCATCACGCCCATGGGTGCACGTCTCTTTAAACAGTGGATCCAACAACCGCTTCTAAATATCAAAGCCATCGAACATCGTCTGGATCTGGTTACGGATTTACTGGAAAACAGACCCCTGCATCGGGAACTATCGGCTTTATTAAAACAGATATTTGATTTGGAACGTCTTTTGGGAAAAATCGTTACCGGTCGGGCCAATGGTCGGGATCTGCTGAACCTGAGCCAGTCTCTGCGTCAGATTAAGCCCCTGAAAGAAACCCTGGTCGCCATGGCTTCCAAACGTTTGGTGAAGGCTTTTAAAGCGCTTAATCCGCTCGAATCGCTAACGGAACTGATCTCCGAGGCGCTTGTGGATAGTCCGCCCTTAACGATCCAGGAAGGGGGCATCATCCGCAAAGGGTATAATCCGGAATTAGATGAGTTGCGCCAGATTACAGAAAAGGGCAAAGACTGGTTAATCGAATATCAGCAGGCGGAACGGCAGCGTACCGGTATCTCAACTCTAAAGGTCAATTATAATAAGGTTTTCGGATATTATCTCGAGGTCACCCATGTGCATAAGGAAAAAGTACCGGAAACTTATATACGTAAGCAGACGCTGGTCAATGCCGAACGCTACATCACTCCGGAATTAAAAGAGTGGGAAGAAAAAATTTTAGGTGCCGAAGAAAAAATAAATACCTTGGAGTATCAGCTTTTTCAGGAAGTACGGGAAAAAGTAAGTTCTTTCATCAGACCGATCCAAAGCAACAGCCATTTGATTGCCGAACTGGATTGTTTTTTAAGCCTGGCTGCTGCAGCAGATGAGAATAATTATGTACGTCCCGTGGTGGATCAATCACAGCGTATCGAGATTCGGGAAGGGCGCCATCCGGTGGTGGAAAAAAATTTACCGCATGGTCAGGATTTTATTGCCAACGATACCTTTCTGGATCCGAAACAGGAACAAATCTGGATTATCACCGGTCCCAATATGGCCGGTAAGTCTACATTTTTACGGCAGGTAGGACTTATTGTACTTATGGCCCAGATCGGTTCCTATGTCCCGGCTGCCCGGGCCAGAATCGGGATAGCGGATCGGATTTTTACCCGCGTAGGAGCTTCCGATAATTTAGCTCTGGGCGAGAGTACCTTCCTGGTAGAGATGAATGAAACGGCTAATATTTTGCACAATGCCACCGAGAGAAGTCTGATCTTATTGGACGAAATCGGCCGGGGAACCAGCACCTTCGACGGCTTATCGATTGCCTGGGCTGTGGCCGAATATCTTCATAATCAACCTTCCGTTCGTAGCCGGACGCTGTTTGCGACCCATTATCATGAATTGACGGAGCTGGCCCTTATTTATCCCAGAATTAAAAATTACAACGTAGCTGTGGAAGAGTGGCAGGATCAGGTTGTTTTCTTACGCAAAATCGTCCCCGGGGGTACGGATAATTCGTATGGCATCTATGTGGCCCAGATGGCCGGCTTGCCGCAGGAACTGATCGGTCGGGCCAGAGAAATTTTGAGCAATCTGGAATCGAATGAGCTGACGCCCCATAGCCGGAAGCCACGCCTGGCCATTCCCCGTCGCGGTAGTAAAGTGGATGTCAATCAATTGAGCCTTTTTGATGATCTTCAGAGCAGCAAAGTGAAAAAAGCGCTGAAAAGCGTGGATATCAATCAAATGACGCCGATTCAGGCCCTGCAAAAGTTGGATGAATTAAAGAAGTTAGTCGAAGAAAAGAAGGGTTGAGTGCCGATTTACACAGAGAAAAAAATAAAAAGAATAAAGTTTGCCGGCTTTTCGCCGAATACTGTCTAATGCAAATCAGGGCTAAGTCCAATAGAATTGGATAATTAATTAAGGTTTTAGCTTGATTTAGCTTTTTTATAGTTGTATCTTGAACAATAATAATAAGTAAGGGCGAAAGTATTGGTCTTTTGGGAGGTATATAAATGAAAACGGTCACGAAAAAAGATGTTGCCAAGAGGACTGCTCAGGAACTAGGCGAAAAAATATATACAGCGGAAAAATTCGTGGATGCCATTTTTACGGTCTTACGCAAAATTCTAAGTGAAGCCGATCCGGAAGTACGCATCGAAATACGTGATTTTGGTGTGTTCGAAGTGAAACGGACCAAGCCTAAACCGAAGGCCAGAAATCCGAGAACGGGTGAAATTATTTATGTGCCTGCCAGGCGAAAAACCCATTTTAAGGCGGGAAAATTATTGAAAGACGTTTTAAAGGAACCCATCCCGAAGGATGAGTAGGACACGATCCCATAATAACTCTTCGCTCTTTTCTCTAAATCTTACAAAATGACTCTTATCCTATTTACCCGAATCTTATGTTGAATTACACACAACTTTATCCCTGCCGTTTATTAAATTCAGATATAATTTTTTTTTCTTTGAAAATCATCATGTCTTGTAATCATATTTTTTATTAACTTTATGGGTATGCAAGATAAAAATAAAATTTTAGGCGTTGATTTAGGGGAGAAGCGAATCGGCCTGGCTATCAGTGACACCCTGGGAATATTGGCTCATCCTTATAAAACAGTACCATGGCAGGGTATAAAAAAATTAATAAACGATCTGCAGGAAATAATCAAGAGCGAACATATCGTTCAAATAGTAGTCGGTATTCCATATACCATGCAGGGTACGCACTCCCAAAAAACGGATAGTATGTTACATATTGTGGATCAGTTAAAAGAAAGTATGAAAATACCAATTATTACGGTTGATGAACGCTTAACCACTAAAATGGCGCATCAGGCCTTACATGCGGTGGGTAAAAAACCGAGTAAACAACGGGATAAAGTGGATCAAATAGCAGCCGTATTTATCTTACAGTCTTATTTGGACGGACAATAAAGAAAGGAGTCATTCGCATGGTCATTATTATGGAAAAAGATGCCAGCGAACAGCAGGTAGAACACATTATAGAGCGCCTGGATGAACAGGGATTTTCCATTCATCGTTCCACCGGCGTAGATCATACATTATTGGGGGTCATCGGAGATACTTCCCGTTTGGATATACGGGATATGAAGATCATGCCCGGCGTGGCCGATGCCTATCGCATTTCGGCCCCGTATAAACTGGTCAGCAGGGAATTCAATCATGCCGATACGATCATCAAAATAAAGGATGTGGAAATCGGCGGGAATGAAATCGTGGTAATGGCCGGACCCTGTTCGGTTGAATCCAGGGAACAGACCATGATTATCGCCGGGCATGTGGCCAAAGCGGGTGCTAAAATTTTACGTGGGGGTGCATTCAAACCCCGCAGCAGCCCTTACAGTTTCCAGGGAATGGGGGAGGCAGGTCTAAAAATCTTGCGGGAAGCAGCCGATAAGTATAATATGTTGGTTATCACGGAGGTAATGGATCGCGATCAACTGGACCTCATCTGTGAGTATACGGATATTCTCCAGGTCGGCGCACGTAATATGCAGAATTTTACCCTGCTGCGGAATCTGGGTAAAGTGAATAAACCGGTCTTTTTGAAAAGAGGTATTTCCGCGACCATTCAGGAATGGCTTATGTCTGCAGAATATATTGTCTCCGGAGGCAACAGAAATGTAATGATGTGTGAACGCGGTATCCGTACCTTTGAAACCTATACCCGCAATACATTTGATATCAGTGCCATTCCGGTAATCAAAAAATTAAGCCATTTGCCTGTTTTGGGCGATCCTTCCCATGCCACGGGCATCCGTGATAAAGTGATCCCGATGGCCCGGGCGGCGGTTGCCGCCGGAACAGATGGTATTATGGTGGAAGTCCATCATGATCCGGATCATGCCCTTTCGGATGGAGCCCAGTCTCTATATCCGGAACAATTTGATCAGTTGATGGATCAAATCCGTATCATCGCCAAAGCCATTGGACGTAAAATAGCGGAAAGAACCGATTCCTGATGGGGAAAAGAGTCCTTATTTCCGGTCTGGGCCTGATGGGTGGTTCCCTGGCCATGGCTTTAAAAAGACTGGCCCCGGAACTTGAACTTTACGGTTATGATCTTCCGCAGGTAATGGATGAAGCCCTGCGGCGAGGCATCATTCAACAGAAACTCCCAAACTGGCCGGATTCTGCGCGGGAAATGGATATTGTTTTTCTCGCTACACCGTTACGCATTTTAAAGCAACATTTAAAAGAGCTGAACGGTGTGGTCGGCAAGAAGACTATAGTCACAGACATGGGCAGCACAAAAACCGAGCTTGAAGAGCTGGTAAAAAAACTCGGGTTTAGCGGCACCTTCATCGGAGGCCATCCCATGACCGGTGCGGAAAAGAGCGGTTTACAGGCCGCCAATCCACTCCTTTATGAAAATGCGGTTTATATATTAACCGGAGTGGATGATCAGAACCGAACTCAGGTTAACCGTCAGCTTTTACCTTTACTGAATCAATTAAAAGCCCGGGTCCTATTGCTGAATGCAAAAGAGCATGATGCCATCCTGGCTGTGATCAGCCATCTGCCCCAATTGCTGGCCATTGATCTGGTTAATCTGGTCGGACAAAAACAAAAGGATGAATTGCCTTATTTTGAGCTGGCCGCCGGAGGGTTTCGGGATCTAACAAGGATCGCTTCCAGCTCTTACCATATCTGGCAGGATATCATTGCCTCCAATCGGGATAATATCCGCGGAGTGCTGAAAGATTTTATTGAAATCCTACAGGGGAATATGGAGGGATTGGATGATTTATCGTCTGATTTTAGCCGGGCCAACACGCTGCATGCGCGTGTCCCCAGGGCCGGTAAGGGATTTCTAACACCCTTAGTAGATGTGATGGTCTATGTGACCGATGAAATGGGAGTAATTGCGAAAATCGCCAACGCTCTGGCAGAGCATGAGATCGATATTCGAGATATGGAATTGTTGAAAATACGTGAAAAAGAAGGGGGTGTATTTCGTCTCTCTTTCGGCAATACCCATCAAGCTGCCACAGCAGTCCGTGTTCTAAATGAAATTGGTTATCAAGCCAGCATTAAGGAGTGATTATGGAACCATTGAAAGTCGGTGTAATTGGGACGGGAAGTATTGCTCAGGTCGTCCATCTTCCCATTTTAAACAAGATGGATGATGTTGAGTTGGTAGCTATTTGCGATATTGATGACAGCAAAATTCATAAACTCGTGGAAAAATTTCATATTCCGAGCTGGTATCGGACTCCGGATCAGATGATAAAATCCGAACAATTGGATGCCGTCCATATTTGCACGTCCAGTCATTATCATTTTCCGATGAGTTATCTCGCCCTGAAAAACGGGATTCATGTTTTAGTGGAAAAGCCGGTTGCCCTGAATGCCTCGGATGCCCGCAAACTCTATCAAACCGCCACGGATAATCAGTTAACCATGATGATCGGGATGCAGAATCGTTTCCGGGATGACGTACGG
>JALSTK010000026.1 GCA_026983775.1 Calditrichia bacterium
CGCCGATCATTTTCGGCCAGCCCTGCCGGATTCCAGAAGGCGGCACCGGCATCATTACTCATGGCGGAATAGGCACCTCCTAAGGCCGCAGCCCGGCTATCCACATCCAATTTCAAGAAGGACATTCCGCTCGATCCATCCGCAGCAGAAAGGTTTTGTCCAAGCATGAGAAACAGAAACAATAAAGCGATGTATTTTCTCGGGTTCAACATAATATGCTCCGTTAAAAATGAATCTGCCATGAAAACACGTGACTGCTGCCTTCTCCATAGCGGGAAGGAACAAAGGCATAATCCAACTGGCTGGGAAAACGCCATAATTTAAATCCCATTCCGGCACCGAATGTAAAATTAGTATTATTCAATCCCAGACGCAATGCCAACAATTTTCGATGGGCAATCTGTAAGCCGAAATGATTTTTAAAATCATTCTTATCACTCCATTGCGCATCGTATACAAGACTTAACCAGGGCCATGGCAATTGGTAACGAAATCCGGCTGAATAGAGCCGGGGGAAAGGATCAACGGTCGTACCACCGTGCTCGAACAGCTTATCGGTTCTGGCTTTCAGTTTGGAACCCACATCTCTGACTGCGGCGGCCAGCAATACTTTATCATTCCATTTATACTGCATACCAAAATCAAAGCCGACGCCATTGGAGTTATATTTATCCGAACCGAAGTCAAAGGATTCCCACATATATTTTATAGATACGCCCACGGCAACTTTCTCACCAAAACGGCGGGCAAAATTAAAAAAAGCCGCATTGATGGAATGGCCGATTTCTCCCGTAATCTCTCCAATCGAATTGGTGGAATTGATATGATCCACTCCGGCCCGGATCCAACTGATGGAAAATCCTCCGGCCGGTGCTACAGGCATGGCGTAACCGATAAAATTAAAATTCCGATCCAGAGAAAGGAAGCTATAGGACAAAGAAAAGGTTTTTTCCGGAAGGAAGGCCATGCTGGCCGGATTATAGAAAAAACTATAACCGTCCGCTTGTTGGGCCAAACCGGCATTACCCATAGCGAGGGTTTTGGCTCCCAGTCCCATTCTAAGGAAAGCCCCGGCATATCCCCCGTTACTTCCGGCAAATGAGAGGGAACCGGTTATAAAAAGAAGTACCGCAATTTTATAATACTTTTTCATCATCATCTCCGCTTAATTAATGACCACAATTTTGCCCCAGGTTACTTTTCCCGAAACCTTGGCCTTGAAAAAGTAGACCCCGCTGGCCACTGTATCACCGGATGAATTTTTCCCATCCCATTTTGGTTTTAACTGATCATTGCCAAGGGTTTTTACCGGATTCAGGGCAAAATCAAAAATTTTTATCGGTTCGTCTAAGGATTTGTTCTCGTCGTACTCGAATCGAACATAGAGATGACGGCTGGGGGAAAAGGGCACCGGGTAGGCATAAACAGCCGGTTCGGGTCGTACACTCACCGGAATATAGGAGCGGATAATCGTCCACGGTGCGTTCGCACTGCCCAAAAGACGGGTAGCCAGACCATCGGAACTGCCCAGCCAGAGGCGATCCTGGCCATTATAGTGCTGAACAGCCGCGGAATAGTATTCTTCCTGGACCAAAGCCTCCCCGGAAACGGGATCGGACAGAGTCGTAATCACCTGCCAATCGGCATCGTCCTGAGAACGATACCAGACGCCCTGATCAGACGGGATATAAACTTCCTTGCCGTTAAAAGCAAAATTATGGGCAAAAATACCTTCGTCCATGAGCAGACGCTGCCAAATTTTACCGCCATTTACAGTACGGCTGACCCCACGCCGTTCCTCGTTGCCCACGGCTTCAACCGTGGCCGCCCAGACCGCATGGGCATCCGGCTGGTAAGCAAGGGATACAATAAAATTACCGGAAATGGTTTGTTCATCATTCCCTTTGGATAAAAAGCGCTGCCAGGTACTGCCATTATCTGCACTTTTACTGATACCTTCGGCCGTACCCACCCAGAGGGTGTCCTCCACGCTGAGCAGAGAAAAGGCGCGATGATTCAAATTATCACCACTGGAAAAATAGATTCCGTCCGTAGTCACCACCTGCCATGTTCGGCCCATATCATCGGAACGTCGTAACCCCCCGCCGTAACTGGCAATCCAGATAGTACTATCCACAAAGGCAATATCATACACAAGGTTCTGGACAACCGTCGTGGTCGGATTATAGTCGGTTACATATCTGGAATCCACCGGCTGGGGTACATGGTGCCAGGTTCGACCGTTGTCCCGTGTGTAACTCAGACCGCTGCCTGCCGGAAGATTATCTTCATGGATAGTCGTATCGAAAGCGGTAGCAATCCACAATGTGGAATCATCCATATAGGCCATTGCCGAAACTCCGCCCCGGCCGATATAATCCTCTTCATGAAAATTCTGCCATTTCCAGGAATCGGTTTTCGGGTCATAAACACCTTTGTTCAGGCCATATCCGGTTGCAGCCCAGATCAGGGAATCTTTCACGATTAAATCTACAATTCCGTTACCGTGCAATCTGCCCTTAAAAAAGTCATAATCATTATCCAGGGCACGGAAGGTTCCCGCAAACAAAGTGGTTGTTAAGATCGCTAGAAAAATAAAAATAGTTTTTTTCATCATTTGTACACCTCAATGGAATCTTTTACTGCTTCCGAAAGATTACCGCTTTTGTCTTTGGCATAAAAGGTAAAAATATATGTACCAACCTGGTTGCCGGAACTGAGTTTTATTCCGGTTGAGAAGATACCGTCATTGGCGGTTTCGTCTCCCAATTTCCCCTCGTCATTCAGGGGAAAAGCATTTCCTCCGTTGGCAAGCTGTCCGTCCGGTTTCCGGGAATAAAAATAAACGGAACTGATATCGCTCAGCCCATCGGGATCACTCACTTCAACTCTTAATAAAGCGGTTGTCAAAGAATCGGCACTGACCGGAAGACGCAAACTATCGGGTACGGAATGCCAGGTAATTTGGGGCGGTCCCAAATTTTTCTTCGGGCCGGCCGGATCACTACAGGAATAAAATACAACAACCGTACCCAAAAGGATAGCAACGATCATCTCAATTTTCTTCAATTCAACTCCCCTGATTCAATACATAACTCATATAACCAAAACGTGCTCCGCGGTCCGTGAGCTGAAGAGCGGAAAGCCCGAATCGGTTCATAGTGTTCAGATAGATTAAAATCCCATATAAAATAACATCTTCCCTGCCTTTTTCCATACCCGGCAGACGCCGTCGCTCGTCCGCAGAAAGAGCATTTATCCTGTCGAATAACTGTTGGATCCGATTCCTGGGCAGCACAAGACCCTCTACTTTTTTACTGTCATATTCTTTCATCCGCAAGCTTAAAGCAGCCAAAGTACCGGCTGTACCTCCGCTGGCGATTACAACGGTGTGCCGCTTTATTCCGGCAGAGAACGGGATTTTAGCCAAATATTGTTTTATTTCCAAATTCAATTTTTCCTGCAATCCGGGACTCAGGGTCTCTCTCAGGTGCTCATTTTGGGCCAGGATAAAAGCACCTATGGGTATAGAAGACCATTCCCGAACCCGGCGATCTTTCCCCAGGACGAATTCCGTACTGCCTCCGCCCACATCGATCAGCAGGATTGGTTCTTCCCGCGAGGGCAACCCTGTTACGGCCCCTGCAAAGGCAAAAAGCGCTTCCTCTTCGGCAGACAGTATTTTCATCGGATGCCTTAATTCCCGGCTGAAAAAATCGGCCACCTGTTTTCCGTTAGATGCCTTACGAAAAACTTCCGTACCCATCAGATGAACGGAACGGGCTCGAAAGCGTTGAGCCGTCTCCGAAAAATCACGTAAAACAGCAAGCACGCTGTTCACTTCCCTGTCGGCAATGTTGCTGTTCAGGGTCAACCCAGCACCTAAGCGTCCGACGGCAGAGGCCTGGTGAACGATTTCGATCCGTCCGGATTGGCTCTTTCGGGCAATAAGCAAAAGTACCGAATGGGTACCGATATCAATGACTGCCGTGTTTTCAGAGGTCTGCATGCTGTAAGATTAGTGCCATCCATTCGTTTTGATTCTTACGGTCAATAATCCGCCAACCGGCTGATCCGAATCCATCCTGCATGAACTCAAAATCGGTCTGTAATAATCCGGAAAGAATTAATTTTCCTGTGGGTTGGACATAATTTTTCAAAGAATCCCGTAAATTTAACAATACAGCGCGATTTATATTAGCCAGCACAAAATCAAATTTTTGTTCTGCAACAGCACTCAGCGTACCGCTTACCAGTTTTATTTTGGAGCCGACCTTATTTAAGTCACAATTTTCCTTCGCGTTTTCCAGGGCCCGGGGATCGCTATCTACAGCCCAAACCGGGTCTGCTCCTTGCTGAGCACAATAGATAGCCAGAATACCACTGCCCGTACCCACATCCAGAACGGAGCGGCCGGCAAGATTCAATTCCGCAAGAAAGAAAAGAATTAATTGCGTGCTTTCGTGATGACCTGTTCCGAACGCCATTTGGGGATTAATTACAATGACCTGTTCCCCCTCGCCTCTGGTGTAGGTTTCCCAGGAAGGACGAATCATAAGGTTCGGCAGCAGACGAAACGGCTTAAAATATTCTTTCCATCCTTTATTCCAGTCTTTATCGGCAAGACGTTCAATTTTCAGGCGATCTGTCCGGAAGTCCGTAATATTTTTTTCTAATAAGTGCAGCAGATGCTGCTTTTCCCGATTCCAGACGTCCTCAGCAAAAAAGACCGTGAACGAGTTGGAACCTTCCTCTATTCCCAGGGCACCCAGGGCGAAAAGATAGGCGGAAAGGTGCTCTAAAAGCCCGGGACGAGCCAAAACCGTGAATTTGATCCAGTTTCGATCCGACATTGCGTTATTATTCTTCGCTGTAAATGACCTCCAGCATCACCCGGCCGACGATTTGCAAACTGGCAGGACTGCACTTGTCGGGTGTGTCTTGCAGCGTATGCCAGTAATTTTGACCCGGATTCGGATAGGAGAAATCAATGACATCGATACAGGGGATTCCGTGTTTTAACAAAATCGTATGGTCATCATCGATAAAACTACCGACCCGATCTTCGAACTCGGAATACCCCAGGCTGGCAGCCATACGCCACACCTTATCCACGATTTGCGGAAGATAACGGTTGGAATAGCCTTCTTTGGGTATATTCAGTTGAGCATCGCCGATCATATCCAGTAAAATTCCGTATTGAGGATGATAGTTTCCGGCATGTTTCGCAAAATAGCGGGACCCGAGAAAATATTTATCCAATTGCCCTTCTTTGCCGTAGTCCTCGCCGTCGAAGAGAATAAGGTCCACACCTATAGCGGGCGGATTTTCTTTTAACTGCCGGGCGATTTCCAGCAGAACGGCCACTCCGCTGGCCCCGTCATTGGCACCGGGAATGGGCTTATTGCGATTTTCTTTCTTTTTATCATAATCCGCCCGGGGGCGGGTATCCCAATGGGCGGCCAGAAAAATACGACGCGGCGCATCCTTACGGAAGGAAGCGATGACATTGGTCAATTGAAATTGCTTCTTTTCATCCATATCCTGGTAGACAAAGGTTTGCATCTTCACCTGGGGAGTAAATCGTTTCATTTGTTCTACAAGGTATTTCAGACAGGCGGCATGTCCCTTACTGCCCGGAGTACGCGGCCCGAAATCCACCTGTTTTTTCAGATAGGAAAAGGCCCTCTGGCCGTTGAACTGAGCCCGGACCACAGCCACCCAGATAAACAGACTTAAAAAAATTATCATAAAACGTTTCATTATTTATTCCAATTCATGATTCGCATTTAAATAAATTCAATTAAAACCAATAATTACTATAGTTCTTGTACCGTACCGTGTTGTCATGGGTTCCATTCTAAAATAAAACGATTAATCCCGGATGGCAATATTAACTGTAATTCCGAATTCATTATAGCTGTATTTACCCGAAATTTTGTTATCGGTGGACCCTCTTTCATAAAACAGGCTGCCCTGGACGCGGGAGCTGAAACGATAGGTCGCCGAGGGCCGTAGTTTCCAGGTTTTATTGCGTTGTTTTTCCACAAATTTTTTCTGGTCGAATTGCTTCTGAAAGGTCTGATTACTGGAAGCATCGAAGGTCATGTTAAAATTGATTTCATTTTTAAACGTACGTCCATTAAAAGGCCAAATCGGAATGGGAATTTTGAAACCGGAAGTCTTTTTAAAACTTGTAGTGACGGTAAAGGCGGAGGTCAGGGTTTTCGTTGCGCCACCTGCCTGTGAATAGTTGAAATTGGTGCTGTTTGTCCAGCGAATCGTACCGCTGACTCCCCATTTGGTACGAATCGACAGGCCTACCAGAGGCTGCCAGTTATTGGTAAAAGTCTGGGTGGACGGCTTAAGGGTCCCGTCGGTTTGCAAAATCAGATTTTCCGTGTATTTGCTGGCATGCCCGTGATCCAGGGTCACATTTTTAGCAAAGAGGGGAAAGAAAAGAAATTTTTCCAGACCCGAGATCTGCAGCGTCCAATCCGGTACAAAAGCACGCCATTGAGCCAGCCCTTTAAAATCCTTTATGGGATCGTCTCCTATAGCCAGATAGGAAGTACTCTTATTGCCGCTGCGTGTCTTACCGTAATCGGCATTGGTCTCCTGCATGGTGTAAGAATGAGAAAAGGAGGCCCGGATATATTTGGAGATGGTATAATTGGTCGTGGTGCGGATGGAGGTGGATTTTTGGGAAGCAGGACCGATCAGGTTAATATTCTGGGCCAGCAGGCTGCTGTCCTGGGGAACACCCGGATCCAAAGAAATGCCGAACTGATATTGCCAATCGGGCAATCCGCTCAGATATTTATTACTGACCCGTTCATCCTGGGAGATGGTGGTCTTTATGCTCTGCCAGCTGGCAAAGAAATTATAGATACCCATCAAAGGATTCGGAATCCTGAATTTTTTCTTAGTCGTTTTTTTCTGTTGCGGATTTTCCTTCTTTCCCTGATTGGTTCTATGGGTTGAACCACGGCGACCACGGTTTCTGCCACGACTACGGGAACTGCGGGATTTATTTTTCGGTTTGTAAATACTCTTCACCAATTTGCCGGGATTAAAGGTCAGCCCCAAACGTTTGCTCACCTTGGTCGCTGCCTGTTTGTATTTATTGGCATTGGTCAACTGGTAGGTAAATGTATTATTAAAAGAGAAATCCGTAGACAACCAATCCAGTAATTTGGGCCGATAATCCGCTTTGAAGGACTGATTAATATCCGTATCCAGGCCGAAGTAACCGCGGGTTAAAATGCTCTTGAGCAGCTCCCGATGGGAAAGGCCCACAAAATCAGCATCCGCCCGATGGGTTCGGCTATATGTAAAATTAAGGCTGTTGAACATTTTATATCCGGCCCGTAACGAACGGGTAGAGCCGGTGGTGATATTGCGTTTGATATCTGTGGAACCACGTCGCAACTGGGCCGTTTTGCTATCCGATATATTCATGGAAAAACCGAGCTTGGAGGGCAGATAATATAATCTTTGAGTAGCTATTTTTTTTAGTAACGGGATCTTTTTTATAAAACGGAACGGAGAGATATATCGGGCCTTACCAAAGGGCACATTATAGGAGAAGGACTCCTTATACTGTTCCGAATTATTGTAGAGCATCTCCCAGTTACTGCTCTTCTTCTTGGCCCAGTCGAAGTCGAAGCTCATCCCGTCTAATGTATAACGCAAATACCAGCGTTTCGATTTTCCGCGTCGTTTGATCGTGGTTCCGAAGCCATAGGTTTCATTTTTACTGATTTCATCTTCCAAAGCCGGATCCAGACGGCGCAGACCAAACAAGGAACTCAGCTTTCGTCCGATGGTATTGTTACGGTAACCGGTCAGCTCGTCCGTCTTCGGTCTGTATTTGGGAATACTGCGGCTAAAGCTCATTCTTCCGTCCACCGGGATGGATATGTCCCAGGAATCGGGCAGGAACTTATCGAGTATAATCTTACCCTGATAATTCTGCCGTTCATCCGTATTCCCTTTACCAAACTGGGTGCTGATATTATGAAAATCCGCATCCTTGCTCTCCCACTGGGCATTGAAACTGGCCACATCGGCCAGCTTAATATCCGTGTTCAGGCGCAGAGCGGTAGCCCGTTCGGTTCGCACATCCGAGAGACGCAACTCATCCAGCCAGATTTCCCCGGTAAAATCATCGGGATTACGGCCAATTTCGTCTCCGCGGTGTTTGACTCCAAGGATAAAATAGCGGACATTTTTCATATTCGGCCGGCCGCGGGCTTTAAAATAACCGTCCGGTTTGCCGGGAAGCCTTTTATAGTACACCGCACTATCCGCGGTGCCTATGTTTAATGAATCCACCGACTTAACTTTGGCCAGCGCGTCCAGATCAATATCAAACTCGTTTACCTTATTCCAACCCTGGTAAACATCCTGGCCATATTCATAGTAATTATTAGCATCCGAACCGAAGCGTAAATACAAACGAATCCAGGAAGGTTCTTCCAAGGTATCGCCCTGGGCACTTACATCGGGTGGGTGTTCGGGAAGATACTGATCGCCGTGAACAAACATGCGTAACCGTTTATAGTTGATTAAATCCATGGCATTAAACAGTGTTTTCCTGGCTTCGGCAACCTGACCGGCTTTTAGATCATGAATACGCAGCACCAGGGACTGCTCTTTGGACAGAGCGCGGGTAATGCGATCCCGGACTCCCGTAACACCGGGGGGCGAACGATAGGGCTCGGGGCCGCCGGGTACGGCATCGGCATTCTCTTCCGTATTGTAGGTAGCTAAAGTAAATACGGAATCATTCTTAACGAAAGGAGCGCCTTCCTTATCGGCCACTCCGTTTTCTTCCCATTCGTTACCTACAAAATCAAAGGTAGCGATTTTGATACGGGTTCTTTCTTCGGGCAGGTCGCTAAACCAGAGACGGACAAAAAAGATTTGCTGAAACTGGGGATCGGGATTGCCGATGATCCGACTAAAATCCTTTAAAGGAATCCGATACTGTTTCCAACCGTATTTCGTGGAAGAAACATTCCATTTTTTGGCTTCCGCGGAATTGGAATCCAGAGAAAACGTATATTCATAATAGGCGTTGATTAAACTTAACTGGCCGTCGCCGTCCAGGTCTTCGGTGTCCGGATAACGAGCCTCGCGGGAATTGTGATTGCCCTCGGTACCGTTAATTCCGTCATACGAATAACCATCGTCTATATTCAGAACCCCCTTACGCGGTTCCTGCCAGTCGTCGTAAGGATCATCCCCGGGTTGTCCGTCGGGAATCCCGTCCAGCCCCACATCTTCATCGAGTTCCAGCAGACCGTTGTTATTGCGATCTTCGGTATTCAGTCCCCCTAAACTCCGTTCACCGCGGACAGTTTTACCGCGGATATACCAGTCCTCCGAAATGCGCCCGATATCAATATTCACCGTTACTTTACCGCCCTTAATCCACATTTCGATATACTTGGTCTTCTGCTGATCGGCAAAACTGATGGTCGATCGCATGATGCCTGCCCAGGCACTGTCCGGATCACTGTCTTTGTCGCGCCAGAGGTCGATACCCAGCACATCCGTGGTTTGACCGGTCTGAGAATTTACATCGCGGTTGGGCCAGATCTCCTTAATTAAGGTCTGATGATAGGGATTGAACCAGGTGATGTGCCCCCGGGCCCGATCGGCCTCAATCTGATCCACATCCTGGATACCCAGCGCGGGGATTTTTTCCGGAGTGCTGGCCATGGACCAGGTGCGATAGCGAATACCTAAGGTAGTAGCCCGTTTACTGGATTCGAAGTCATCCACATAGGCCACACCGTTTTGGTCCCCGGTTTGCGTGTTGTTCAGGGTATTGGCATTGGGAAAGACCTGAGCAAATTCGCCTTCGATATTGATATGCGATTCGGCATTGGTTTCCACAATAGGCAGGGCGTTTATCATTTTAGTAATGATACGCGGTTTAAATTTAAAGGCGGCATTAAGATCCCAGACAAAATTCCGGAACGGCTCCTGGCCGACGCGAACCCGCTGATCCAAAGTGGTTTTATTGAGATAAAGGGCGGTTAAACCTACAAAAGAATTATCCAAAAAGCGGTATTCCATTCGTCCGCCGAAAATGGTTTTTTTATCAAGCTGAAACAGGTTGGCCCGTTCATATTTGACCTGAATATCCGAACTGCTGCGCTTCGCTTCATTGGAAAGAAGGGTCAACTGGCCGCTGAAATAGTCGATCGTATAGTCCTTATCCCGTTCAAGAGTCCGTCCGCCGAGAGTGACCACTTCGCTTCCTTCCAGCACATAAAAGCCCAAATCAAAAGTGGATTTTGTGCTTTTGGAAGTGATAATCATATCGAATTTGTGACGTTCTAAGTAAGCCTGATTATTGGTAGTACTCAGATTGTATATATCCACCAGGTCTTTTTCCGGCAATTTTCCTTGAAAACGACTACCCTTCTCCGGATCAAAGGGCTGCAGTACGGGATAAATAAGAATGCCGTTGGCATAGTCCACAATATACGGGTTATTATCGATTTTTTCGTCTCCGCCGTCGACCGGCTCGCCATTTTGATCCAGAAGGTCCAACCCCAGCAGGTTCATATAGGATTTATCGCTGCCTTCCGGATAGGTGGCATGATCCCCATTGACATTATTTTCCAGACGAACATCAAAGCCATCCTTTTGGATATTGGTTCCCCCCAGGGAGTATACATTGCGCATCATCAAAGACCAGGTGTCCTTATAGACTTCATTGGGCTGCATGGCCCGCGGTTTGATCAGCTTCAGGACTACCGGCTGGGAGGTATCGGCCAGGCTCTCCTGCAACGTACCTATGGACGGCAAAGCGGGGTTGGACACGGCCTCGGCATTGGCGTAAGCTATAGCCAAAACCGTATTGTTATCCACCGGTTGATTGAGGACAAAAAAACCTCTGTATTTATCAAAAGAGTAATCTTTCCCTTCTTCCAGGGGTTTAAAATAGCCCGTCTCCACCTTGCCCTCACGAGCGGTCACCGTATCTATATCGACATCTTTATAATCCAGATTGGCGTCCAGATACTGGGTCGGGTCGACCACGGCAATGCCCCGTCTGGCCTGATTGTCGGATTGATTAACCGATTCCCAGACTTCCAGCTTCAAAATTTCCGTACCGGCCTGATAGGAAAACGTGGTGGGATCGTCTTTTAAACCATCTTCAAAATGATCATGATAATACCGGTCGGCGAAAAAGTAACGATATTTTATGAAATCATAATCTTTAACGGTGGTTTTGGATTCCTGGGCACTCCCGCTCAGGCTGAGTTCCTGCTGCTGACCTTTCTCCAGAGAAGCGATGGCCGTCATATACAGATTACCGACCTGCAGTTGGGATTTAAGGCCGAACAGTCCCTTGTTCGATCCGCCGAAAATAACGTATTTGGTAGAAGGCAGACTTAAGGAGATATTTCCGGCTTCGATTTTCTGCACAATTTCATCTTCATCGCCGTCATAGCGCAATTTCAATGTGTTTTCAATATCTACGGTCGCTTCACTGTTTTGCTCCACAGAGACGGTTACTTTATCGCCGATCTTTCCTTCCACCGTAAATTGCTGGGTCTGATGAAAGCGGGGACTGAAGGTGTTTTGATTTTCCAGAGCGGTTACCGCGGATCCGGAACGATTCTCGGTTCGTCCCGATAAATCGAAGGATATATTGCCGGTTACTCTCAGGCCGATACGATCCGAACCGAAAATACGGGTGAAAGTCTTGCTTTTTAAACCAAGGGGAATATCGAGATGGATGGCACCGCTTGATTTTTGAGTTTGCCCTTTGAAAGCATTGAGCAAAGAGCGCTTCCACAGTTCATGAATCTCAAAATCTGTCCGTAAGCGCACATAGGTATCCAAATCCACCACTGCCGGTAAAAGAAGGTCTGTATTGTCAACCGCTTCGCGAATGGATACAAATTTACCTGTCGAATCCAATTTGACCGTACGGCGGTAGACGGAGGGTCGTTTTTTGAAAACGGTAGAATCGATCGCAATCCGCTCCAACCCATAGACATGCGGTTCGAACAGGCTGACCGTCCGTGGCGGAGCGGGTATATGTATACCGATCTGGGCAGAAAGCTGTTGCGGAAGAAAAGTACCTACCACACCTACAACTACCAGAAGATAAATCGCTCTCAGGGAGTTTTGAAATTTTTTCTTCAAATTTTCAACTGTTTAATTTCACAAACCAACTACATGTAGCAACTATTGAGCGACTACCTCCGGTTTTATAGATTTAGCGCAATGAATTTAAGTAAGCCTTGTACTCTTTTCAAGTACGATTTTTTACCCCTTAAAAAAGAACGCTTCTTGTTATATACCTGATCTATCCGATGAGCAAACGATTCGGCCTTTAAAGAGCCCTGTTGCAGGATCGGCTACCCGCGATAACCCTTGAATGCGGGGACAAAGCAATTCTATTTGGCGATAAATTAGCTTCATTCGCTAACTTTGTAAGTGTTCGGGCGCACGAATTCAATGTAATGAACCCGTGGAACAGCCGATTGTTCCCTACCCTGTAAGGGAATATCGGGCACAAATTCCCCTTTTTCCTGACTTCAGATTTCCCGGGTTAGACCTGGGTCTTAAATTTATGTATATTGAGCGCGACAAAAAACGGACTATTCGCGAGCCGATGAGAATTTTAAATCGCTATATTATCAAAGAGCATATTGCTCCCTTCTTTTTTGCCCTGGCCGTAATTATGTTCATCTTGCTGATGAATTTTCTGGTCAAGTATATCGGTCAGATTTTCGGTAAGGGTTTACCGGCCTGGACCATATTTAAGCTGATCACCTTTAATCTGGGCTGGATGCTGGCTCTCGCTGTGCCCATGTCCACTCTGGTGGCCGTGCTGATGGCCTTTGGTCGCTTATCCGCTGACAATGAAATCATTATTTTAAAATCAGGCGGGATCAGCATTTACCGCCTTATTTTACCTTCGCTCTATGTGGGCATCCTGATTACAGCGGTTATGATTTATTTTAACGACCGCATTCTTCCCGAAACCAATCATCAGGCTAAAATCCTGTTCCGTTCCATCCGTGAGAAGAAGCCTACCTTGCAATTGGAAGAACATATTTTTTACGATATCGGCTTTTATACTTTCGAAGTAAGCCATATCGAAAAACCGCTTACGGACGAATGGCTGGATATCAGCCGGGTACTGGGGCCGGAATACAGAGGCCATCAATCCACCGACCGGCTGCGGGATATTCTTATTTTTGACCGCAGTGATCCGCGAAAAGACATCACTATTTTAGCCGATGAAGGCTACATGGTCTTTTCCAAAGAGCGCAAGGCTTTGATTTTTACCCTGTTCCACGGAGAGTATCATCAGTTTGACAACCAGAAACCGGATGAATACCAGCGTTCTCTGTTCGACCGCCAGGTTGTGGTGATTCCGGCCAAAGAATTCATCTTCGAGGAATCGCATGACACGGATCGCAGTGACCGGGAAATGAATGTGAAAATGATGAAGGAGCGGGTAAAACACTATGAAGAACAGGCTCGTGTTCGTCAGGAAAGGGTCGCCGAAACGGTTCACAAGAACTTTGCTCCCCTGCTAACCCTCTGGCAGCGTTTTCCCGAAGATTCGCTTGGCAGGGACAGCACGGCATTCACCGGGCTTGCCGATGCGAAAATGCTGACGGCTTTGCGCAAATCGGAACATACTGCCGAACGCAGTTTCCAGCAAATGCGTTTGCATAAGAGTTACTTAAAAAATCAGGAACATAATGTCAACCGTTTTTTAGTTGAAATCTATAAGAAATTCTCCATTCCATTTGCCAGTATTGTCTTTGTTTTAGTAGGAGCCCCACTGGGAATCATGGCCCGGAAAGGCAGCATGGGAGTGGCTATCAGTTTAAGCATCGGTTTTTTCCTGCTCTACTGGGTGTTCCTGATCGGAGGAGAAGACCTGGCCGATCGTCAATACCTGTCTCCCTTTGTAGCCATGTGGGCGGCAAATATCTTAACCGGTGCAGGCGGTCTCTATTTGGTCTGGCGGGCGATCCGGGAGACTTCCTTTATTCCCTGGGATCGTTTACAAAAATTTTTCAAGCGGGGGAACGGTTAGACATATGCTCAAATTACTCGATCGCTATTTACTGAAACGCTTCCTGATCAATTTAGCCATTGCCGTTATTGCCTGGGTGATTCTTTTTTTGGTCATCGATCTGATTGAAAACGTTTCGCGCTTCATGGACCAAAGGGCGACCGTGCACCAGGTTTTCATGTACTATCTGTATTACATTCCTTATATCATCAGCCTTACTCTACCGGTTGATATGCTTCTGGCGGCCTTATTCTCTATGAACGGGTTGGCTCAGCATAACGAGGTCGTAGCCGAACTTTCGGCCGGTGTCAGTCTGTATCGCCTCTTACGACCTTTATTTGTATTGGCTTTCGTGATCAGTATTGCTGCCGGCTTTTTTAATGAACTGATCGTGCCCGAATCGAATCAGCGCCGCTGGGATATACGCCGCTATGATATTGAGCACCTGACCCGCCCGGATCAGAAATCCCGCAGTAATATCTATGTAAAAGACAGTCCGCAACGTACTTTTAATATTAAATATTTCAACGGACGAACCAATACGGCCCGGTCAGTCAGTATTAAAACTTTTAAGGGCTCGGAATTGATAGAACGCATTGATGCCGACCGGATGATCTGGAAAAATAATCACTGGATTCTTAAGAACGGGCACGTACGCCGTTTTACAAGCAACAAGGAAATATTGAGTAGTTTTAAAGATTCCGTATTGACCCATACCCGCATCGAACCGCAAGAATTGTCTGTGGTGCAAAAGAAACCGGAAGAGATGAGTTTAAATGAATTGAACCATTTTATCACCCGTTTGCAATCCATCGGTGCCGATACCCGCAAATGGATTGTGGAACGTCATCTAAAACTTTCCCTGCCTTTTGCCAATCTGATCGTAGTACTGCTCGGCGCACCTTTTGCTTCCCGGAAAAGACGGGGCGGGGCCGGCTTAAGTTTCGGTTTGAGCCTGCTGATCAGCTTCATTTATTTCATCATTATCCGTGTCGGACAGGTACTGGGACATCAGGGTGAATTACCCCCTTTGCTGGCGGCCTGGCTCGGTAACCTTATCTTCCTGACCCTGGGCTTGTATTCCCTGTTTACCGTGCAGAAATAGCCATGGAACAAGCCTCGATCACCCCGGATTCGAAATTTCCCTGACTCGTTTTATTTTGTTTTCATGGTGTACACACCGTCCCAATCATCCCCCGGAGGATTCTGTTTGAATATCTGGCAACGTTGCAGATAACGTCTCGACGGGCCGTCATTGGCCTTAATCGACAGGGCCTGCTGGAATTCGGCAATGGCCGCATTCCAGTCCTGGCGCAGATAGTTGGTGAATCCTTTGTTAAAGGAATCCAAAACCCGCTTCATTTCATCCGGTATCCCTTTTTCGGCCGTGCTGAGCAGTTCATACACTTTTACGGGTTCGGTTTTACCCTTTACCCGCAGTAAATCAAGAGGCCGAACGATGATCGTATCGCCTGCTTTTTTATAAGTTTCCTCACCGATCATGATCTTTGTGCCGTAGACTTTATTCGCGGGTTCCAGACGAGCTCCCAGATTTACCGCATCGCCCATGACCGTATAATCGAAGCGCGTCTCCGAACCCATATTACCCACAACCATGGGGCCCGTGTTCAGGCCGATTCGGGCCGATAATTCCGGTTTATTCATCTTGCGCCACATTTTGCGCATTTTCAGTAACTGATCCTGCATATCGAGGGCCGTGGCACAGGCATTGAAGGCATGGTTACCATGATCGATCGGTGCCCCGAAAACAGCCATAATAGCATCGCCTTCGTACTTATCGAGCATACCGTTATATTTGAACACGATATTGGTCATCTCCGTTAAATATTCATTTAATAGTTTCACCAGGGCTTCCGGGGCCAGCTTTTCCGAAATTGTTGTAAAACCGGCCACATCGCTGAAAAGCACGGTACAGACCTTTTTCTCACCGCCGAGTTTGATCTTATCGGGATTGGCCAGCAACTCATCCACCACCGATTTGGTGACAAAGTGGGAGAAGGTACTGCGGATGAAACGCTTGTTTTTTTCTTCGGTCATATAACGGTACATATAAACAAACGTAAAGGTAAAGAACAGAGTCAACACGGGGGTGACAATATCAATCCAGACATTGTGGGACATAAAGATCATGGTCGCACCGAATACGTAACCGAAGCCGAGCAACAGCGTCAGAACGATGCTGAGTACGGGGCCCACATAGCTGACCAAAATGCCGAGAACCGCTCCGAGAACAATCATAATCAGAAATGTTTTCCAGGCACTGAGGCGATGGATAAAATTCTGGGTCAATAAGGTATAGAGGATATTGGCATGAATTTCCACACCGGGAAAAGCCTGCATAAAAGGGACGTTTCTCAAATCGAACAGACCGGCCAACGAAGTACCGAGAAGAACGATTTTATTCTGAAAAATTTCCGGCGGAAGATTGCGCTCTTTCGCGTGCAGAACATCGTAAAAACTGATATAGCGGAAGGATTTGAAAGGACCGGCATAATTAATAAGCATATTGCCGTTTTCGTCCACAGGGATTTCCGTAAGCAACTGTCCCTGAGCGAATAGCTGCATTTTTTGGCTCTTGACGTCCAGATTTAGGGAATCGGTGCCGATCAGATCCATGAACATTCGGAAACCCAACGAAGGATACAGGTGGCCGTTAAAATCAGTGAACAAATTGATACGCCGCACCACGCCGTCCACATCTCCGTTAAAATTAACATGCCCGCAGCCCCTGCTGGCGTTAAGCAAATCGAAAAAACCGCTCTCCAAGCGCTCTTCCCTATGGAAGCGACGCGTTTCATAAGGCGGCAGGGTGTAATAATTCTTGCGGGCATCAAACCCTTTGGGCTCTTCGGTCATTACCGGCCGCCAGTTATCCGAATCGGCCTGAGCAAAATACAAGGCCGTATAGACATTCCCGGAACCGGCCACTGTTTGAACAAATTCCTTATCCTGTTCGGGATGCCAGATATCCCGATCATACAGGATATCCAGACCGACGGCAACGGCTCCGGCTTTTTTTAAGAAGCGGACGATTTTCGAATGATATTCCCGCGGCCACTGGCTGAATTTTCCGAGTAACTGATTACTGCGTTCATCGATATCGATGATTATGATATCTTCGATGGTGGGCATATTGGGGGTAAATTTCTTTTTAATACGCCAGTCATAGGTTTTCGCTTCATAGGTATAGAACAGGTCTCCGGCCACATATTTGGCTAATATCCAGACTACTACCGCCGCAGCAATACCCAGTAAAATTCCAATACCGATTTTTGTAAGATGCTTTTTCATACTGCCTCCGAATTTTATTTGCGGAGAAAATTTCACATTTCCAGTTTCAGGTTATTTGATTGGACCCTTTATGCGCTTCAAATCATTCAGAATAAAAGTTCTTTACTACTGCGATCACTTCGTTGATCTCATCCTCCGTATTGTAAAAATGGGGCGCAATGCGTACCATGCCCTTGCGCAAAGAACAAATAATATCGTGCGCCTGTAAATACTCGAACAATTTTTCAGTTTGTTTACCGGAAAATGAATATATACCGGAACGGTGTTCCGGTTGATCCGAACCGGCAAAGCGCATTCCGAGTGCGGTTAAACCGTTTATTAATTGTTTTCCGAGGTTTAAAAGATGTCTTTCAATACGAGGAATTCCGGCTTCCATTAATATTTCGGCAGAGGCCGATAAAGCGGCAATGCCCAAAAAATTAGCGGTTGCATATTCATAACGACGGGCATCGGGTAGAAATTTTAATTCGTAGTTTGAAAAATCCCAGGCGTTTTCCACGGCCAGCCAACCGGTAAAAGTCGGTTGCAGGCGTTCAAGCAAAGTCGGGTTTATATACATAAATCCGGCCCCCATGGTACCCATCAACCATTTATGGCCGCCGTTCGATAAAAAATCGATCCGGCATTGCTGCACATCGAGCGGAAGGGCACCTATGCCCTGAATACCGTCTACTGAAAAGATCACATCATTTTCCTTACAAAGCTGCCCGATACCCGCCAGGTCATTACGAAAACCGTTGGAAAATTCTACGAAACTTACCGAAAGCAAGCGCGTGTGCGGGGTGATCCGGGCGGCAATATCATCCAATTTAAATTGTCCCCCGTGGGCGGGCACAAATTTAATCTTTACTCCGAAACGCTTTTGTACATTCAGGAAAGGATAGATATTGCTGGGAAATTCATTTTCAAAGAGAATAATCTCATCCTGTTTTTTCCAAGAAAGACCGTTTACCAAATAATTAAAGCCGGTTGAAGTGTTCTGAATAAAGGCGATTTGTTCCGCCGGAGCATGGATCATCTTTCCGATAATTTCACGGGTTTTATCGCGCAGACGAGCCCCATTCTTGAAGTTATCGATCACTCCGAAACTACGCTGATCAATGAATTCATCCAGACGATCGGTAACCCGGGTGGACAGGGGTGAGATGGCAGCATGATTCAGATATATTTTTTGCGTTGTTACAGGAAAAAGGGAACGGTATTTTTGAAACATAGTTCGATCCTTTGCTAATAAGGTGAATCGGTTTACGTGCGATTTAATCCTCATTCCAGCCCTGTTCATCCCAAAAAGCGGCCTGATGCCAGGTTATTTTTGCCGGATAACGGGAAAAATCCACGATAATGACATCAAAACGGATATTCAAATTGTTATAACGCGGATGCTCACTGAGTAATCCATGTGTACCGGTGATAAGCAGGCGTTGCTTGTGTTTATCGACCCGGTATTCGGCGGCACCGAGAGGCCGGGCATGATAACTTTTTACTTCACTAATGATCAGGGTATCTCCCTGAAGGGAAACAATATCCAGTTCGCTCTTTCCATAGCGGAAATTACGGAACAAGATGCGGTGGCCTTCCCTTCTGAGAAATTGTTCTGCCAGGTCTTCCCCTTTTTGTCCCAGTTGCTGTTTGCTTGTGACGGACATCGGTCTGTAGATGGTTCGTTTTTGCGTATTTGGCTGTTCGCGTTTAGCTTTAGTATAATATAGAATTTAAATTGCAATGAAAAAAGAATATTCTGAACTTCAGGCTTAAATGAATCATTTTAGGGAGCTGCCATGCGTACGCTATTTCTGTTTCTTTTATTTTTCGGATTCGGCCGTTTATGGGCGCAGACCGATACACTTTATATTCTACAGACCACCGATGTACACGGGCATGTCCGGCCCTACGATTATTTTCAGGACAAAGCGGCGGACTATGGTCTGGCCAGGATATTTACACGGGTAATCGATTACCGTTTAAAGCATAAGAATGTGGTATTGGTAGATGGCGGGGATTTGCTACAGGGTACACCCCTGATCTATTATTTTAACCGTATCGAGACTTCCGTACCCAATCCGATGATTTTAACCCTGAACTTTATGGGCTACTCGGCTATGGCCGTGGGCAATCACGATATTGAGCAGGGGCTGTTTACCTATTTGCGCGCCCGGGACGAATCACACTTCCCCTGGCTGTCTGCCAACAGCGTGCTTCCGGATGGTCGCACCTTCTTCAAGCCTTATACCATCATCGAACACAACGGTATCAAGATCGGCATTATCGGTTTAACCACTCCGGGCATTCCCATGTGGCTGGAACCGTCCCTGTATCCGGGAATTACCTGGAAAGACATGGTGCAAACAGCGCGAAAATATGTTCCGCTTGTCCGACCACAGGTGGATGTACTGGTGGGTTTATTCCATGCAGGTCTGGACTCGGGATACAGTGCTAAACAAACCGCTGCCCTGGGTCTGCCCAATGAAAACGCCTCGGCCTTGGTGGCCCGGAAAGTTACCGGTTTTGACGTGATCTTTGCCGGTCATTCGCACCGGCCCTATCCCAAAAAGGGGCGCATCGTGCTTACCCATACCGAACGGACTCTACTGATCAATGCCGGCTCCTGGGCACGCAACCTGGGAGTAGCCGAAATCATTTTAAGAAAAAAGGAACAGAGCACCCGAAGGCCATGGCAAGTCATTGCAAAAGAGGGCTGGCTGGAACCGATGAAAAAAGTTATACCGTCACCGGCCATTATGGACTTGACGAAATACTATCATAAGAAAACCTTAGCCTATATACGTCAACCGATCGCCACTTTAACCGATACCCTGAGCGCCCGTAATGCCCGATTTCAGGACAACCCGGTAGTCGAGTTGATAAACCGGGCCCAAATGGCCTACACAAAAGCGGACATCTCCTTTGCCGCTTCGTTCAACGATCATTTCAAAATTCCGCCGGGGAAAATCCGCATCAAGGATGTTTACGGTATGTATCGCTATGAGAATTTTCTTTATGTGGTGGAAATGACCGGACAACAGATAAGGGATTATTTGCAATACTGCGCCCGGTACTATCTGAAAAAAGGTGACAAAATTATAGCCAATCCCAAAATGGCCGGATATAATTACGATATGGCCGAGGGCATCAAATACAAAATAACCGTAACACGAGAGGACGATACGGGGGAGAATACGGTCGGACCAATCATTTATTTAAAAACGGGCCGGCCCCTGGACATGCACCGACGGTACAAAGTGGCTCTGAACAGTTACCGTGCTATGGGCGGAGGCGGACATATGGCCGCAGCTCATGTCAGCGAGAAACAGATTCTTTTTAAATCCGATGAGGAAATGCGCAATATTCTGGCCGATTATATTCAGCAGCAGAAGATCATTCATCCTGTTTGTGACGGGAATTGGACAGTGGTACGAGGAGAGTGAGAGATTAGGAAAGAGAAAAGAGAAAAAAGGAAATAGGAAGTACACCGGATAAGTGTTCCGGAAGATTCCCCTGGTAAGTCCCTGGCAGGGGTGTCATTCCCGCGCAAGCGGGAATCCAGGGATGCTCTCGCCAGTCGGATAAACACCTGGATGCCCAATCAAGTTGGGCATGACACATAATCATACCGCTCCTGCCAATGTCATTCCCGTGCAAACGGGAATCCGGGAATATTTCACTCGGACATGTGTCTGAAGGTTATTTACCCAACCGTGTCATTCCCGTGCAAACGGGAATCCAGGGATGCTCTCGCCACCCGGATAAAAATCTGGATGCTCAATCAAGTTGATCTTAACAAAGGACGGGCAGGCCACGACAGAGCCGAATAGTCATAACACGATGATAGTAATAAAAATATGAAAAAGTATTATGTCTATATTTTAGCCAGTAAGCGTAATGGGACCCTCTATATCGGGGTAACCAACAATATTGCAAAACGGATTTATGAACACAGAAACGATTTATTAGATGGATTTACCAAAAAATATAAGGTTCATCGTCTGGTTCATGTAGAGGTATATACCTATATTTATGATGCATTGAAAAGAGAAAAACAGCTTAAAAAGTGGAATCGAAAATGGAAACTCGATTTAATTGAAAAGGAAAATCCGGAATGGATCGATTTGTATGATAAATTATATGGTATAGAATAGCTAAGAAGAACTGGATGCCCAATCAAGTTGGGCATGACACATAATCATACCGCTCCTGCCAATGTCATTCCCGTGCAG
>JALSTK010000027.1 GCA_026983775.1 Calditrichia bacterium
CATGGATTACAATGTTTCCTTTAAAAAACAATCATGAGGGCCAAAGAAGCGGTTAGCAAACCTAAAAGCGAACCGAAAAACACATCGGAAGGATAATGCACACGCAGGTAAATGCGGGAATAACCAATTAATCCCGCCAGTATAAAAAGCGGAACCGTAAGCCAGGCATACTGCCGGCTAATAATATGAGCCATTAAAAAAGCGGCCGCCGTATGACCGGAAGGAAAGCTGTATTGGTCCGGTGGTTGCATAAGAAATTGCACCTGAGGGAAACGTTCGCATGGCCGTTGGCGCTTAACAGAATTTTTCACGAATAAATAAACCGGCAACTCCATGCCAAAAGCAATCAAAACAGACAGCCCAACCAAACGTCCTTCCATCCCGCCGCTTAATAATTCCAATAGGAAAAATACAACATATGCCTCTCCGTTTCCTAAACGCGAAAGTCCTTTGTAAATTATATTCAGGAACCTGCTTTCACGCCGGCTGGAAATGAGATTAAAAAGATTAAGATCGTAGCGTAAAAAATTTTCTCCGATGGCCTTTACCATTTATGGAATCTCTATTTTTAGCTTACTTATTTCATTGACTTCTACAATTTGTCAGGTCGTCATTGATTTTCTGGGCTTAGAATATAATAGAAATGTTTAAGGATTGTTAAGGTTCAAATAGAATTTTGTAAAAAAGGAAATTAGAATCCGGCAAGAAAACGTTAGACCTGTGCGCAATTTACAAAATGTTTAAGTCTAAATCCGAAGGATTGGGAAGTTCTAATCTGTTTTACTTTTTGTATTCACAGCTATGCTTTATGACTCATCCGCCCGGACGCCATAATAGGCATAAAAATTCTTTTGACCTTTTTTGCCCAAATATTTTTTAAGTATACGCGGTTCGCTTTGCAATAAATCCACAACCAACAATCCATCCAATACATCGTTAAAGTTTTCATCGCGGTTAAAAGCCACAAATTTTGCGCCGAGTTTTAAGTATTGGCGAATCAAAACAGGGATACCCTTCATTTCATGCTCAACATCGCCGACCAAACTATCCAGTTCCCAAAGCTGTTCGATTTCTTTTAAAAAATAAAACGGTAATTTTAGTTTCAACTTGTGCCCGTTTTTTCCTTTAACAAAATCCGCCCATTCCGATTCCCAGTGTTTCTTTTTAAGAAATTCCATAATCATCAATTGAGATGCCGGATGGTAAGCGTTGCTAATCGATACCATACCGAACAGCTTGCGATATTGCGGGTGTTTTGCTACAAAGGCGCCGATACCGCGCCAAAGCAAAAACAAAGCGTTAGGTTGTCTCTGATAAACAGGATTAACAAAGGAACGCCCCATTTCAATGGCCGTTTGCAAAGAAGAGACGAAAGCTGTCTTTAAATGAAATAATGAAGTGGTGTACAACCCTTTGGAACCGTGTCTTTTTAATATCCGGTCCACCAGACCCAGTCGATACGCGCCAATAATTTTATGTTTTTCTTCATCCCAGGCAATCAGATGAATGTAAGAAAAATCGTATTCATCCAAATCCAGACTTTTGCCGCTGCCTTCGCCAACCAATCGAAAAGCGCTCTCTCGCAGTCGACCGATTTCATATAAAAGACTTGGAATTTGCTCAGCTTGCGCCAAAAAAACCGAATGGCCTTTTTCACGAAGAAGGATTTGTTCAGGAGGCAATTGATTGATTTCGACTAACAACATCCTCAGAGGAAGTTCATCAGCTATGGGTTCGGCATCGGGAGATGTGGCGCTGGCATCTCTTTTTTTATAGAGATAGCGATTAGCTAAATTATATGTTTTTAATCGCAGGTAATGTGTACGCTCTCGTATCGTTTTGAACCCGTTCAACTTTTGAAAGGGTATGGGCTTCCCAACGGCTATTTCGAAGGATTGATTGCGTTTATTTACCAATTCCCATGGCAACCGTAATGTACGTAAAAACGGATGCACCAGTCCGGCGACCTGAAAGCCAAGTTTATTGTGCCCGGCAAAATAAACCGGCGTTACGGGGGCTCCCGTTTTTTGAATTAAACGGGTTACATTGTTTTGCCAGGGTGGGTCCGCCACAATTCCATATTCCAACTGAAAATGAGAAACGATTCCAGCGGGAAACACAACCAATAAATGACCGTCCCTAACCCAATCCAAAGCTTTACGTAGGGCTATCATGTTCCTAATCGTACTATCCTTGCCTTTAAATACATCCACGGCTATGACATACGATTGCAGCTCCGGGATGGCGTCCAAAAAGCGATTGGCCAATATTTTAAAATCCGCTCGTCTTTTTTGCAGCAAAGATCCAAGTAAAATGCCCTCAATGCCGCCAAAAGGATGGTTGGCTACAATTACGGCAGGACCATTTTGCGGGATACGTAATAAATCGCTTTTTTCTATTATAATGCTAAGGTTCATCACGGACATCACGTTTTCTAAAAAATGCTCAGTGCCCTTTTCCAATGCTTCCCGATAATATCGCTCTATATGGTTCACAGCAAGCAATTGCGCTAAAGGTTGTCCTATTACAGGCATAAAGGTCTGCGGTAGGTTTAATGTGGAAAGAAACCGGCTGGTAAAAACGTGCCTGACTGTTTGAGTTGGAGTCATTTTAACATTTCCCTTCTATTCAATCGGATTATTTTTTAATAAAATAGTAAGATGTAAATATTAGCGTTTTATTTGAAAATGTTTAGATATATGTAAAAAACAATAGCAGGAAGGGATATTTATGATTCTTTGCAGATCCAACAAATACGAATGAATAGAAATTTTCCTGCAAACGTTTATACGAATGCAATCGGAAAATTCAAAGGCGGATAAAGACCGGTACATTCTATGTTTGTCAAATTTTCTTCAACCGCCTTTTCATGATAAGGATAGAATAGTCTTCTGCATATAGCCCTTATTATAAATGAATCATAACTATTTTCCAATAGGGGTAAATTTAGTTATTTTTCTGGGAGCCAAATGGAAATATAACCCACATCGGCTACGATCTTTTGACCGGCCGGGGACAGGACATAATCGACAAAGTCCCTGATCGCGCCCTGCGGCTTATCCACTGTGTATAAATAGAGATAACGGGTCAGCGGATAACGTCCTTTGCGCACTTCTTCTTCCGTGGCCGGTACGCCGTTGATCCGGCAGTGTTTGATATCCAATCCATAAGCCAGGCCACCGTATCCCACGGCGTTTGGATGCCTGGCGACAAAATGGACAATAGCGGACGTCGTCGGGATGGTAAGAGCTGTAGCGGCATAAGCCCTATCCCGCAAAACATGTTCTTTTAAATAAAAATAAGTGCCGGATGTGGGCGGTCGGATGATCACCTGAATAGGCGCGTCTCTTCCTCCCACGGTTAGCCAATTGGCCGCCTGTCCGGTGAAAATAACCTTTAACTGTTGCAGCGTTAGATTGCCAACAGGATTATCGCGGTTCAGATAAATACTTAAAGCGTCTTTCGCAACCAGAAAGGAAAGGCCGATTTTACCAAAGCGCTGCGAAAGAGCCTGCGCTTCCGGGCTGCGTATTAACCGGGATGCCAGGGCGATGTCGATCGTTCCCCGGCTTAACGCCTTAAAACCCGTAGCCGATCCTCCGCCCTCAACATATACGGCAACTCCGGAATTTTTACGCATAAAGTCCACCGCCCAAGCCCGGGCGATAATCTGCATCGTGTCCGAACCTTTAAGGCGGATGATTGCAGCCGGTGACAATTGAAACCAACGGCAGCCGAAAACACCGATGAGTACCAGCAACAAAAGTAAAATATTAAGCGCAGATACTTTTTTCATCTTTGCTCGGCAATGGTTTGTAAGCGGATATTTTTGAATGGAACCCCCTTCCGCCAAGTTATGGATCGGTCGGTATTCAGTAACGTTCGTAAAAAATCTGCCAAAAAACACACATGTTGGGCGGCGGCCTGCCAGTTAACGGGTTGCAGCATATCATCAAACGGCGAATGGTAGATGCGCGTATTCCAGTTTACCATTTTTCGCAGACCTTCGCCGGCAGTGAGATGGCGGTAGTTTAATCCATCCATGATTAAAATGGACGGAATACCAGCCCAGGCAAAAGACATTTGATCCGAGCGGGAAAACGATTCGTATTGCAAAAACTGCGGCGGTACAGGCGCTACCTGCAAACCCTCCTGCGCCGCCGTCTCTTTTAAAACACCTTCTAACGAAGAATATGCCGCGCCAACCCCGACCACATCCAAAAATTGATCGAACATAGCCAGCCCGTCCACATTGAGATTTGCCATCGTTTTATATAGCGGGGCCAGCGGGTGATCGGTATAGTAAGCAGAGCCCAACAGGCCTTTCTCTTCGCCGGTAACGAACATGAAAATAAGAGAACGTTTGCGCCTGCTCTCAGAAGAATTCAATAATCCGGCTAATTCCAACACACCGGCCACTCCGGCTGCATTGTCCATAGCGCCATTGTAAATGGAATCGTTTTGAATCGGCATCCCCACACCTAAATGGTCATAATGGGCCGACACAATTACATATTGGTCTTTATTAAATACGGTGTTGGCCGGCAAAATTCCCACCACATTTCGCGTTACAAAATCCCGTTCGATAAAACTGCCGCTAAATTGCAATTTTGTTGTCAGGGGGAAAGAGCGCAAGGCATGATGGGCGGCCATGTTTAAAATATCCTCCGGCAAAAAGCCGCTGTTCCGTAATAGAAACGCTGCCACAGAATCGGTGGCATTTAGCAAAACACTTAAGTTGCCGGTTACCCGGTAAGCTAAAGTTACGTCTTCAAATGAAAAAGCTTGTTGAAAGTGCGCCCAGTTTTGTTCATTGGAAGTGCCCGGGATATGCAGTAGAATACTGCCTATGGCGCCGTGAGCAATGGCCGTCCGCTGTTTGGACTCGGCATAACTGTACACCGTAGGCGCCGTGCCGGCAAAATAGTCTTCATCCTGCGAAGACGGCTCACCGGATAAAAAGACAACGATTTTTCCCTGCACATCGACGGACTGATAATCGTTATAATCAAATTCCGGCGCGCTGATGCCGTAACCGACAAAAACCATCGGCACGGGCAGGGGAATAAAGGTTTGCGCGCCGCCGCGGAATAAAAGGAAATCATCCGAAAGGCGCAAACTTAAGCGTTGCCCGCGGTTAGTCAAACAGATACGCGACGCCCTGAGCGGTCGGCTGCCGTGCATGGGAATACTTTGAAACCAGCTGTGCTTTTCGCCGAAGGGCAGAATATCCCTTTTTGCTAATTGTTCGGCGATATAATCCCCTGCCCTGCGTTCGCCATTCGTGCCGGTGCCGCGGCCTTGCAAGGAGTCTGCAGCTAAAAAAGCCGTATGTCGCTGCAAACGTTGCGCTAAATTATCATCCTGGCGCCCCCTGTTCTGAGCAATGAGGAACGTGCCTGTCAGTAGGATAGATAGAATAATTTTTTTTATCACAAGAATCGATCCTGCAAATCGATTAATTAGAAGAGCCTTTTCGTAGTTCTATGCAAAATACACTTCCCTCGCCTGGTACGCTTTTTACGCTTACCTTTCCTTTGTGCGCCAAAGCGATGTGTTTAACAATGGCCAGACCCAGGCCCGTACCGCCCATTTCGCGGCTGCGCCCTTTATCCACCCGGTAAAAACGTTCGAACAAACGATGTTGATACTGTTTTTCTATGCCGCAGCCCCAGTCCTGCACACTCAGGCGCAGCAGTTGCCCGTCGGTCTCGGCAACCACGCGTACCCTGCCCCCTGCATTACTGTATTTAATGGCATTGTCCAGCAAATTCACGAGCGCCTGTTCCAGCAAGGGCGAATTAATCAACGCAGAAAGTCGCGTATCACATTCCACTTCAATGGTTATATGTTTTTCATCCGCTTTTTGCCGGCAGGCGGATATGGCCGAACGGATCACCGGCAAAAGTTCCTTCGGTTGCAAATCGATATTCAGCTTACCGTAGCGCTGTTCAATTTTCGATAGTTGCAGTAAATCATCGATGATGGCGTTCATTCGATCGCTCTGCCTGGCGATAATATCCAAAAAGCGATTGCGCGTCTTTGGGTCTTCCGCCGCGCCTTCACGCAGTGTTTCCACATATCCTTTGATTGAAGTAATCGGCGTTTTAAGCTCGTGAGAAACATTGGCAACAAATTCCTGCCGCATACGGTCCAACTGTTTTATGCGCGTAATATTATTCATCACAATCAACGTTCCTATCATCCGCCCCTGCACATCCGACAAAACATCTCCGTGCAGTAATAAAACGCGCTCTTTCCCTTCCGTCACGGTAATTTCATCTTCAAGATATTTTTTGGAAGCAAGCGCCCGGCGAATAAAATCCAGCATATCCTTATGGCGAATTACCTCGTAAACCGGATGTTTGCGGACGTCCTTTTCTTCGATATTGAAAAATTTGAGCGCCACTTGATTAATACTGAGAATACGCTCATGAATGTCTATGGCCAGTATGCCTTCTTTCATACTGCGCAACATGGCTTCCTGCTCGTTGCGTTGCAAAGAAATCGTACGGATACGTTTATCCAACTGCCCGGCCATCGTATTCAAGGTATTGGCTAAAGCCTGAATTTCCTGCGTGCCCTTTTCCGTAACGGGCGGAGAAAACTGACCTTGGGCGAATCGCTGTGCACCTTCTTTAATATTCTCCAACGGTTTGCTGATGCGTCGCGAGGTGATATAACTGAGCACGGCTGTTAAAAGAATGACAATGAAACCGCCAAATAAAAAATGATATTGCAGATCTTGTAAAGACTGACGAAAGGCGGCATAGGGAAAAGCAACTCGCACAAAACCGCTTATTTTGCCATGACTTCTGAAGGGAATGGCCAGATAGACCAATTCCTTCTTAAGGGTATAGCTATGGCGCATAGAAAAGCCAACCTTTCCCTGCAAAGCCTGTTTTATTTCCGGCCGGTCGGCATGGTTATCCATCTGCGCCGCGTCTTTATGAGAGTCGCTTAAGACCAGACCGTCCCGGCGGATAATGGTCAAACGAACGTTGCCGTGTTTGCTTAACACGCCGGTTAAGGAATCCAGTTTTTGTTTCTCCCCCCAATCTGTATTGCGCAGAATCGCAGCCGCCAAATTCGCTCTGGCCAACAAATCCTTTTTAACTTCCTGTTTATAGAATTTTCCCTGAACGTCCAACTCATAGGCGGCTAAAATGAAAATGGTAAAAATCAGCAGCAGCAGATAAGAAACGAATATTTGCGTAAACAGTTTTTTCATCTTCATCGATGAACCCCGATACGTTTACTCTGTTTTGTAATCAATCGACTTCCTTCATACGGTAGCCCACGCCGCGCACCGTTTCGATGTATTTACTGGCGGCGCCCAGTTTTTTACGCAAGCCGACGATTTGTACATCCACCGAGCGATCGGTTACCGGATAATTATCTCCGCGGATGTTATCTACGATTTCATTGCGCGTGAATACCCAGCCCGGATGACGGATCAGAAAATTAAGAATTTCAAATTCCGTGTAGGTTAACTCCACAAAGCGGCCGGAAACAGAGACCTTACGTTTGCCGGGATCAATATATATTTCCTTAAATTTTACGATCTCAGCTTCATTTTGTACCGCTTTCTGTTTACGGCGCAATACACTTTTGATACGGGCAATCAAAACACGCGGGCTAAACGGCTTGGTGATGTAATCATCCGCGCCCAATTCCAACCCCTTGACCACGTCTTCTTCTTCCCCCCGGGCCGTTAACATCACGATGGGAATGGCGGCGGTTGCTTCATCCGACTTTAGCAAGCGGCAAACATCCAGTCCGTCAATGCCCGGCAGCATTAAATCCAGTACGATGAGATCGGGGGCGTCCAAACGCACTTCTTTAATCGCTTCTTCACCGCTGGCGGCCACTTTGGTACGAAAACCAGCCTGTCGTAGATTAAAGCGGATTAGTTCCGCAATATCCGCTTCGTCATCCACAATCAGGATACGAAGGGATTTGTTTTCTCCCTGTGCCACGAGTACTCCCCGGATTACTGTCCCGAATAGTGTAACTATATTTTTTTAAAATACAAAATAATATACGCATTGTATGTTAGAATTTTGTTAGCAAAACAGATTCTTGACGAACTGCTTCTTTTAGATAAATGAAAGACTTAAGAGAAAAATCGGGAATCGGATGTTACAATTGATCTCGTCCCGGACTCTGTCCTCATTCCGTGTCATCCCCAATCCTTTGTTTTATATCACTCCTAACTTGATGGAACATCCAGACAGGTCCGGTTTGAGAGAATTTTGCTGGATTCCCGTTTGCGCGGGGATGACATCTGTTTTCGTGTGGATTTATTCTAATGCCTCCGGCCGACTACACCGCGGAAATAGTGGTTAGGAAGTCATTTACACTAAATTTTGAGCCTGTCTGAAATAGAAGAACGCTTTCTATCGGCAGAATTGAAATCCCCTTGATCTTTTTATCCTAACCGCTTAATGGATCTTATTGGAATCGGTTGCACTTAATTTCATATTCCATTAAACTTTATCTTTATTTATTTGGATTATTAAATGAATTTAGACCGCAGACTCTTACAATTTTTAGGTCGGGTGCGCTGGCCGCTAACCGCCAGTATTACAGGCGGACTGTTAGCGGGACTGCTTACCGTTACCCAAGCCTGGTACGTAAGCCGTATTATCAGTGGTGTTTTCCTGCAAGGACAAACTTTGCATGACGAACTAAATCCGCTACTGCTCTTTACCTTAGCCAGTATCCTGCAAGCTCTCCTACGCTGGATGAGCCACGTGAGCGGACATACAACAGCAGCAAAGATCCAATTCGATTTGCGCCAGGAGCTATTGAGTAAACTGAATCAACTGGGTCCGGTTTACACCAGGGACGAACGTAGCGGTGAACTCAGCAACACCATTTTGACCGGAGTAGATGCCCTGGAAGCTTATTTTAGTCAGTACATTCCGCAACTTTTCTTTTCCTCGCTCATACCCATTACTATCGTTCTTTTTGTTTTTCCGAATGATTTGCTGTCCGGGTTTGTAATGATACTCACTGCCCCTATCATACCGATTTTTATGATCCTTATCGGCCACGTGGCGCAGTCCATGACCCGGAAGCAATGGAAAACATTAAGCCGGATGAGTGCCCATTTTCTGGATGTTTTGCAGGGTTTGACCACGCTTAAGCTGCTGAATCGCAGTCGGGAAGAAGAACACAATATAGATAGAATCAGTGATGCCTTCCGAGAATCCACCATGAATGTGCTCAAAGTAGCCTTTTTATCCGCTCTCGTTCTGGAGATGGCCGCTACCATTTCCACGGCCGTAATCGCTGTTGAAATCGGTTTACGTTTGCTCTATGCCAAGATGAGTTTTCAACCCGCTCTCTTTATTCTGATTCTGGCGCCCGAATTTTACCAGCCGATGCGCCAACTGGGCGCCCGTTTTCACGCCGGAATGGAAGGAGTTACAGCCGCTCAGCGTATTTTTTCCATTCTGGAAACACCCCGGATAGCGCGGCCTGAAACGATTTCAGCTCCAGCGGCTGTTCCGGGAAAAATCACCTTCGATCATGTATCTTTCACCTATGCCCACAGCTCTCTGCCCGCAGTGCATGACCTGAACTTTACACTCATCCCGCGAAGTAAAACCGCTCTCGTCGGAGCCAGCGGATCGGGTAAAACAACCATAAGCCAGCTTCTAATGAAATTCCTCATCCCGGACGAAGGGGCTATTTTTATCGATAATCGGGATTTAAATACATTTGATGATGATCCATGGCGGAAATTCATTGCCTGGGTACCGCAACAGCCCTACCTGTTTCATCAATCCATCGCCGATAATATCCTTCTTGCCAGACCAAATGCCACTCGACAGGAAATGATCCTGGCTTCGCAACAGGCCGGATTGGATACATTTGTACAGACACTTCCCGAAGGGTATGGAACGACTATCGGAGAACAAGGATCTTTACTCAGCGGCGGTCAGGCTCAGCGCATTGCTCTGGCACGGGCCTTTTTAAAAGATGCTCCTTTGCTTATTTTGGATGAACCGACCGCCCATCTCGATCCCCATCTGGAAGCTGCGCTCCATGAGACCATTCGGAATTTAAGTAAGGATCGGACCACCCTGTGGATCGCTCACCGTCTGAGTACAATCCGTGACGCCGACCGCATCCTGGTTCTTTCCAAAGGACAAATCATCGAGCAGGGAACGCATTCGGATTTAATCAGCAAAAAAGGGGCATATGCCCGCCTATTCCAGCTTGCCGGAGGTCACCTCGGATGAAAACCTTCCTGCGACTATTACGCTTAGCTACCCCCTATAAATGGTGGATGCTCTTATCCGCTTTCATCGGTTTCTTAACTGTGGGCAGCGGTATCGGTCTGTTAATGACTTCCGCCTATATTATTTCCAAGGCGGCTCTTCATCCGTCGATATCGGAATTGCAGGTAGGAATCGTTGGCGTACGTTTTTTCGGTATTTCGCGCGGAGTGTTCCGCTATTTGGAACGGCTTATTTCGCACAACACAACCTTCCGCTTACTGAGCCGTTTCCGGGTATGGTTTTATCATGCTCTGGAACCGTTGGCCCCGGCCCGGCTGACCCATTTTAAAAGTACGGACCTGTTAAATCGCATTGTCTCCGATATCCAGACTTTGGAACATTTCTATGTAAAAGTTCTTGCGCCTCCCCTGATCGCAATTTTTATTTCGTTGCTTATGTGGCTCTTACTGCATATTTTTAATCCTATTTTTTCCCTGACCTTATTCTTTTTCTATCTCGTGGCGGGAATCGGTGTTCCTCTTCTTAGCTATCTTTATAGCCGCGGCCTGGGTAAACAATTAATCGGAATCAGAACGAAAATTACCCAGCTAACCGTTGATGGAATTCAGGGTATGAGTGATTTATTACTCTTTAATCAGGCAACCGTTCATCAACTGAAACTCGTAGCACTCAATCGACGTTATCAGCAGTTGCAGAAGCAGATGGCCTATATATCCGGTTTGGGTGAATCGCTCATCGGATTATTAATGAACGGGGCGGTTCTGGTTATGCTCATCATCGCCATTCCTCAGGTGAGCAACAGCACTCTCAATGGTGTCTATCTCGCTGTCATCAGTCTGGGTATCATGGCTTCCTTTGAAGCCTTCCTGCCCCTGCCGGAAGCCTGGCAATTTTTGGAGATGAATATTCGCGCTGCAGACCGCCTTTTTGAAATCATTGATGCCCAACCGGTTGTAAAAGACCCGCCTCGGCCCGAAAAAAAACCCGCTCAATTCGATTTAAAAATCCATAATCTATCCTTTGCCTACCCGAATCAGGAACGGATGATCTTAAAAAATATATCAATGGAAATCTCATACGGAAGCAGAGTAGCCGTTGTCGGCCCGAGCGGAGCCGGAAAATCCACACTTGCCAATTTGCTACTCCGTTTCTGGGAATATGAAAAAGGACACATCCGAATCGGGGGACAGGAACTGAAAGCGCTCTCCCAGCAAGAGGTACGTTCTATCTTCGGCGTCGTATCTCAACAAACCCATTTATTCAGTGGTACGATTCTCGATAATCTGCGCCTCGCTAATCCTAAGGCAAGTGACGAAGCCGTTGCCGCTGTCCTGGCTCAGGCTAATTTAAGCACCTTTATTGCCAACCTGGAGAACGGCCTGCAAACCTGGATTGGCGAGCAGGGACTCAAATTAAGCGGGGGAGAGCGCCAACGTCTTGCTATTGCCCGAATCTTGTTACGAGCTACTCCCATTTTATTTCTTGACGAAGCTACTTCTAATTTGGATAGTGAGACCGAGCAACAATTGCTTTCCCTCATTCTGAGCTTGCCCTCCGATCCGACTATTTTTCATATTACGCACCGTCTAATAGGACTGGATCAATTCGACCAGGTCTTTGTGATGCAAAACGGTACCATTTGTGAATCCGGTACTCATAACGAACTTTTAGCCCGTAAGGGAGTCTATGCCGGAATGTGGCATATCCAGATGGAGCAGTTAGCACTGGAAAAAGTAATTTGATTCGGTTCATCTGCTCTTGCCCTGATGAACCGCCCTCTTTCGAATCGTTCCCGTACATATAGAATCAGGATTTACCTCCTATTTCAATTCGTATAGAGAAGAGAGATCGAATTGCTTAACCGGTACAGGTTTTACAAATATCTTGGTATTTTCCTTGCTGCATTTTATATTTAGCTCTATATTTATATCTCTTTTTCATTTCAGGAAGGAACCCGCTTATGAAGGCACTTATTACCAGCGGGGGTCGCGGTACACGTTTACGACCCCTTACCCATACCCAGAATAAACATCTGATTCCCATCGCGAATAAACCCATTTTACATTATGCGATCGATTACTGTGTGCAGGCAGGCATTCAAGAAATCGGTATCGTTTATTCGGCAGATTCGCGGGCTGTACCCGAGGCCATCGGAGACGGGTCTCATTGGGGGGCCCGGATCACCTACATCCCCCAGGAAGCGCCGCTCGGTTTGGCTCATGTAGTAAAAATTTCTCAGGATTTCATTAAAGATGAACCGTTTGTTTTCTACCTTGGCGACAATATGGTGGTCGGTGGCCTGGAACGTTTTATTGACGCCTTTGAAAAGAGTAACAGCAACTGCCATCTGACATTGGCCCGGGTCAACGATCCGGAACGATTCGGAGTGCCTGAAATCAAGGATGGCAAAATCATCCGCATTGAAGAAAAACCGAAGTACCCGAAAAGTCAGTTTGCAGTTTCCGGCATCTATATTTATGATAAAACAATTTTTGAAGCCGTAAACCATATTCAACCCAGCGCCAGAGGCGAACTGGAAATCTCCGACGCCCATCAATATTTATTGGATCATGGGTACAGTATCTCCTACTCGGAGATCACCGGCTGGTGGAAAGACACCGGTAAACCCTATGATTTATTAGAAGCCAATCGCCTGATTCTTGACAACATGGAAGCCGATCTGGCCGGAGAAATGGATGCCGATAGTCTGGTTACCGGTAAAGTCCGCCTGGCTGCCGGATCCAAAATTATCAATTCCACAGTGCGCGGTCCGGTTATTATCGGTGAAAATACAATCATTGAAAACAGTTATATCGGGCCGTTTACTTCCATCTACGATAATTGTTACATTAAAAACAGTGAAGTGGAATTCAGTATTTTGCTCAAGGAATGTAAAATCATCGACGTGGATATTCGGATCGAACACAGTTTGTTGGGTAATGATGTGGAGATCGTCAAAGCGCAGGGAAAACCGGCCACACACCGCTTTTTGATCGGGGATCAGAGTCGGGTGGAATTATTATAAAATTTTTTGGTTGTAACTATTTTCAGGAGAGAGCATGGCCTATAAGAATCTATTACTTGAAACGCATGAAGGTATCGCCTTAGTCACCATCAATCGACGTGAAAAATTAAATGCTTTGAATATGGAAACGCTAAGCGAACTCTCAGCTGCATTTACGGCCCTGGCCCAAAATGATCGGGTAAGGGGGATTCTAATAACGGGAAGCGGCCAAAAGGCTTTTGCCGCCGGAGCCGATGTGAGTGAGATCCTTCCGCTGTCTTATGAGCAGGGAGTCGATTTCGCCCGTAACGGACAAAATATTTTCCGCCAGATCGAGGGTATGTCTAAGCCGGTAATCGCACTGGTAAACGGTTTTGCTCTCGGGGGCGGCTGTGAATTGGCCATGGCCTGCCATATGCGCATTGCCTCCGATCAGGCCAGATTCGGTCAACCCGAAGTTAACCTGGGACTCATTCCCGGCTACGGCGGTACGCAACGGTTAACCCGCCTCATCGGTCGCGGCCTGGCCACCCAGTATTTAATCAGCGGCGAAATGATCGATGCCAAACGTGCTTTGGAAATCGGTCTGGTCAATCAGGTAGTCGCCCCGGATCAACTATTGGAAACAGGCAAGACCCTGCTTAAAAAGATACTTAGCAAGGCTCCTCTCTCAGTGCGCTATGTTCTGGAAAGTATTCACCAGGGGATTGAAGTTACTTTAGACCAGGCTTTGGAAATTGAGGCGGAAAATTTCGGAAAATCATGCGCAAGCGAAGATATGAAAGAAGGTATCACAGCTTTTTTGGAAAAAAGACCGGCCCATTTTAAAGGACGATAATTTGGAACATACGACTAAAATTCTGCTTTTTGAAAAGCCGAAATCTTCCTCCGCTACCGCCTTAACCCGCCGTATTAAAAAGCTCGGCGAATCCTATGATTTGGTGCATAAGCCCCGCGATTTGGAGACGCGCCTCAAAGAGCGTTCGTACTACCTTCTCATTTGGCTCGATCAAACCCCCGGGAATGCACTAACAGAATTGATGGCTCATATTCAATATGATTATCCTACCCTGTTTATGGTTCATTTCTTTAATCACACCGATTGGACACAATTCAGAGCGGATCTGGAACTGAACACAAATTGGCTGAATCATCCTGAGGACGTGGACTTGCTGCTAAACAACGCCCTGCATTTGGCCCGGCGACAGAACGAACAATCCGAACTTTCTTCCATGCTATTACACGATCTGCGTTCGCCGACACAAAGCATTCTGGGCTATCTGGAATTACTGGAACAGGAGATCTTCGGCCCTGTCAATCAGGGTCAGCGCCAAATACTGGAAAATACGCTGTCCCTGGGAGATACAGTGATTGAATTGATGGAAGAATTATCCCAGGTATTTCAGTTTGAGAAGCGTAAATTCGCTCTAATGAAAGCAGCGGTTCAAGCCAAACAATTAGCAGATGAAGCTCTAAAGACTCTCTGGGTACTGGCCGATCAGAAAAACATAAAGCTAAGCACGCAAATTGCCGGTAACCTTCCGAAAATCTATGTGGATTCTTCTGCGATTCAGCGGGTTTTAATCAATTTATTGTCCAATGCCATCAAATATACTCCAGAAAATGGCCTCGTTCGCTTACAAGCTCAGGTAATGGCCTCCTCTTCCAAACAAACCATGCTGGAATTTTCCATTATTGATTCCGGGCCGGGTATTCCTTCCGAGCACCTTTCGGATATATTCGATAAATATTACCGCTTACATCGATCTGCTTCCGGTCAAAAAGGCATCGGACTTGGACTCTATATCAGCCGCTTACTGGTGGAAGCACACGGCGGTCGGATCGGCGTTTACAATAATCGGGAAGGAGGATCCACTTTTTACTTCACTCTGCCTCTGGCCGATAGAAAATAAAATCTTTTTTTAGCCGAAAAAGGATTCCCATAAAGAAATTTTCTTACGTTACTATAACACATAGTGGAGATTTGTTATGAAGTTGCTAATCATCGGAGCCACGCGGGGTATCGGCAGGAATGTACTGACTCAGGCGTTGGATAAAGGCTATGAAGTCACCGCCCTGATACGTTCCACCAGTAAGTTCGATTTTACTGATGAACATTTAAGAATCGTAAGAGGAGATATCCTTGATTCCGAGGCGGTGGCCCGGGCCCTTGAAGATTGTGATGCGGTATGTGTAACCATCGGCATCAATCCGACCCTGAAAGCGGTCTCTGTCTTTTCAGAAGGTACACGCAATGTCATCGGTGCCATGACCAAAAGCGGAGTACAAAAATTAGTCTGCATTACAGGAATTGGAGCCGGAGACAGTAAGAATCATGGCGGTTTTTTCTATGATAAAATCTTCCGCCCTTTCGTCTTAAAGACCATCTATGAAGATAAAGACCGTCAGGAAGAGATCGTAAAAAATTCCGGTTTGCAATGGGTCATTGTCCGACCCGGATTTTTAACCAATGGGGCTTTAAGCGGGCAATATCGGGTCCTTACCGATCTGAAAGATATAACCGTAGGGAAAATATCGCGGGCCGATGTGGCTGATTTTATCTTGAAAGAGATTGAGCATCCTAGTTACACTCATCAGACTCCATCTTTGACCTATTAAGATTTTTCCCGGTGAACAGCGATTCATAAAAATTCGTCAAATGCTCTTTATTCGAAGCCAACTCTTTCGATGCCGTATTTTTTCATTTTCTTAAATAAGGTCGTACGTTCAATCCCCAAAAGCTCGGCAGCCTTATTTAATTTACCGCCGGAAATCGTCAAAACGTAGGCAATGTGTTCTTTTTCCACCAAGGCCACCTTATCCTTCAGCAACATCGAAGCGGACAAGGCGGCTTCCCCTGACGGATTTAACTCCAGAGCCAAAGATACGGTTGGTGCGGAGACGATGCTTTGGGTAGAAAGAACCGCTATCTTGTGCACGATATTTTGCAGTTCGCGGATATTGCCCGGCCAATCGTATTCGTGTAAAAGCTGCAGTGCCTGGGGTGAGAACTCAAACAGTTTTTTATTGTAGGTGCGGGCGTATTTTTTCAGGAAAAATTCGGCCAAAGGTTTAACATCGCTTTTACGCTCGCGTAAGGGCGGAATATTGATCTCCACGGCATTAATGCGATGGTACAGATCCTCTCTGAATGTCCCCTCGGCAATCATCTTTTGCAGGTTTCGATTGGTGGCGGAGATGATACGCACATCCGTTTCAATGAGCGTATTGCCGCCTATTTTTTGAAAGCGGCCATCTTCCAGAACGCGAAGCAATTTGGCCTGCATGCGTAAATCCATGTCGCCGATTTCATCTAAAAACAAAGTTCCTCCGTTGGCCATTTCGAATTTTCCCGTATGGTCACGAATCGCACCGGTAAAGCTCCCTTTAACATGCCCGAACAATTCGCTTTCGATAAGTTCCGAGGGAATGGAGGCGCAATTAATGACTTCAAATCGCTTTCCGTTGCGCTTACTATTGTGGTGCAATGCCCGAGCCACTAACTCTTTGCCCGTGCCGGTTTCTCCGGTAATCAGAACTTTTAAATCGGTGTCGGCATAACTGGAAATTTTCCGAAAGACCTTTTGAATGGCCGGGCTCTGCCCGACCATGCTGTAGGTTTCCGAAATTTGTTGCAACAGGACATTTTTTTCGTAAGATAAAGTCTTTTTTTCAACGGCTTTATGAATAGTTAATAACAAGCGTTTGGTTTCGATGGGCTTTTCCAAAAAATCGTAAGCGCCCTGATGGATTGCTTCAACGGCAATGGGGATGGAACTTTCGCCGGATATCATGACCACAGGCAAAAGGGGATATTTATCGGCAATTTGCCGCATCAGATCCAATCCGTTTATGCCCGGCATGGCCACATCCAGCAAAACGCAATCGAAATTCTCAGCCGCAAGAACATCCATTGTCTTTAACGGATTCGAGACGGTTTCCACCTGATAGTGATTGTATTCGAGTGTATTTTTTAGCGCCATTAAGAAATGGATGTCGTTATCGATCAATAAAATTCGACTCATATTTCACCTCGTTTGGCAGGTAAGGTAATGCGGAACACCGCGCCGAAGTTTTCCTTTGTGATCACTTCGACCTGTCCCCCATGATCCTTAATAATTTTTTTAGCAATCGCCAGCCCCATACCGGTGCCGTCTATTTTGGTGGTAAAAAAAGGCTTAAAAATATTATTTTTTATTTCTTGCGAAAAGCCGGGGCCGTTGTCGGCAATTTCGATTTCCAGTTCATCTTGGAAATGTTTATCCAAATTTTGTGCCAAGACAGAGGTAATTAAAATTTTACCTTTCCCTTTTAGCGCATCAATGCTGTTTTCAATAAATATCTGCAAAGCCATTTCCAATTGCTTGGGATCGGCGAACAGATGATGTTCTTGCCTTTCCAAATTGAGTTCAATCTGCAGGTCTTCACCAACGTACGGCGTAAAATGATGTAACACGTTTTGTAAAATATCGTGTAAATAAAAAGCTTGCAGATTGGGCTTTTCAAGATTGGTAAATTTAAGGAAATTCTTGGTCATTTCATGAATTCGTTTTATTTCGGTTACGGTCATTTGAAAATCTTCTTTGGTATTTGCTAAAGCCTGCGGCGCAGAATCAGCGATCTTTTGCTGAATTCGTTCGATATTGAGCAAAACCGAACCCAGAGGCGTTTTAATGTCATGTGCCATTTTGCGTACGGTACGGCTCCAAGTCTGCTGGCGGTCCGTGAGTACCGGTTTGGTAAAATCTTTAATCACGACCAGATAGGCGTAAACCTGGCTGAACCGTGATCGTGATTTAAAAGGAATGAGTCTAACTTCTCCCGTCAGGCTTTTCTCCCCTTTATTCAAGACAAAATCTTTTTTACGTTCAGCTTGGGAAGCCATTCCTTCCTTAATGCAGGAACAAATATCCACAAAATCCCGAAAGACTTTTTCAAAATACATCTTCTTTTTTAAGGGGACATTAAAGCCGAAAAATTCCTGCAAACGCTTATTAAAATAGAGAATAAAACCCGAGGGAGTTAAAAGAGCTATCGCCTCCGAGGTTTGATTAATGGAATAGTTGAAATAATTAATTAAAATATAACTGCGCACCCAACCCTGATAGGCCAGATACAGCAAACTTAAAAATAAGAAAAAGAAGATAAGCGGGAAAAGAGGTAAATAGGCGTAAAAGGGATTTTTAGATATTTCAAATTGATAAAAATAGCTGCCTTCGTTTATTCCTAATTGCGGCGGCCTTCCATTCCCACAAAAACGGAGCGATATTTGGCCGAATTTATTGACTTTCAATAACAAATTGAGAGCCTGGTCAAATATCAGTATACTTCTATAAGAATCCACGACAAAATCCGTCTTGCCATCCAAATTAATATCCGCGAGAGCCCTAAAGACATTAAGTTTTTGATGTACTTTAATTTTTTTGATGATTTTAAGGTTCATATCCATTTTAGCCACACTACCATCGTCGTTTTTTGACAGTAAGTAAAAATAGCGCTCTTCTCCCTGAGGAATCAGCTTGATAAAAGCACTATACGGCCAATTAAATTTGTGTTCACACTGTATGTGCCCCTTATTGTTGATGACGATCAAGCCAAACGGTTGATTTGCATATTGAGGCGCAAAATAATGATACGAAATCATTACTTTCCGTTCATTATTAATTTGTAACGGAAACAGGTCCACATTTGAGGGATAAGAGCCAAAAGACAAAGGTGCATATTTGAGGTCAAAATCCTGATTCAAAATGAATAGCCAATCTTTCCAATCGGTAAAAGGCACTCCCCTGGGCATATTACCGGTTGCTTTGGTAACGACAATTATTTCATCCTTACCGTCTCCATCCAAATCATAAAAGATAAATCTGTCTTTTGCCGAATTATTTTCAAATTTTTGCACGATTTTTTTCGTTTTGAAATCAAAAGCATACAGGCCGCGTGGCTGCGCAACCAAACCGGCATGCACGATAAAGATCAATTGCAAGGAACCGTCATTATGCAAATCGTAAATAGTGGCCTGCGGTACGTTAAAAAACTGCTGCGGATAAGGTGCGGGCATTAAATAGTGGCGATGAATAATTTCCCTTCGCTGGGCGATATCGTATCCGTACAAAAAGAGCGAATCTTTGTGAAGGGTGAAGATGAAACAATCGTCCGAACCATCCTGAGTGTAATCGCCGAAAAAGACCCACTTAAAATTAATGTTTTCACGGATATTGTACTGATCGATGATGGTACCATTAAATTCTTTGAAGAGAATATAATGTAAGCCTTCTCGTTTCGAATCATTTTTTATTTGATATAATTCGGAGAATCCGTCATGATTAATATCTCTGAAAAATATTTTGGAGTTTGAATCTTCTGATTCTTTATAAATCAATTGACTTTTTAAAGGCATCACATGTTTATGCACCCAAAAAGATAGAAGAAGCGTAACGAACAAAGCAAACCCGACAAGAATAACATTGAATGCAGTAAAGCGAGCTTTAAAATCCATAGCAAATACCTTAATTGAATTAAATTAGATGGATTTAATTAAATCAACGCAACCGTTCGATCATAATTGGGAAGAATGGAATCCTTCCCTAAATAACGAAATTTCTTTTGTATGTTCAACTCTCAAAATCAGATTGTTTAATAAGATTTAAGCAATCATTGAGAGCGTTATTTGCTATGGATTCATCTTTAGAATTAATATGAACAATTTAAGAAATATTTGCAACAGCTTTTGATGGGATGGATTAAAATAGTTGAAAAAAATCAACAAAATTTGCATCAAATATTGAAAAATTTCAACAGTAAAAAAAAGAAATACCATTAAGATATTTGCTCAAATCTTTGGCATACTTATTGAACAGTAATGACTACAAAAAACAAAACAATTAATACTGATTTTGACTCAATTAAAATTCTTGCGGGTAATGAGCAAGATTTAAGGAAGAGTTTTAAAATTTAAAACTATTACTCTTTTTTATTAATTGAATCATGAACTGCAATAATTATCGAAAAGCCCATTAAATTAATTAAACAACGGAGTAGATACACATAATTAAAAATGTTGTGGAATTCAAGTAAACGAATGGAATTTACTTTTGATCGCGGTCAACCGGTCTTTTGACAAATTAAATAAATAATACCACAATGCTCTGCCCTGTTTAAAACAATTCGGTACTTGCCCTGTGGAAGCGAACTTTTGATCAAGTGGTGTATATTTTAAAATAGGGAGCGTGACGTTTGCAAAAATAAACGAGTTATCTTTAGAAGTTGCCCGTTTTGTTACTGATTTTATTTCGGGCAAAATATTCCCGTCACGTAGCAGAAGTGTTATTTGCCGAAGTTGCTCGGCTCAAGGAGCACCGACCAAGTTTTACGCCATTAATAAAAATTAAAATCACAACAAAACAAAAAGGAGATTATTATGAGAAAAATCTTGTACTATGATCGTTTGCTCACCACTATGCTTTTTTTCCTATTCAGTTTTGGGGTTGTCAATGCTCAAATTGCTAATGGCACCATTTATGGTAATTTCGGTGTAACAGATTCTAGTTATGCAGACCAATCTAATTGGGACCAAATCGTTGAAAATGTTTTTGGTTCAGAATATCGAGTTGCAGACTGGAATGATTTAAAAGATTTTTACGCTAATGGTGGTGATTTGCTCGATTTATTTGATGGACTTGGATTGACAAAATATGGTGCTAATGCATTTGTTACAAGAGATGGTGTCAGGAATTATTCAAGTACACGATATTATTTCGCAGCTCGTCACGAACATAATAAACCTGCATCGTTCTTGGATCATGATAATATCGATAATTACTTAATCACTTTAGGTTCTTGGTATGGTACGAAAAAAATTATGGTTGTTAAAAAGTCAATCGTAACTAATAGTGATGATGGCACCATTTATGGTAATTTCGGTGTAACGGATTCTAGATATGCGGACCAATCTAATTGGGACCAAATCGTTGAAAATGTTTTTGGTCCAGAATATCGAGTTGCAGACTGGAATGATCTAAAAGATTTTTACGCTAATGGTGGTGATTTGCTCGATTTATTTGATGGACTTGGATTGACTGAATATGGTGCTAATGCATTTGTTACAAGAGATGGTGTCAGGAATTATTCAAGTACACGATATTATTTCGCAGCTCGTCACGAACATAATAAACCTGCATCGTTCTTGGATCATGATAATATCGATAA
>JALSTK010000028.1 GCA_026983775.1 Calditrichia bacterium
GGAACCGCTATTTCATATTGTACGCTTTTATTGTTGCCGTTCTGACCGAACAACCAGGCAAAGAATCCACCTCTGTCTTGACTCTTGGGATAAATCGTCCTGATTTGCAGCACATCATCCACCTGATCAATATCGATCTGCAGATCGTCTAACAGCTTTTTGGCAGTACTGCCGGTACTGGCACTGACCTTTTTTCTGGCAAGGATATGGATATCAGCATCATCCGAATGGCGGATGGCTATGCTACCGTTGGTGTTGGATAGCTCTAACCGAACGATATCATCAACCGCAACCTGCTTTTTGAAAGTCTCCTCCAGCGTGGTTGCCCGCACTTCCGTCAAAGACCCGATTATTAAAAAAAGTGCTGCTGCGATAAAAAATGACCGTTTCATGGTTTTCCCTCTCTCTATTTGTTTACCTTATATAGGGTAATACCCCAATTTTGCGGATCATCGGGAGGCGCACTGTTCCAATCATAATAAGAATGACTTCCATCCGATCTGAAGTGTACCTGATAGACACCCGAAGGTAACGTAATCGTCGTATCGATCATTCTGTTTTTTCTGGCCCCTCCCGCGTGTTCCGTGTTTTTATAACGCATCCTCCAAACGGTGCGATGTTCCGTGAGATTTTCTATCCAGCCGTAATCATACATTTCATCCTCATCCCCTTCACCGATGCAATAAATGCGTATTCTGGTTGTTTTGTTTAAGTGAAATTGCTTACGGACATGTTCATCATCACCGACACGTACCAGACGAGCTATGATGTTTTTATTGCGCATTTGAGATTGGCCCAAAACCGTAAAGGCATTCCAATCCTTATTAACAGGATAGATCGTAATTCCCCACATCTTCGGATTGTCCGGCTTTCCGGCATTCCATTCTTCGTAAGAATGGGAATCGTCGGTCTGATAGTGTACCACATATTTCCCTTTTTGCAACGTAATGACTCCATTAAAAAGACGATTTTTGGAGGCTCCGCCGGCATGCTGAGTATGGGCATATTCCATTTTCCATACGATCTTTCCATCACTCACCCGACTAATCCAGCCATAGTCAAACATCTGGCCGTCCCGCCCTTCTCCCAAAGCATAAATCCGGATTTTAGCCGGACGTTTAACCAGCAGCCCTTTCTCGCGATAGGCATAGTCCCCGACACGAATCATACTTATCAGAGGCTTTTGGGTTGATTCACTGTAGTTTTTAACAATGGATGGTTCATACCCGGCAGAAACCGGCCGAATGGATATTCCCCAGAAAAAGGGGTCGTAAGGAGGATTGGCATTCCATTCCTGCGAGGAATGATTAGCATCCAATCGATAATAAAGCAGATAATTGCCGGATTCCAATTTGAGCTTTACATGAAACAAGCGGTTTTTAATGGCTCCTCCGGCATAATCGGACTCATCTTCCCGCATCTTCCATATTTCTTCCCGGGTATCCGCATTAATGAGCCAGCCGTAATCAAACATACGTCCTTTATAGCCCTCGCCCAAACCATAGATTTCTACTTTGAGAGGTTTTGTAAGAGCAAAGCCCGTATGGGCCCGTTCTTCATCATGTAAATTGGTAAGAGTGGCAACCATCCGATCTTTGAGAGTGCGCTGTTGTTTCCGGACCGCCCGGGCCTCCAGTATTTCATCCACATTACTAATGCGCACCATCCATTCTTTGGACTCCTCCTGCCAATCCTCATCGCCGGAAAAGATACGATGAAGTAATTTCCCGAAACTCAGGAATCCCCCGTTGAAGAAAAAGAAAGAAGGTTCGATCGCGGCAAAATATACTTCATAGCGACCTTTTTTCAGTTTCACATCGCCGTTAAAAATACGATTCCATTCGGCCCATCCCGTATGCCTGGTATTTTCCGGAGTCATCCGCCAGACCATCTCCCGGGTTTGCGCATTGATAATCCAGGCATAAGCGAACATGTTAAAACGATCTTGCTGATAATTCCGGGTCCGTGTCAGTCTGCTCTCCGCTCCGGCACCGATAGCTTTTACATGAATCATTCGATCACTGTTAATAAGAAATCCGGCGTAAGTGATCTGCCTGTTTCCAAGATCTCGCATGAGTAATTGATTCTCACCGGAAAAGGCCATTCTACAGGAAAGAAGAATCACAAGTAAGGGTACCCAGAAGAGGCCTTTTTTATTAAAGAGTATTTTCATAAGAGCCCTATTTCCCACTAAAACGGTTTGGTTAGCCGAAGGGTAAAAACGAACGGTTTCCTGCCCGTATCCAATCTCTTGGCAATATTCAATCTGAAATGACTACCTGATCCTCCGCTTAACCCAATACCGATATCCGATTTCATATCCTTCCATTGCAATTGACTATAACCGGATTGCCAGGAATCTCTACCGCTTACCTGGGAGCGCATCCAGACATTACCCATATCGAGAAAAAAGATGTAATGTAAATCATCGAAAAATAAGAAATCCGAGAAGATTACCCGCGGATTCACATTATATTCAAAATTTGCCAGTAGCAGACGATCGCCTCCATATCTGCCGGATGTGGTTCGCAGTTCTTTGAAGCCATAACCGCGCAGGGTACTTACCCCGCCGAGTTGATACAGTTTTTGAGCCGGCACAAATCCCTGCGAGGTAGCAATCTTTATCCGCATATCCAGGCGATCGAATTGACTAAGCTTCTGATAACGTCTCACTTCCAGGTCGTACTGGTTAAAAGAAAAGTCACTGTTTAATTTACTATTTGAAGTTTCAATTCCCAAACGGGCATACCATCCGCTATGCGGGCGGTTAAGATTGTTTCGTGTATCCAGATACAACTCTCCATACAGGCTGCGCATGAGTCCTTCGTCGATGGCCGGATTTCTTCTGAACTTTTTTTTGCCATTAAATAAGGACCATTCCGTATGGTTCTTCAGAGAATTATACTGATCGCTTCGATAGGCCAGCGTCCCTTTAAAGAAAATCGTCCAGTTCTGGCTGAGGTGAAATTCATACCCCTGTCTTTGATAATAATCCTGCAGATCCTGATGCAGAAAAACGGCGGCCAGGCTATTTTCCCAGGGAGTGATCAACCATCCGTCTTTGGTATCGGTTAAATTATAAATTTTGGCACCTAATTCAAAACGGTAGTCACGTTGATTAAAAAACCAACGATCTATTCCCAAACTATAACGCCATTTTTTCTCTTTAAATCCATATCCGAAGAATCCGTGTAAATTTAAGTAATTATATTTTCCGGTAATTTTTTTAGGAGAAGACAGACCGAGAAAGATACCCTGGACCCGGTTATATTTTAAAATTAACGACTTATGGGTCTGAGCTAAGGGTAGCGTGCTGTATGGGGTACGATATCCATCCGAAAACGGTTTATCGGGTTGGTCGGCAACGGATAGACCCAAAATCCAGCGACGATGTTCCGTGCGGGGAAACAGGTTTTTTGCCTGCGTCTCAATCTGATTTCCGGTGACAGTACTATGAGCCGACTGACGTATTCTGCCGCCTATGCAGGTAATGTCGCCCTGGACATCAGCTTCAGGCTTAATGTAGGCATTGCCATTGATGATGATGATATCGCCGACAACCTTTCCCCGGATCTTCAAATCGTGTTTAATGACCATAATATTGCCGGTAATCACCTCGCCGGAATCAATAATCGTATCCTGTTCATAACGGAAAGTCTGAAGGGATTTATCTTTAAAATATTTCTCTTCAGCCCTTTTTTCGATCTTTTTTAAGGCCTGATGGTCATATTCCTTTTTGTTCTGTGCAAAAGCCCTTGAAGATGTGAGACAAAAGGCAATGCTTAGGAACAGCATTACAGATAAGGCTTTATTCACAAAATACATCATAAATCCTCCCAACGATTTTTTCTATAATACGCATGAATATACAAAAAAGTTACAAAATAATTTAAACAGAGATTTCGAAAAACCTTGTAATTCATAGAGCAGGAAGATTGTAATAATTCATCCACTTCACATTGAATCTAATTACTGCACATCGTAAATTTCAGAATGTCAATATCGAATCCTATTAAACGGAATCTTGATGCCTTTGAATAGAACGATCCATCCTGCCTTTGCTGCCGTCAAACAAGATCATATGTATCGCTATCTGGTCGTTTTAACCATTGCTTCGATGACAGGCCTGCAAACATGGCGAACTCTGTTTAATAATTTTTCCGTGGAAATGGCCCATTTGCAGGGCAATCAGGTAGGTATTATCCAGGGCGTACGCGAGATTCCCGGTTTCCTGGCCCTTCTGGCCATCTTTGTAATCCGGCTTATGCCGGAACATCGCCTCTCTGCACTTTCGATTTTTTTTCTGGGATTCGGAGTCGCCATCACCGGATTCTTTCCTTCCTTCTCCGGCATTATGCTTACCACACTGGTCATGAGTTTCGGATTCCATTATTATGAAACCACTAACCAATCCCTGACCCTGCAATACTTCGATGTGCAAACCGCACCATGGGTTTTCGGTAAACAACGCAGTTACGGGTCGGTAGCCAATATCGTAGTAGGAATCATCATTCTAATGGTCACTGCCTGGCTTGCCTACTGGCAGATCTATTTGATGATGGGTTTGGTACTGATTACCGTATCTTTTTGGGCCTTCACCCAAAAGCCTTCGAGAAAGCATCTCATCGTGCAGCATAAAAAAATGATCTTTCGCAAGAAATACGGCCTTTATTATTTTCTTACCTTTATGGCCGGAGCCCGCCGTCAGGTATTCGTAGCCTTTGCCGTATTCCTGCTGGTTAAAAAATTTGATTTTAGCGTCCAAACCATCACGGCCCTTTTCGTACTGAATAACATCATCAACTTTTTTCTAAGCCCATTAATCGGTAAAGCTATTATCCGCTTTGGAGAACGCAAAGTTTTATCCTTGGAATACGGTAGTCTGATTTTTATTTTCTCGGCTTATGCTTTTACTAAAACCGGTTGGATGGTGGCTGTACTTTACATTTTTGACCATATATTTTTTAATTTTTCGATTGCGATCCGCACCTATTTCCAAAAAGTCGGAGATACGAAGGATATCGCTCCCAGCATGGCGGTCGGATTTACAATCAATCATATTGCCGCCGTCGTCATCCCCGCCATCGGCGGATTGATCTGGATGGTCGATTACCGTATGGTATTCCTGGGCGCCGCCTTTTTCAGTCTGATTTCGTTTTTTGCCGTACAGTTAATCCGAACCCCGCAACATGTTTAGCCTTACAGATTATTTTTTGCACCACTTGATCTTTTCAGTTATTTTAACGTTTTTACTAATTGAACCGAGAATAAACGGAACCTTTTTGAAACAACGTATTTTAATAAGATATTTTCTATGTAAAAAAAAGGAAGTCTTCGGGAGTCTGCATTGTATAGGCATTAATTTTTACCAATAAAACATACCAGTCCTTTTATGAACCCAATAGATGGAATCACTTATGAAATATAAAATATCAATTTTCACCATTCTTCTTGCTTTAGTTATTTTTAAGGGCGGATATGCCACCCAGTCCGACAGTACTGCCCTGACCTTTAAGCCTCTGACGGCTAAACCTATTCACCATCGGGTGGAGCAGGTCATATCCTATTTATTGTCACATAATCATTATCATCATAAGGAAATAAATGATTCCCTTTCCAGCGCATTATTCGATAATTTTCTGGATATATTAGACGGCAACCGTAGTTATTTTTTAAAATCGGATATCGATCAGTTCGAACAATATCGTTACCAGCTTGATGATTTTCTGAAAGCCGGTAATTTAAGTGTCGCCTATGAAATGTTTAACCGGTTTGGTCGGCGCTTTGCCGAACGGCAACACTATATTTCGGAACGTTTAAAAACTCCTTTTGATTTTACGATCGATGAATATTATCGGCCCGACCGTTCCAAAGAGCCATGGGCCGACAACACGGTTCAACTGGATAGCATTTGGCGGAAACGACTTAAGAACGAGGCTCTGAATTTGAAACTGGAAGGGAAAAAAGACGATAAAATATATGAAACCTTACAAAAACGTTACCATACTATTTTCAAACGGGTCATTCAAACCGAGAGTGAAGATGTTTTCCAATGGTATATGAATGCCTTTGCGGAAATTTTTGATCCTCATACTTCCTATATGTCGCCGAAATTGAGTGATGATTTCAAAATCCGCATGAGCCTTTCTCTGGAAGGTATCGGTGCTTCTTTACGGACAGAAGATGATTACACCAAAGTAGTGGATATTGTACCTGGCGGCCCGGCAGAAAAAAGCGGCCTCTTACATCCTAACGATCGCATCACCGGAGTGGGTCAGGGAGATAAAGGGGAGATAGTGGATGTGATTGGCTGGAGAATTGATGATGTGGTTCAGCTTATTCGGGGCCCGAAGGGGACCAAAGTACGCTTACAGATTTTACGGGCCGACGCCACTGCCGACACACCGCCGGACACGATTGAGATCACTCGCGATAAGGTACGGCTGAAAGACAGGGCTGCCAAGAGTGACACTTTGGAAATCAAACACAATGGGATGATCTACAAATACGGAGTGATCGATGTCCCGGATTTCTATCTCGACTATGACGCCATGCGCCAGGGGGATCCTGATTATGCCAGCACCAGCAGGGATGTAAAAAAATTAATTCGCCAATTACAGGGCGCCGGTGTAGATGGTATCATCATCGATCTGCGTAATAACGGAGGTGGCTTCTTAAGTGAAGCCGTTAATCTGACCGGTTTGTTTATTGACTCCGGACCCGTTGTCCAGGTTCGCAATACGCGAGGAGCCGTATCCGAAGAACGGGATCGGAACCAAAATATTTACTATAACGGCCCCCTCGCTGTTCTGGTTAATCATCTGAGTGCCTCCGCTTCGGAAATTTTCGCCGCGGCAATCCAGGACTATGAACGGGGTCTGATCATCGGAGAACAGACCTACGGTAAAGGAACCGTGCAGAATATTATTCGTCTCAACAGGTTCTTTCCCCGAAGTACAGAAAAACTGGGGCAGATCAAAATGACCATTGCCAAATTTTACAGAATAAACGGCGGCAGTACACAAAAAAGAGGGGTTATTCCCGATCTGGAGATTCCTTCGAGACTGGATGGTATGAAAATCGGGGAACGTAGTCAAAAATTTGCTCTATCCTGGGATGAGATCGAACCTGCGGATTATCATTTGTATTCGACGTCGCTCGATCCGTTGATCCCCCGACTACGCTCGATTCATCAGGCCAGGATTCATAAAGACCCTGAGTTTAAAATCCTGCTGGAACAGATCGCGCAGGCCAAAAAAGAACGGGAAAAGAAGCTCTTTTCTCTGCAAGAATCCAAACGCAGAGAGATTCGTAAAAAAAAGGATAAACTGAAAGATAAATTAAAAGCGCTTCAAAAAAAAGACGACCGGAAAAAGCAAACCGATTTGTACCTGATGGAAACAGCTCATATTCTAAGCGATTATTTAAAACTGGTCGCTCAGCGTTAAAAATACGCCGTGTTACCGGGGATGCCTATATAAGCAAAAAATGTTCATGCTGTAATAACCATTCCTTGCGCCATAAGCCGCCTGCATATCCGACTAATTTGCCGGTGTTGCCGATAACACGATGACATGGTACAATGATGGGGATGGGATTACGCGCATTGGCCATGCCCACAGCACGAACCGCTTTGGGCCGTCCAATCTGTTTCGCTAAATCTCCATAGGTTACGGTCAGTCCAAAGGGAATCCTGATTAAAGCCTGCCAGACCTCCCATTGAAAAGGTGTGCCTTTCATATCCAAAGGCAAATTAAATTCCTTGCGTTTACCTTTAAAATACTCCTGTAACTCCCTCTTCACCCTTCTGATTAGCGCGGAGTCCCCCATAGGAACATCCGTAAAATTTTCCTCAAAATGTATACCGAGTAAAGCTTCGGGGGTACAAATAATTTGTAAATCTCCGATAGGGCTTGGGAATCGGGCGGAATGTTGCTTCATTTTACCCTCTATCACTTTGGTTATAAATATAATTTTTCAGTTTGCTCTTTTGCTAAATATATAATAATGGTTTTAAAGCAAGATTTCAAAGGAAATATTTATTTTATTTTTGATGACCTTCCAATCCGCTTGGGCCCGCCGGAGCCGGGCAGGCCGTGCCCGAGGCAGGCGGGCCACGACGAAGCCGGGCAGGCATAACAAGGTACTGTGGTTGGAAATGACACGATCGTTTCAGCCTGTTGTTCCGGATTACGGACCGGTCCTGATTTAGCTACTCATCTTTTGTGTTTTTAGTAATTGAATGGGCACAAAACCCAAAATCTATCTCTTAAAAAAACGACACAATTTTTCTTTGGCATTCTGTCTGCAATTCCAGTAAATTGCCCCTTTTTTATGGGAGGAAAAATCAACATGAACCTATTTCTGATTAAAACGAACGGATAAAATGAAACGCAACGTATGGCTCTCTATAAAAATGATCGCTCTGCCCCGCGAGCATGGCGCCTGGGGATTTACTATAGAACCTCTGCTATTAGGTCTGCTTGTCGTCTGGTCCGTACCCAATGCCCTATTGGCTCTTGCAACCTTTTTAACCTTTCTGGCTCATCAGCCAGTGAAAATCTTTTTCAGCTCTTATAAGGCCAAAAGAAAATCGGCTCTGTTATTTATTATCGGTTATGGTTCGGCAGGCGTCTTCGCTTTTTATTTCTATCTCACCCGGGTTTCCCTGCAAGCCGGTTTACCGGTGTACGGAGCACTGGGTATGATGTTTTTTTATCTGATTCTCGATTTGTTACATTGGAATAAAAGAATCTATATTGAAATTATCGCACCCGCGGCCATCGGGTTAATGACCATGAGTATGGCATTGAGCGCAGGTTGGGGAACAGCAGAATCCCTCGCTTTATGGCTTTTATTATTAACGAGGTCCATCCCCACTGCTTTCTATGTTCATGCTCGTTTACAGAGCATTAAAAGACAGCCGTCCGGAAAGAAGAGCGCTCTGACGGTACATATTCTATCTGTGCTCCTGGCGGCTTTTCTGATATCGGAACATTTGCTTCCGGTTCTGGCCTTATTCGGGGTGTTGAACTTATTGTTACGAGCTGTGTATGGATTATTCCTGCAAAAAGCCGGAACCGTTCGCCGGCTTGGTATAATGGAATTTGTTTATGGTTTACAATTAGTTTTTTTCACTGTAATCGGTTATTGGTTCCATTTTTAATTTCGCAGCCCATTACCGGCGGAATATTTTTGAGGGATTAGCGAGAAATTAGTATATTCGGGTTGTTTTGTCGGGAAACTTCTTTTAATATTGATTATCCCGGGTGAAATGTAGGATGATTACATTTGAAATTTTTATAAAATGAAGGAGCAAAGGTGATTATCAAATTAATTCCTGTACTTTTAACTGCCATTCTTTTTTCAGCCCATTTACTCCGCTTTGCAGGATGGGCACCGGCAATTATATCCTTTTTATTTATCGGCACACTTTTTATCCGCAACAAATGGATTCCCCGCATCTGGCAGGTCTATCTCGGAATTGCCTTTTTAACCTGGATTAAAATTACCATTGGTTTTGTCCAATACCGTATTGCTATGCATATTCCCTGGGTTAGATTGATTATTATTATGGGGTTGATTATTCTACTCACTGCCTATTCTATTTTTCGTTTTGAGAATAAAACGGTATCCGGTTTTTATCGCAAAAAATAAGAAAGCCCTGTCCGAACGGGCAAGGCTTTCTTCCTCTCAGAAATCACCTTTTCAGTCCCGAAGATAGGCATTCAGAAATTCATCCTGTAAATATTTGTGCATGGCTGCATTTCTTTCCTTTTTCTGTGCCGGCTTCAAATATTTAAACGGTTCATTCTCATCCATAGCCAAAATAGAGTGGCAGGTGGTACATTCATGGGATATCACTTTCCCCTGTTGATCAACCATATTTTCGTTATGACAACGAAAACAGCCGTCATGATTGATATAGTTTGGATAACTGCCCCAGGTAATCTTCATCCCGGGATGTATATTGCGGGTATAGATGGCCTGCAAGGTAGAAACTGCCCGATCCAACTTATCCAGAATCTGTCCGGCGCGTCGGGGATAATGGCGTTGGTAATATCCTTCGATATGCTTCCTGATCCCTTCTAAGCCCTCCTCTTTGGTGTTATAATTAGCCGTAATAGCTGCCAATCCTTCTCTTTTTATATAGGGAATCGAACGGTCGATCAGCCCCCGATGCATGCGACGGTCTACCGCATATTCCGGCTTTTCATAAATATGGGTCGCCCGGTTATGGCAATCCACACAATCCATCACTCTCGCCGCCTCCGCTTCCGCAGAATCTTTTACCGTATGTTTTTTATTCACAAAACGGCGGATCGAACCGTCTTTGTTATCTACCTCGATCCAGAGCATCTCTTTGCGCTGATCGTCAACCGATGCATAACGAACCTTTGTATCCCTGGAAATATGCCAGTGAATGCCTGCTTTTTCCTGCCCTCTACCGATATCAACCTTTAGATTCAGGGTCGTATATTGGGGTGTCGAAGCTTCGTCCATGGCATAATGCACAAATGTTCTTAAGCGGGTTCCGTAAAACTTTTCAGGCCAATGACATTTCTCACAAGTTTCCCGGGCCGGACGTAGCTGATGAACAGGAGTCGGTATGGGGCTTTTATAGAGATGAAAGGTCAAGGAAAGAATTTGGTAGGCTCCGTTCAGTTTACTGGATATCAGGGCATCGACCCCTTCTCCTACATGACATTCAACACATCTGACATGGGCATGAGGAGACTGCTGATAAGTAGTCCATTCCGGATTCATCACACTATGACAAGCCGTACCGCAGAACTCAGCTTCATCCATGAAGCTCAGCATCTGGGTAGAAACAATCAGCAGGAAAAGGATATTGATCAGGCTGAACAAACCGATTGTAATCACTACCCTTGATCCCCAGAACCCTTCTTTGACTCCCTGATAGGTAAATTGTTCTTCCAACAATTGCTTGGCAGACTTACCCGTTTCTCTCTTCCGCTGCGCCCAGGCTATGGGTATTAGTATTAACCCGAGGATAAATAGAGTGGGAAATACCAGATAATTAATCAGACCGATATAAGCGTTCGTGAACAGGCCGATCATCCGGGCCAATTCAAGGATCACAAAAGTAACGAAAGAAGAGGTCGTTAAAATGACACCTATCTTTCCCAGGTGATTGACCGAGACACTTTTAATAAAATTCAGATATTTTTCCAGCATACCTTATTCTCTATTTATTTTGAAAAAGACTTTGATAAATTTTTTGCATTTGCCCCGAACGAATTCTCTGCTTTAACTCTTTTGTATCCATGGACAGCCATTTATGCATGGGATCCGTTTTAAATAACTTGTCAATATAGGCATTTACATCCGGATCATTATACGCTCTGGCTTCCGGAATAAATTTAAAATAGAAATGCTGAGCCACTTCATAAATACCATGCCACCAGGTATAATCGGGCCCCATCATCGCTGCGCCGTGCCGGGCACGTCGTCCTTCATGATGCCATAATTCCCAATAGGTCCATTCAATTTCATTAGCAAAAGCGGCAGGATTTTTCATAACCTTTTTCTTTTTAATCAGTTTCATAATATCTGTTGCCGGTTTAGCAAACTTTTCATTGTAAAGCCTTACCAGGGCATCGAACTGATAGTAATGTCCATCCACAAAATTGGTGTTATGGCAATTGATGCAGACCTGTTTCATATTTTTTCTACGCTGCTGCCAGTTTTTCTTAAGCTTGGAAATAGGCGGCCGCAAGGTCCATGAGATACGTTGCCCCACATCATGAGTAACTCCATGGGAAGGATTAGCCGACATGTGGCAGGTGGCACAAGTAGGAGCTTCGTAATAGTCCTGTCCGACAACCCAGCGATCCGCTCCTAAATTCATTTCCTCCTTGTGAGTATAGTAGGCGTTGCCATGTTTGGATTCGGCATATATCTCTTTTTGAGGGTGATCCGGGCCTAAATGGCATTTGGAACAGGCTTCGGGCTGCCTGGCTTGTTTTTTTGAAAAAGCATGCCGTGTATGGCAGGTATTGCAGGAGCCAAGTGAGCCGTCGGGATTAATCCGTCCGATGCCGGAATTGGGCCAGGATTTTTTCGACAATTTATTGGGTGACTTCGGATCGATTTTTATCACCCCGCCATGGCAATTTTCACAGCCGGTAATCGCCACAGGTTCTCCACCCGCCACATGGGCTAAATAGGCATCCTTCGAATCGAGTATCTTGCCTGCCGTGGCATGATAAGAAGCCTGGACTTCTTTGGCTTCTTTCTCATGGCATTGGCCGCAATCTTTAGGAGTAACCAGAGTGGCAATCAGAGCACCTTCATGCATAAAGGCATCGGCATCGCCCTTTTGGGCACCATGACAACTAATGCAAGTTACATCGTGTTGGGCATGGGAGGAACCATACCACTGTTTATACAAGCCCGGCGATTTTTCTTTATGGCAGGTCATACATTTACCGGCTACCTTCGGATCCACCTGGTTACCGGCCCAACTAATAACCACCATGGAAAAAAGAAAAACAATTGTAGAAAAAAGACGCATCTTTCTTCCTTTCTTTTTATGGTACTTCAATTGATTAAGAATTTTTTACTTAAAAAAAGGCTTGCTACTATAAACCAAGTGTAAATAAAATAATTGAAAAATACAAGGTTAATAAAAAAAATCCTCTTTATAATAAAAGAGGATTTTTATCTACTAAATCGAATTTTCTTATCTATTCCAAAGGATTCTGACTTAAAGACTCGATCTCATCGGGTGTATAACCCAGCTCTTTCCAGTTTAAAAATCCGTCCGGTCTATGGCAATCCTTACAAGTTAACGCACCTTTTCTTCTCACCGCATGGCTGATTTCAAGTCGGGCATCCATCGGTATCCATCGTGGTTGAACTTTACGATGATGCACAACATCGTCATACGCTCCGGTATCCCAATTATCCACATCCATAAAAGATATAAATTTATCCATCAGATATTTATCGAACATAAAACCATACATTTTCTTCATCATGCTCTTTTTCATTTCGATAACCGTGGCGCTATCCGGATTTCCTGTACGATAATAAGTAGGTAGATTATAGGGCACAAACATACCTCCGAAGGGCCCCATATTTTGTAAATCGATATGCTGTTTGCCATTAAAAAATTTGATGGCGTAAAGCTTGGACGGTTTTCTTTTGGCTATGGGACGCATCACTTTTTCATACCATCCTTTGTAATCGAAATTTTTATATTCCGGCCAGATGTGGGTTGGCTTGTAAAAACTATACAAATTGGCACCGTTCGGATTATCACCGATGGGGTTACCGAGGAAAGTGGCATCCCCATTCCACCAAACATAATCTATACCTTTTCCCGGTAACGTTTCCTTTTTTATATCATCATAAATATAGATTCCCGATTTCTCTTCAAAAACCGTTTTGGAAAAATCACGCATGGTAGCGTTATCAGGATGTAAGGAAGGGATATGGCACGTTGTACAGGCAATTTTCTCCACGTGGGCGTTTAAATAATCGTCTAAATCCGCATTCTCTCCATGGGGTTCGGCCGTATGGCAATCCTCACATTTTACCTCGACATCCGGCAGGTCGTTGGTCATCATGGTTGTGGTATGGGTACCCTTGGCAATTAAATGACCTTCCGTATAGTGACAATCGATACACTGCACACCATTGGCCGCATGAACGTCCCAGGAAGGAGAGAAGGGAGTCCCCCGTTTCGAACCGGGATGCAGAACCCGCGGCCGGGTATAGCCGGTATTTGTCTGACTCTGCATGAATGAGGGATCGGCATCATCCACATAAACATCGCCGCCGAAATTATGCTGATGACAACGCAAACAATTTTGCGAAGTAGGTTTTGTGACTGACATTGCTGCCTTCATAGAGCGGTCCTGTCCCCAGCGATTACCGTATTTATCCGTAATAACCGTCTTTCGGTTCATATCATAGGCCGCCGAATGACAAATCAGGCAATCAATGGTTTTCTTCTCTTTTTCGAGCGTTCGATAACCGGGCATCATTCCGCCTAAGGGCACCTGATACTCTCCGCCGATGTGGCACTGGCCGCATCCTTCCGAAAGCGTATCACCACGCTGATTAACAACGATCTCCGCCCAGGCAGTCATGGCAAAAGAACCCGGTTTGGGGCAAGGACGATCAATTTTACCCATGGGAAAATCATCCGCCAGTTTTCCGTTAAATCCCCATACATTGGAATGTTTCATAGTAAAAAATTTATAATGCGCCGAGGAGAGTAGATTTTTCATCAGATCTACTCTCTTCTCTTTTTGGGTAATATGATCTTTGACGGTAATCTCTTTATGGCAGCCCAGGCAGGTTTCGGGTCCTTTATAGGATAGAATGTTAGCCTCCCGAAAACGTTTGATATGATTAAACTCCAGATCATACTTATTTTCAAGTTCTTTGGCAATTGCATCAAATTGCTTCGGGGTCACTTTTTGGACGGCATAAGTAATCTCGTGCGGTCTGCTGTCACCGGGCATCATCAGATTAATCATGCCGGACCAAGCCGAACAACTCCATTCCAAAGCGGTCATTCCCAGTAAGAGCAGAAGTATTCCGAATCGTAAAATATTGCGTTTCATATAAACCCTCCTTAAAAAAATAGTGAAATATTCAGCTAATTGTACATAACACTTTTTTCTTTAACAATTAATCACCAAAGTTGGCACTCATAAATAAGATTTTTACACTTAAATGCTACATACCAAAAACTTTAAATGCAAGAGAAAAAAAATTTTCTGATATTCGGACCAATGTTTATAATTTTTTAAAGGGGTTCACAAAGAATAGTAACCTGTTTTACGGGAAGCAAAGCCAGATCAATGCATGAATAAGAGAGTATTGAAGAAAAAAAGACCTCCCGGTTCAGAGGGAGATCTTTTACATTAAGGATAGTTTTACTGCAAATATTTCCACTGGATGGTAAAAGCACCCGAGTTACCCTGATCATCATAATAGTTAGTCAAAGCAAAGGCAACTATTTTCCCTTGCTTTGTCTTTACGATATACGCATAATCTCTGGGAATTACTTTATGGTTTTCATCGGAATCATACCAACCCATGGTTAAGTACTTTTGCAGATGGTCTCCTGTAAAATCAGTAGCTGAAACGGTAGTAACCGAATCGATATCCGTGTTCTCCAATTTATGCATGGTCACATTGGGACCGAGCCAGATCGCACTGCCTATAGTTTTAAGGTCCCAGGTACCATAACCCATGGAGAGCTGTCCGTCTTTTAATGAAAAGTATTGTGTTTTCTCATAACCATTGCCGGTTTGCCCTGAATCCAAAGCCGTCTGGCTAAAATCGGTAGAACCGGTTCCATTCAATTTAAAATCGAAATAGATATTCGAAATTTGCATTTTCGTCATATCAAAATCATAGTGTTTAAACTGAACAAGCGCATAGGAACCGTCACACCGTTTTAGAACATAAACATCCGGTCGAACACTATATCCGTTCTGGGCATCGAACCAGGACTTTCCTATGACCGCCTCGGCCAGTGTATCATCGGCGACAAACTGATTGGCCTGCGGAATTTCAGTCACATCGTCCAGGGACGAGGCATCCAGCCGAACTCCGGTCACGCCGGGGCCTAATTTAACGACCGGATCCGTGGAAATGGCAAAATATTCGCAACTTCCCGGTGCGCCGACCTCAGCCTCACGCTCCTCCAGGTCAAAAGCCAGATCATATTCATCCGGCTTCCGGGTAACGGCCTTTTTAGATGCAAAAGTAAAGTACTGGGTACCTTCGGTTTTCACATTGCCGGTAGTATAGGATTCCACCTGGCCCAGATCATTCTTCGGACTTGTTGTATTCTTAGAGCAATTCCACAAGAAACTTAAAGCCAAAACCAATGCGGTAATTAATATAAATCGTGACATAATAAATCCTCCAAAAATTAAATTATAATGAATACGATAAGCCGGCATACCATTCTCTGCCGGGCATGGGGCCCCATGTTTTATTTACATAGTTCGTTAAATTAAATCCGCCAACGGACAGTTTTAAATGATAGGGCATCTTTATACTGAAGTTGGCATTCCAAACCGTATAGTCGGAAATGGGAATACGTTCGATTATCCGGCCGCTGTTATCATCGATCAGGGTATCATACCTTTTACCGAAATAGCGGGCCCGGATATTCAATTTGATATGATAGGGAAGCGAAAAAATGAGGGCGGCATGAGCTTTATGTTTAAATTTACCGCCCAAAGGCCTTCCCGTACTCTTCACCCGGGAGTCCAGGTAACTATATCCCAGAGAAATATCCAACCAGTCCCTTGGGAAATATTTCATATCCCATTCCAAACCCCATGTTTTTACCCAATCGAAATTATGATAAGTATAATTTAGACCGGGATTACCGTCATCAATACGGATATCATTTATCAAATCCTTTACGGCATTGAAGAAAAAACTAATTCGGCCATGGTAATTATCTTCATTCCAGAACTCATAATCCAGATTATAGGAATTCGAATGTTCCGGCCTCAAATCAGGATTTCCTTTCACCGTCAGATTAACATCCTGTACGGTCAACAACAGATAAAGTTCTTTAAAAGAAGGCGCCCGGAATCCCCGGCCATAAGAGACCCTGACCCGGCCGGTCGAATAGGGCGACCACATGAGGGCTATCTTGGGTGAAAACTGGCTACCATAGATGGAATGCAAATCATAACGCCCGCCTGCTAACAACGTGATGGCTTTCAGCGGTTTATATTCATCCTGAATGTACAGGTTATGGAGCAACGAATGCCGATTTTCATCCAGGACACGGCGAGATTCTATGGATTCCTGTTCCAATGAATAGCCCACATTCAGCCGGTGTGAACCGATCTTCCGAAATAACAGAAGCTCGTTTTTTAGCAAACCATCATTGGTCGGATCACTTTTTTTAAAATATCCGCTACTTCGAACCACTTCACCATATGCATGTTCATAGCGAGTAAATTCGGAATTCAGCGTCAGGGATACGGGCAGAAGAGAATCAATACGCAACTGACCGGCAGCAGTAAATCTTCTGTTGTGGGTCCTCTCTTCAAAAAAATCATTTAATACTCTTCCCTGCTTTTCCTGAAAGTAATCTGTCCGCAGTTTTAAAAATACATGCTGCACAAGAGATCCTTTCACCTCCATACCGGCATCATATTTTTCCTGATGCCGTCCATCTTCCATCGATGTGCTGGGGTCCAAATCGTAACCGCCATAATAGCGGCGGCCAAAATTCCATTTGGAGGCCCATCCTCTCCAGGGAGCATCAACCGACAGATAACTGTCCAGTAGGCCATGAGAGCCGCCTTTCACTAAAGCATTGAGATGCGGCTTCTTATCTGCCTCTTTGGTAATGATATTTACGACTCCCCCCATGGCCTGATTACCGTATAAAGCCGAAGAAGCTCCCTTAACGATCTCGATACGTTCAATATCATTAACCGATAGCTGGGAAAGATCCATCTGACCGTTCAGACGTCCAATAATCTTCATCCCATCCACCATAAACAAAATATGATTGCTATCAAAACCCTGCAGATCGAGGTTACTACCGAATCGGTCGTGATGTTCTACAGAAATACCCGTCACTTCATCGATTATTTCCGATACATCACTTGCACCCGATTCAACCAACACGTCCCCTTTTATAACCTGAGTCGTTACCGGCGTATCCTTTAATAACCGCTCCGTACGGGTACCTGTAACCACAATCTGGTCCAAATATAATAAGGATTCTTTCAAGCCGACCCGGAAATATCTATTCTTCTCTAAAGGAAAGGTGAGCTTCCTTTTGAAATTATTGTAAGACACATAGGAAACAATGACCGTATATGTTCCGGACAATGTGTCGGGAATTTCCAGTATAAAAGCACCTTTTTTATCCGATGAAGTCCCGATCCCGGTGTTTTCTAAATATATATTCGCTCCGGCCAGCCTCTGACCCGTCCGACGGTCGACCACAAGACCGGCGATATTTTTAGCCAACCCGGAAGCAAGCAACATAAATATCCATAAAACTATCCCAAAATAATACTTGTGTGCTAACATAATTCCTTACCTGTTAGAATAGAGCCTCTGCTTAAACAGCGAAAGATAATTAAAATTTTACATGATCAGCAGCCCGGCAAAGAATACCCATTCCGCTGCGATCAATACTCGTCTTTCCATAAAAGAAAGTATCCTTTAAACCATTTTCATGACCAACCGGTCTGAAAACAGATACCATTTATGAATACCGGAACGGATAAGAGTCACTTCTGTGCTATACTTCCGCCCGGCACGGGTTGATCTTCTGTGAGACGAGCCGCTTAACAAATTTTCGGTTGACAATTAGACAAGGAACGGCGGGGCTCTAAGGATGGGAATCGAAAAGTGTGTAATACAATTGGGGAAATGTAGACGATCGATATAGACATATTGTTTAAAGGTCAATGAGATGTTCGGATCGGGAACGGTAAGAAAAAATAGAAGCAATGACGATACAACCGCTTCCTTTAAAACAGAGAGCAAGTCTCTCCTGGTTTGAGCTCGATTGTCTGCATTTTCATTTTTATTATAACCCCGAAGACTGGTTTGAGAAGATACTTTTTCAAAAGCAGGTGCGGCAACTATCCGGGCCAAATCAGCATCTTGTATAATTCGGTAATATTGCCAAAGCGCCACTTGCAAAAAAGAGGTGTTGAGTAAGATATATCCGGCCAGCAGAATTTCCGCCCCGGCTTTCAAAACTGTTATAAAATTCTTTTTAAAAAAAGATAGATTCATCCCTGCCCTGATAATATTTTTTCTTCATCCTGACCGGCAAAGTAGCAATTTAACTCACAAATGGAACAATTGTCAACCTCATTGCAATCATAAACGAATTTTCCATAAGCGTGCTGAAACTGCTTTACTTCTTTGGTTTCGGAAAGGAAATAGCCCATGAAAGTCATCAACCTCTGGCCGGTTTCTTCATTCAGCAAGTGTTCGATCTTGCAGGCTTCCGCTTCGGCCGAACCAGGGGAAAGGTTTAATACTTTCTCAAAAAACAATTGGATGATATGCCGTTTGGATAAAACCCCGTTGATAAGATTCTGACCTCTTCCGGTAAATTGGTAAAATTTATTCTCGTCTTCAAGAACATACCCTTTACCGATCAACTTTCGCAGAGTAATGGAGACACTGCTGCGACTGATATTCAGATATTTGGCGATATCTACCCCGCGCACATAGCCGTTTTTCTTAAGCAACTCATGCATGGCCATCAAATGGTGGACACTACTATGCGTTAACTCAATTTCATCATATTTTTTCCACAACTCTTTCATGGTTAGCCTTAAATTAACAACTGTTAAAACCGTCTAACAAGTGTTAATTTAAAATCAAAGAGGCTCAATGTCAATGTTTATAAAAATATTTTAATTTTTTAGTTTGGATAGAAAAGCAGATGCCGATACAAGCTGTTCCGGTTTACCCACATCGAGCCAGTCGTATTCGTCTGCAGGAAAAGCCGATATCTTTTGCCCTTGCCCGGCGAGTTGTAAATACATACGGATGATCGAAAATTTCTCTTCCTGCCCGAAGAGGGAAAAGATTTGCGGTGAAATGAAATGAATACCCATAAAAGAATAGGGTTTTAACGGATTGGTCTGGCGTACCAAAATTGTTTCATTTGTGTTTTTCGATTGCCATCCGCAAAGCAAATTATGTGTATCGAATAGCAAATAGCGCGATGTATCCCGTTGGCGGACGGCCAGGCTGGCCAGAGAGCGGCTTCGGCGGTGAAAGTTCATTAGTTTCCTGTAATCCAAATTGGTCAGCACATCAACATTATGTACTAAGAAGGGCTGATCATCATTAAAAAACCAGGAAGCATTTTTCAATCCGCCGCCCGTATCCAAAAGGGACCCTTCTCTGGAAATTTCGATGCGGATACCAAAATTATTATGATGTTGCAAAAAGGAAACAATTTGATCGGCAAAATGATAAACATTTATGATGATTTCATCGAAACCGAAAGAAACAAGTCGTTTTATGAGCAGTTGTAACAAAGGCAGACCATTCACTTCTACCAATGCTTTGGGGCGGGAATTGGTAATAGGTTTCAACCTGGTGCCCTTCCCCGCAGCCAAGATCATTGCTTTCATCAGCGCATCTCCAACTCGCGATGTCGCACCTCCACATCGATTTGAAATTTCGATTTTAGATGGCGGGCCAGTTGGTTTGCACAGTAAACCGAGCGATGCTGCCCCCCGGTGCAGCCAAAGGCAACCAGAATATCCGTAAAATTTCGATGCTGATAATTTTCAACCATCTGATCCACGATCGCCTGGACATGCTTCAAAAATCGGCGTACTTCTTCTTCCTTTTTTAAAAAATCGATTACGGCCTGGTCGTTACCCGTTTGAGTCTTGAACGTATCGTAACGACCCGGATTGGGTAACAGTCGACAATCAAATACATAGCCGCCGCCATGACCTTTTTCATCAACCGGTATACCTCGACGGTAGGAAAAACTTTGTATCCTGACCGTTAAACGCAGATGAGCGTCACCGAACTGACGCAGGATTGTAGAACGCACCAGACCATTCCATACCGCAGTTAAGGCTGGCAATTCTATCGGAAATTCGGCATGGTTTAAAAGCCACTCCAAATTTTTTATGGCATACGGTACACTCTTTAGAAAATGTTCTTTCCGTTCATAAAATCCCCGAAAACCATATGCACCCAGAGCCTGCATAAGACGGATCAACACATAGCCGTGATAGAACTGTAAAAATTGTTCACGATTCACCGCAGTTAGTTCTTCCAATCGATCCAGATATCGATCGAGTAACCGGATACGGATTTCTTGCGGGATATCCGCCTTGGCATCATAGAGAAGAGAGGCCAGATCATATTGTAATGCACCCTTACGTCCTCCCTGGTAGTCAATGAAATAAGGTTCATCTTTCACGATCATTACATTACGGGACTGGAAATCCCGATAGAGAAAGTAATTTCTGTCGACTGCTAATAAGAAATCGGTAAACTTTTGAAAGTCATCTTCCAGAGCTTGTTCATCGAAGGGGATTTTGGCTAACTTCAAAAAATAGTATTTGAAATAATTCAGGTCCCACATCATGGACTGGCGGTCAAAACTTTTCCGAGGGTAGCATACCGAGTAATCGAGTCCTTTGTTTGCCTCGACCTGGAAGCGAGGGAGTTGGTCGACCACCTTTTCGTACATACTAATAATTTCGTCCGAGAATCCATTTTCTTGTCGCTTCTCCGTTAAAAAAGAAAAAAGCGTCGTATCTCCCAAATCCTGTTCCAGATAGATATCCTTATCCAGTTCCTGATCATAGATGGACGGGACGAGGAGGCCTTTTTCGGAAAAGTGTTTGGAAAATGTCAGGAAGGCTATATTTTCCTTAATATCGGGATTATATACCCCAATTGCGGTTTTGCCGGCTCCGAAAATCCTGAAATATTGCCTATCCGAACCGTGTGCCGGTAAGGGTTCAATCCTAACTGCTTTTTCCTTGGACCAGCGCTCGAATAATTGTTTTAAATGTTCGGTAATATCCTGTCCCATTCTTCGCTTCCCGGATGATTTTTATTGAACTTAAGGATCGCAAAGAAAATAGGTTGGCTTGATGAAAAAATCAAATGAATATTTTCAAACGAAAATGCCCGGCAACATTCTGCAGGGCATTCTTTGAAAAAGAGGGTCTACCGGATCAATTGCATGCGCTTGGTCCGGGACTGGCCATTTACCGTTAACCGATAGAAATAAAAGCCGCTGGGAAGATGAGAAGCATTAAAGCGTATCTGGTGGGCCCCCGGACTCTGGGTGCGATTGACCAATCTTTTAACCTGCTGACCAAGAGCATTATAGATAGTTAGCTGCACCCGTCCCGTCGTTTTTAAGCTATAACGAATAGTAGTCGATGGATTATCGAGAGATAGCCGGGAATTTTTCCCGAATGGATTGGGATAATTGTTTTCCAGAATAAAGTGCTCGGGTCCTTGTAGGGCCAGATGATCAAGTGCAGACGGGGATTCTACGGTAATAATTTTGTCCGGTGCAAAATTCCATTCGTCTCCGGAATTACTGCCGTTCAGATTTACACTATTGCCATTGGCGGCCATTGTTATAGCCGTGGGTTCGGCCGGCGCCGTAAATTGAAATTCAAACACGACTTGCTGATTTTGATCAAAATTCACAGGACTTTTGTGGGTTAATTCACCATTCAAAAGTTGTAAAGCGGAATTCTGCGGCGCCAGACTGCCACCGTTTACAGCAATATTAGTACCTGCCGCGGCGGCCGGCCCCCCGCTAATAATCACTTTATAGGTTGCCGTAGCATTTATTTCCATCGTATCGGGCCCATCGATCCGCACCTGTACATTTTGGGAAGGGGATGCATTATGACAGGTGCAACCCGGCGTATCGCTCAAATCCGTACGTCCCGTAATCCCACCGGAACGGGCCAGGACAAACAAGGTACTTCCCAACCATAAAGATATGGCAAACAGATAAAACAGATGAATGCGCTTGTTAATTAATTTCATTGTTCCCCCTTCATAATGAAATGGTTCTCCTTGACATTTGTCACTGTAAACAAAGAAAGGCTCCCCTATATTCCGAACGTTCCGAATTAAGTCATTTGTTCTAAGTCTTATAATTTATGACTAACCAACCCATTTGAGGAGGATTTATGTTTAAGCTTCATTTATTTAAAGCGTTCGCATTCGTGATTATCTTTTCATCGATTTGGATGTTTAACGGATGTGAACAGACGACTACCCCGGATAATAACGGAGGTGGAAATAATAGCGGCTCTACTGTAGACCATAATTCGAGTATCACCGCCAACGAAACCTGGTCGAAAGACAAAACCCATGTGATCGACGGATACATATCCATCACAAATGGTACCGTGACCATTGAACCGGGAGCAACGGTTGTGTTTAAAAGTGGCGCTTCAATCAATGTATCCACCGGCGGTGGGTTGATCGCTGATGGAACTTCAGCCAAAATCACCTTTACCGGTGAAACTAAACAGAGCGGCTTCTGGGATTATATCGAATTTTCGGATGACGCCGTCAACGCCAATTGTATAATGAAAAACTGCCTGATTGAGTATGGCGGCGGTTATTCCACTAGCGGCGCTATGTTGTATATTGAGAATAATGCCACGGTTTCCAACTGCACTATTCGTCAATCACTATCCAACGGGGTGGAGATCGATGACAGTGCATTCCCCACTTTTACCGGTAACACGGTTACAGCCAATGCCAAAAGTCCGGTTACGGCCTCTTTTAAAAACGCCGGTACCATCGGGAAGGGTACGTATACAGGGAACGGGTATTTTTATATTGATCTGAGTTCAGGTACCATTGCCCAGAATGCTACCCTTCTAAAACAGGATATTGCCTATATGCTCAACGGCTATAATGCAGTTAAGAATGCAACACTAACTATCGAAGCCGGGACAACAATCCAGATGAACAGCGGTGCCGATTTAACGGTGAGCACGGGCGGAGGACTCATCGCCAATGGTGTTGCCTCTACCAATCCGATTACTTTTACCGGCGCCCAGGAACAAAACGGCTACTGGGATTATATTGAATTTGAAGACGATGCCGTGAATGCCAACTGTCAAATGAGTAATTGCGTCATTCAATACGGCGGCGGCTATTCCACTACAGGAGCTATGGTTTATATTGATAATAGTCCTACCTTTAATAATAACACGGTTCAGAACAGCGCTTCATACGGTGTGAAAATCGCTGACAAAGCCAGGCCCACCTTCACCGGTAATGTGATTCGACTGAACACGCTGAGTCCGGTTCACGGGGATTTTGAAAGTATCGGTTATATCGGTCAGGGCCAATACAGCGGCAACAGCCAGGATTATCTGGATATCGACAGCGGTACACTAAACGGTAATGCTACATTGTTAAAATTGGATGTGCCCTACCGCTTAAACGGATATAATCTTGTTGAGAACGGAACACTGACCATCAATCCCGGCGCTGTGATCGAAATGAATTCCGGAGCCGACTTAACTATCGGAACCAGTGGCGGAATTATGGCTCAGGGAACTGACAACGATTCCATAACATTTACCGGTGCCGCCAGGCAGAAAGGCTACTGGGATTATTTGGAAATACAGGATGATGCCATCTCCGCCAATTGTGTACTGAATAAATGCATCATTGAATGGGGAGGCGGCTATTCTTCTTCCGGCGCTATGATTTATTTGAACAAATCCAATGCCACCCTGACCAATTCCCTGATTCAGCATAGCGAGAGCTGGGGAATTTTTTATGATAACGGCTCCAACCCGGATTTGACGGGAAACGTATATAACGATAATACCCTCGGAGACGTGAAGGTTCAATAGAGAATTGTAGTTAAAAAAGCGCAACTTACCGGGTTGCGCTTTTTTTATTCCTTTTACCGGATATAACCGATCTGAATGAAGATATTAAAAAAAATCCATATCCGATTGAGATGTCATAATTTGTCGTTTTCGATCAGAGAGGAGTGTCGGAGGGGATACTCTTTCGGATCACCTTAGCACCGGTCCCCGTGATTCAAAACCCGCCTATCCGTTTCATGACCATGAAAAAGTTTTGTAAGGAGCGTTGCATATCATTCCCACCCGTTATTTTGGATTCCCAATCAAGTTGGGAATGACATGGTACCGGTAAAGTGTTATTTTGGATTCCCAATTAAGTTGGGAATGACACGGTACCGGTAAAGTGTTGTTTTGGATTCCCAATCAAGTTGGGAATGACACGGTACCGGTAAAGTGTTATTTTGGATTCCCAATTAAGTTGGGAATGACACGGTACCGGTAAAGTATTGTTTTGGATTCCCAATCAAGTTGGGAATGACACGGTACTGGTAAAGTATTGTTTTGGATTCCCAATCAAGTTGGGAATGACACGGTACCGGTAAAGTGTTGTTTTGGATTCTCAATCAAGTTGGGTCCACCGGTGGCGGGCAGGCCGCGACAAAGACGGGCAGGCCGCGACACGGGAATGTGTCTGAGCATCACACGGTGATAATGCTACAAGAAACGGTGTCATTCCCGTGCAAACGGGAATCCAGGAATGTTCACAATGCTCAGATACATACCTAAATGATTTCTCCCGGCAATGGGCGAATCGAAAGTACAGTTCGGAACCGTTACTTTGGAATATTTTTAAAATTCAGTGTACAAAAATTCAATCAATACTAAAAAAGCCCGGTTTTCCCGGGCTTTTTGATCTGTAATAGCTTAAGATATGACGGCTTATTTCATCAAAATCATTTTTCGAACCTTGACAAAATTCTTCGCTTCAATCCGGTAAAAGTAGACTCCGGAAGAATAACGGGAGGCATCGAAACGGATCGTATGATAACCGGCCGGCTTAAAAGTATCGACCAAAGTCGCTACTTTCTTACCCAAAATGTTGTACACAGAGATTCTTACTTTCCCGGCCTGAGGTAAACCATACCGGATATTAGTTACAGGATTAAACGGATTGGGATAGTTCTGGTTTAATTCATACTGTTCGGGAATACCCCCGCTTAACATATCTTCCAGTGCGGTAACCGGATCCACCTGCACCTGAATCGTGTCGCTTACCTGAGCACTGCTGTCATCCGTAAGTATACAGGTCAGTTGGACCTCACCGCTAAAGCCTGCGGCGGTTAATTTCAGTTGACCGGTTTCGGCATCATACGTATAAACGAGTGAATCATTGGACACCGAGAAAGACCAGCTTAACAGAGAATCCGGGGAGTCCACGTCCCGGGCATATTCCTTCATCATCAGAATAGCGGAAGAATCACTGCGAAAACGGATTGTTTCCGGAAGGCCTACTATCATAGGAGGATCATTGACTGAGTTCACCGTAACCACAAAGGAGGCGGTATCGGCCAGAAATCCGTCACTTACGATCAGTTCCAGGGTATCGCTTCCGAACCAGTTCTCAGAGGCAGAAAATTTGTAAGCAGCATGTTTTAATACATGTTGTACATATTTCCCGCCGGAGACCGTAAAGGTCAAGGTGGAATCGGCATTATCCTGATCTTCGGCATACGGATACCATCCCGCTATTTCGAAAAGTAGAGAATCATCCTCGTTGAAAGTGAGATTGGGTAACGATTCCGTAAAATGAGGAGGATCATTGACGGGGGTAACCGTATAAACCACCGTGGTGGTATCAAACAAACCGGCCGGATCGCTTACTTTAAAAAGCAGACGTTCGCTTCCGTTCCATTCAGGACCGGGAACGGTGACGGTCAACACACGGTTGGAGTCAATAGTAACCGTCAATTCCGTATTACCTGTAACTTCCCAGATCAGCGTACTATCGACATCATCCACATCACTGACCAACTCATCCAGATGTAAGGTTGCAAAAGACTGACCTTCCTGAATCGTCTGATCGGCAATAGCTGCCAAGACAGGAGCGTCATTAACCGGAGTAACGGTAAATACCACCCGGTCACTGTCGCTGGCACCCGCCGGATCGGTTGCTTTGAAAAGCAGGGTTTCGCTGCCATTCCAGTTGGAATCCGGAGCACTTACCGTAGCCACACGTGTTAATGAGTCTATGGTAACGATAAGTTCTTTATTCCCGGAAATGGTCCAGCCGATTTCCGAATCGGCATTATCTTCATCACTAACAAAATTATCCAGTGCAATAGTGCTGAAAGATTGTCCTTCCGCAATGGTTTGATCCGGAATATCACTGACCACCGGGGCATCATTGATACCGTTGACGGTAAATTTAGCCGTATCCGATGCACTCAAACCACCCGGATCGGTAGCCGTAAAGGTAATGGTTTCACTGCCATTCCAATTGCTATCCGGAGGAGTAATCGTCGCCACACGATTGGCATCTATGGAAACCGTTAAATCCGTATTCCCGGCATAATTCCACTCCAGGGTATTGTCCGGATTATCCACATCATTCACATAATCATCGAGAGAAATCGTTGTAAAGCTTTGCCCTTCGGTTATGGATTGATCGGGGATATCACTGACTACGGGAGCATCATTGACGGCATTGACGGTTACAAATACGGTTGCCGTGGCTGAACCGCCGTGGCCGTCACTTACCGTATAATCAAATTGATCGTTTCCGGACCAGTCGGATTGCGGCGTATAGATGACCAGTGAATCCTGACTAATAGTTGCCGTACCGTGTTGCGGATCGCCGGTACTTTCTACTACCAGTTGATCGCCATCGATATCCGTATCATTATTTAATACATGAATCGTCACGGCCACATCTTCATCCGTGACAGAACTGTCGTTAACGGCAACCGGTGCATCATTCACATTATGAACCGTAAAAACAGCCGGATCACTGTCACTTAAGCCACCCGGATCGGTCGCCGTAAAGGTGATGGTTTCAGCCCCGAACCAGTCCGTGTTGGGTATGGCAATGGTAGCCACCCGGTCGGCGGAAATGGTAACTTCCAGATCATGGTTGCCGCTGTAAGTCCAGTCCATTTCGGAATCGGCATTATCCACATCGTCAACATAATTATCCAGTTGAATGGATACAAAACTCTGCCCTTCATCAATGGTTTGATCGGGAATATCGGAAACAACCGGAGCGTCGTTTACGGCATTAACCGTAAACCGGGCCGGATCGCTGTCCGATAAACCTCCCGGATCGGTGGCTGTAAAGGTAATCGTCTCGCTACCGTACCAGTTTGTATCGGGAATGATGATAGTGGCAACACGATTTTCGTCAATGGAAACCGATAAATCCGTATTTCCGGAATAGGTCCAGGTTAAATCCGATTTCACATTGTCAATATCTTCCACGTAATCATCCAGATTGATGGTGGTAAAAGTTTGTCCTTCATCAATGGTTTGATCGGGAATATCGGAAACGACCGGGGCATCATTAACATTGTTGACAGTAAAGGTTGCCTGATCGCTGCCCGATAAACCTCCCGGATCGGTCGCCGTAAAGGTGATATTTTCGCTACCATACCAATTGCTATCCGGAATGGTAATTGTGGCCACATGATTGGCATCGATGGAAACGCTTAGCTGCAAATTTCCGCTATACGACCAGGTCATTTCGGAAGGTGAACTTTCTTCATCCGTTACGTAGTCATCCAGATTAATAGTGGTAAAGGTTTGTCCTTCATCAATAGTTTGATCCGGAATCCCGGAAACAACCGGGGCATCATTAACGGCAGTAACATGAAGCGTATAGGTCTGTGTGTCCGTTGCTCCGTTTAAATCCGCCACCTGAACCGTAACCGAATGGTCCCCGGAATCGGCATCCGTAGTAGCGGTTCCACTAATTAGGCCTGTTGAGGCATCTATACTCAGAAACTCCGGCCCATTGGTAAGAGAGTAGGTTAATTGCTCGCCAGCATCCGGATCGTCGGCTGTAACCTGGTACGTGTATTGCTGATCTTCGGTCGCTTCGGTCACCGGAACAGAGGTAATCTGCGGAGCCGTATTCAGATATTCATAGGGCCCCATATCGGTGGTAACGGTTCCATCCCGGTCTCCGTCAAAGGGCCGATCGTTTTCGTCGAAATCTTTAGCCGGGGCGTTTGTATTATCTCCCGTATCCACAATCGGCGAAGTAGCCTGGACGTGAAAATCCCCGTTGGCCGCATCGTTAAACTGGGGATCGGCATCGATATTCCCTTCTCCCGTATAAGCGCCCTGAATATCGGAATAGGTAATACCCGGTGCACCGGAAACCTGATTTTCCGTATCAGCCGAATTATCATAGATAATGGCGTTTTTAATGGAAGCCAGCGAAGAGGCACCGAAGGATTTGACTCCCCCGCCCGAACCGTTGGAACTGATATTCTTATAGATCATATCATTGGTCATGACCACATTCGTATTAGCAAAGAAGGCCACACCTGCACCGCCCTGACCGTCCGCATGATTGCTTATGATTATGTTATTATCAAAGACCGGACTGGCCATCCGGGACAGCGACAAGCCTTTAATACCCACTCCGCCGCCGTACTGGCCTGCCGAATTATTACGAATCATATTGGCTTCGAGAACCGGACTACCTTCAATAAATACCCCGCCGCCGCCTTCAAAAGCGTTGTTATTTTGAATGGTACAATGTCTGATTTGGGTTGTGCTGTAAATGTTAGGGCCGCAATAAATACCACCGCCGGTTTTACTGTCATAGGGCGCACCGGGACTGGTATTATCGGCATCGCCATGTTCGATACGACAATATTGTAAAATATTGGCAGCGGATGAATCGGATTCCAGTTTAATTCCGCCCCATTCCGTTGCACTTCCCGATGCATCATCCAGAGTAAAGATAATTGAATCCGTAACCGTACCGCTGGCAATGAGAGACCCTTTGACCAGGAACATGATGTCATCATGAAACTTAACCGTGACGCCGGGTTCAATCGTTAAGGTAGACAAAGAATCAATCATCAGAGTATCATTTGTGACATCGACAATATAGATACCGTCGCCGCTGCTGTTATTCTTTGTCCAGGTAACATTCCCGGAAATGTTTGAAGACGTCCAGACATCCGCGTGCAACACTGCGAAAAGGATAAATAAAAATATAAGCTGGATGGGTAAAAATCGGTGTTTCATAACATACCTCCGTGTTATAGTTATTTCTGCTAAATAACACTTGATGTTCGATAGAAATTGTGTTTTATTTAACAAAATTAATTTTTTTGACCGATTTTTACACACATTCAGAACAAAGCGGAGCCAAATCTACCAATTAATCTGAAATCCTTTTACGGATGTATCAATTTTTTTAGACTGAACATTAAAGGTAAAGAGACGTTCCGGATGGGTCAGGCGTACCACCATAACCTCTTTAATCCGATCAATGGGAACCACCGCATCTCCATATCCGTTTGTTCCCCGTTGACTGGACCAGTATACTACATTTTTCGTGCCCTGTTCATCTATATACCAACCCAGAAAGACGACCGAATGGCCCACACCCGATTTCCAGGATATATTCATAAAATCACCCGGCCTGGCCCGAATCGGTTCAATCGCTTCGCCCATACCGGAATACTGCACCAATGCAAAATGATCACCGAAACCGTCCGCATTCCATTCGCCCCAGAACTTTACATGATCTTCCCGTCGTCCGCCATTAACTTCCTGCATACGTAAGGCTTCATAATGTAACGAATCGAGTTTGGGATGATTTTTTTCCGCTTTAAAGAGCAGGTCCAGTCCTTCTATAAAAGCTCCGTAACTTGAGCCGCTGCAATAGCTGGTGGTGCGGGGAGGTGAAAGAAGAGGACGGCCAAGTAGTTTTAAAGTATAGCCGATAGGAGATTCGGTCGGCACCGAATCTTTCCCGATAAAATATCCTCCTCCATCGGGTGCGGTTGACTGAACACGGTCCACGCCCTGAAGAATAAATAGATTATAACCGTTTACATATTTGCAGAAAATCTTGAAATGTCTCGTATGATAGACCCCTGCCGAAAGATCCGTTTTTTTCAGAATCAGGCGTGTCCCGTCATCCGATGTCGGGTGCAGCCATGCACCGGCTTGATTTTTCTTTGAACAGGAAAAGAGCAATAAGGTTAAAACAACAATAGCCAGTAAAAGATTCATCTTTTTCATCATTAGGCCCTAACTTAGTTCATGATTTTTTATAATAGCGCATGGCTTCGGGTAAAAGTTTTTTTATCTGATTGATCCGGGTGGCATCGGAAGGGTGGGTACTCAGAATTTCGGGTGGCGATTGCCCGGCTTTCATGGCTGCCATTCGTTGCCAGAAATTTACGGCCACGTGGGGATCATAACCGGCCATAGCCATAAATATCAATCCCAGATGATCCGCTTCCGATTCATGCAAACGGCTGTAGGGCAACAACACACCCAACTGGGCTCCCGCTCCGTACGCGGTCATAAAAAGGGCCTGGGTTTGCCGGGGCTTCTTTTCCAGGGCTTTGCTCAGAGCCATGCCGCCTAATTGAACCATCAGGCCCTGGCTCATCCGTTCGCTACCGTGACCGGCAACGGCATGGGCTATCTCATGACCCAATACAACAGCCAGCCCGGCATCATTTTTAGTAAGGGGCAAAATTCCCGTATAAACCACAACCTTTCCTCCGGGCATACACCAGGCATTGACCGCCTTATCTTCCACTAAATTAAATTCCCATTGATAGCCATCTAAGCGATTCTGCATATGATGTTCGCTAAAATATTGCTCCACTGCCCTCTGAATCCGCTTGCCCACCCGCTGAACCATCCTGGCCTGCGTCGTGCCTTTGATAACTTTGTGCGATTTCAGGAACTCGTCATAATTGGCAAAACTCATAGACATGATCTGACCGGCAGGAATCAGATTGAGCTGCCTCCGACCGGTAAGGGGAACGGTACTGCAACTTAATAGAAACAACAATAGCGGCCATATAAATATTTTCTTGTGAAACATGGCTTCCCTTTCTACTTATTTATTGATTTATTTTAAAAATATTATTTTCCGTATTGACATCCGGAATATGAGGACTGCTCAGCTTAACCGACTTAACTTTCTTTTTTGTGGATACCGTTAACATTATACCCGCCTGTCCCGAGCTCCAGCCGTCCAAATTACGGTCTATGGTCTGTTCACTGCCGTCGGAATAGATCAGTATCAAATGAACGGGAATCGGTAGTTCACCTACTTTCTTGATAAGAATAATTACTTTATTCTTTTTTTGTATGACATCTTCAATGCCTAAATCAGGATAACCGAAATCAAAAAACCACGGCTTCCAGAACCAGTCCAGATTCCTCCCGCTCACTTCACTAAAGGTGTTAAAAAAGTCGAAAGGACCCGGATGTTTTCCATGCCAACGATTGATATATTCTTTTAAGGCCTTTTTAAACAGTTTTTTCCCAAATAGATCTTGTAACATCAAATAAGCGGTTCCGGAACGATTGTACGCCTCATTTCTATAAGAGGGACGAAAAGAATTGGAACCGTAAACAATCGTCGGTACAATCATCGGCAGGTCCATTTCGCTTCCTGCAACGCTTTCGTAAGTGATAATAGTGCGTTTAACGGGATCATATCCCGTAGATAGACGGCTTTGCAAATCATAGGGAATCACGGTAGCCCAGCCCTCATCCATCCAGGCGTATTTGCGTTCATTAATTCCCATAAAAAAAGGAAAATAGCTATGACAGATTTCATGGGAGGTGACATGAACGGTACCCGCCCAACGGGAGGAGGCCCCCTCGTTGACCATCATCGGATATTCCATACCTCCCTTGCCGTCGAAAACGGTGAGCCGGGGGAAGGGAAAAGGAACGCCCGGTAATTCTTTCGAATAATAGTCGATACTCTCTTTGGCAATCTGGGCAACATTATGGAAGTTTTTATCTGCAGATTTGTAGACTGCAGAAATCACCACCCGGTTCCGACCGGCCGAATCTACTACGGTGCCGGTCATATCCCATAGATAGTGATTGCTGGTGGCAAAAGCGACATCGGGCACCTGTTCCGCTTTAAAATGCCAAACCAGGGGCCCGGGGGCCGTGAGACGGTCCGACTTTGTATAATCCTTTTCAGATATGATATGCTCGATCTCATCGCTCTGCAAGCCCTGTTTATACCGCTTAGCAATTTTTTCTGCCAAAACCGCGTCGGCATTCTGCAAGATACCGGTCGACCAGACCATGAAACCCTGTGGTACGGTAATCTTGACATCATAATTATTGAAGTCATTATAAAATTCCTGAACGCCGCTATAATTGTAACCGTCCCAACCGTCGATATCATCGTACACCGCAACCTGAGGATACCAGTAACCGACAAAGATAGAAGTGGAATCATAAGCCCCGTTACGAATGTTGGATTTACGACTGATTATGTATTGCCAGGCTACTTCTCCGCTAATATGACTTCCGGGGCTTAAGGGATCCCGTAACTTGATAAACATATTTGTACCCGTACGTTCCACTCTTGATTTTTCCCCTTCCATCGAATAATCCTGCCCGCCGATTTTTAATTGATCGATGTCTACTCCCTCATGTAAATCGGAAGGGTCTATGGGCCAGTCACGCGCATTGCCCAGTTTTCGGTTATCCTGATAAATCCGCAAAACCAGATGCCGTAATGTATCGGGACTATTATTGAAATAGGTGAAGATTTCGTGCCCCTTGAGTAATCTTGTACGAGGATTCAGATCGACCTGAATCGTATAATCGGTATGATTAATCCAATAATCGGGCCCGGGACGTCCGTCTTCGGAGCGGGTACCGTGTTTTATAGCCTGCTGAATATTCAAAGGAACAAAAAGCGTATTCTTGCTGAAAAGCATCCGGGAACAGAGCAATAAAACCATTAAAATAAAAGTGGTTCGCATCCTGTTTATCCTTGTGTTATTTTTTCCATTTCGTTGAAAATACTAATTTTTTGAAAGAAAATCTATCCCGGAACCATTTACAACCATTTTTCGGTCAAAACAAGCCATCAACTTTTTTTCCATATCTTGCTTCATTTGTATATGATTTGTAAACTGATTTCTATTTAAACAGACAATATACACAGGAATGCATCATGGAAAACAATCAGGTTTCATTTTTTCATCCCTCGACTAAGTTGTATCGTTTTACAATTTTGTTTTTCGTCTCCACCTTAACCTTTGGTAGCTATTTTGCCTATGATTCCATTGGTGCGATCGCTCCCATGCTCTTAAAGGCTTTGGAAATCGACCGCAGTGCAATCGGTAGTATGTACACCGTTTATTCCGTTGCCGCCATCCTCTCTGTTTTATTGGGAGGCATACTGATCGATAAAATCGGCACGCGTCGATCTTCCCTGATTTTTGCCGGTTTGGTAGCTCTCGGTGCCGCTATCGTTGCTATCGCGCCCAATATTACTATTCTTTACTCCGGCCGGTTTATCTTCGGTGCCGGATCGGAAGCTCTGGTGGTGGCTCAAAGCGCTATTCTGGCCCGCTGGTTCAAAGGGAAAGAACTGGCTCTTTCCTTTGGTATCGCCCTGACCATTAGTCGACTGGGGACTCTCTTTTCCTTCAACACCGAAGCACTGATTGCTCAACACTTCGGTGATTACCGATCTGCGCTTTGGGCAGCCGTACTTTTTTGTCTTGTTTCTTTCGGAGCGGTAATTGTCTATGTCATCATGGATAAACGCGGTGAACGGATTTTAGCCTTAAAGGATGAAAGCTCCGAAGAAAAAATTGTTTTCCGCGATATTAAAAAGTTTAATCGCTCTTTCTGGTATGTGGCCATCCTTTGCGTAACTTTTTATTCTTCCATCTTCCCTTTTACCGCTTTATCCACCGACTTTTTTCATGACAAGTGGCACATTCCGCTGACCGTTGGTGAACAGGGCGGATTTTTAGGCCAGGTGTTTTATAATATCATTCATCTCTTCTCAACAGCCGGCGGAACCACGACCATCATTATCGCTGCTTCCATGTTCCTGGCTCCGTTTGCCGGACAATTAGTCGACAAGATCGGTAAACGGGCTACGTTGATGATCGGCGGATCCCTGTTACTCATCCCCAGCTTCTTAATCATGGCTTTTACCATGATTCCACCCCGCTATCCCATGCTATTGTTGGGCGCCGCCTTCGTCCTGGTTCCGGCGGCTATGTGGCCCTCTGTCCCCCTTATTGTTGAGAAGAAATATGTGGGCACGGCCTTCGGCTTAATTACCTTTATTCAGAATATCGGTCTGGCACTATTCCCTTATCTCAACGGGATGTTACGTGATACGACTCATACCTATACGGCCAGCATGCTTATGTTTGCAAGTCTTGGTGTCTTCGGTCTCGTCTTTGCCATTCTGCTTAAACGGGCTGACCGAAATATTAATCATGCTTTAGAGCGACCCTGAAATGAAAATCGGCTTGATTTCGGATACGCACGGCCGGCTACCCTCACAAGTTTACAACATCTTCAAAGGAGTCGGTTTAATTCTTCATGCCGGGGACATCGGTTCCGAAGAGGTATTAATCGAATTACGAACTATGGCTCCCGTGCACGCCGTATATGGTAATGTGGATGCGTTCTCTCTGGCTAACAAACTTCAGCGCATCGAATGTCTGCAGGCGGAATCATTCTTGATCTGCCTCACCCATATCGTCACCAGCCCAAAAGCTATGGAATATGAATTATTCAAACAGGACCAGAGGCCGGACATTGTGGTATTTGGACATACCCACCAGGCAGAACAGTTTCTGTACCGCAATATCCTTTTTGTTAATCCGGGTAGCGCCTGCCTGCCCCGACATACTAAAAAGGCTTCCGTCGGCATACTGACCCTTTCCGAAAACAATGCCGGAGCCGAGTTTATCTATTTCTGATTCGGACGATTCATTTCAAAACTGCTCAATTAAAGTAGTTATCGTGGAAAATTGCTTGGAATCTTTTCTTATTTCTGCTATCTTTAGATAAACCGTTGCGAATCCATCTCTTAAAAAAAGTAACAGGAAACAGTCATGTCTTATCCCTTCAGTAAGCACCTTTTTATTGTGGTTGTTGTGATGGTTTTCATTTCCTTTACCCGGAGTCGGGCCGAAGACTGGCGCACTTATTGTGAAAAGTCGAATTTCAAAAAGACTCCCCGTTATAAAGAAACCGTCGCCTATGCCCGGCGTTTGGCACAGGCCTCTCCCTGGGTATCCTACGCCACCTTTGGGAAAAGTCCCCAGGGCCGGGATTTACCTTTGTTGATCGTTAACCGTAACGGGCATTTCAATCCCGGCCGGGTACGGGCTGATAAACAGATTGTTTTCTATATTCAGGCCGGCATTCATTCCGGTGAAATCGACGGCAAAGACGCCGGACTGATGCTCATCCGTGATCTGGTGATCGACCATAAATATCCCCGTCTGCTCGACCGGGTAACCATCCTCTTTAATCCGATTTTTAATGTAGACGGACATGAACGCTTCGGTCCCTATAACCGAATCAATCAAAACGGTCCTGAAGAGATGGGCTGGCGGGTTACGGCTCAGAATTTAAACCTCAATCGCGATTATCTGAAAGCAGATGCCCCCGAAATGAAGCAATTCTTGCGTTTATATAATACGTGGTTGCCCGAATTTTTTGCCGATTGCCATGTTACCGACGGAGCCGATTATCAATATGCGATCAGTTATATGATTGACACCCAGGGCCTTATTCACCCCAACCTCGTTCGATGGACCCAGGACAAATACCTGCCTCCTTTGAAGGAGGCCATGAAAAAAAGCGGCTTTCCGCTCATCGAGTATGTTTCTTTACGAAAACGTCACGATGTTAAAAGTGGAATTGTGACCTGGACCGCCTCGCCCCGTTTTTCCAACGGCTTCACCCCTCTCTATAACCGGCCGGGTTTATTGATTGAAACCCATATGCTGAAAGATTATAAGACCCGTGTTGAGGCTACCTACCAGATATTAAAACATACCCTGGCGATTTTGAATCGAAATGCCGATGAATTACGACGGGAAATCGAAAAAGCGGACGCCCTGACCGCTTCAGCGGAATTTCGCAAGGAGCCTTTTGCGCTTACCTATAAACAGGTACCCGACAGCGTTATGATCAACTTTGCCGGCTATGCCTATCAGGCTGTGCACAGTGACTTAACGGGCGGTATTTGGTACCGATATGATGAACAGAAACCGCAAATATTCCATATCCCTTATTTTAACAAAATGGCACCTGATATTCGGGTACAACTGCCGGAAGCCTATATCATTCCGGCGGAGTGGCAAACGGTTATCGACCGCATAAAACTACACGGTATTTCTTTTAGACGTCTGGCCTTACCCGTTACCTTAACGGTCGATACTTATAAATTTGACCGGGTACGCTGGCAGAAAGCTCCTTACGAAGGAAGACAGATGGTCTCTTTCCGCGCCAACCCGATTCGTTTCACCCGGAAATTTCCCGCCGGTTCCATAGTGATTGGCATGAATCAGGCCCGGGCCAAAGTAATTGCCAATATTTTAGAACCCGAAGCGGAAGATAGTTTTGTGCACTGGGGTTTTTTTAATGCTATTTTCGAACAGAAAGAATATGTCGAATCGTATGTCATAGAAAATTTGGCACGTAAAATGTTAAAGAAGGACGTCAAACTGCGAAAAGAATTCCAATATAAGATGAAAACGGATTCCGCCTTTGCAGCCAACCCGGCTCGTATTCGAAACTGGTTTTATCAAAGATCACTTTACCGGGATCAAAGCAAAAACGTCTATCCTGTGGGTCGTATTTTGGAGCGAAACAGTTTATCAACCGTTATTTATAAAAATTAACCAGAAACAGTTGGAATTTAAAAAATATGTGAACAGAATAAAAACCTGAGTTGGAAAATCACCACAAAGTTCACTAAGAAAAAATAGATTAAAGGCTTTGTGTCCTTCGCGTCCTTTGTAATTCATTATGAACTGCTTAATCCCGTTATTCTTTTATCGGGTATTTTATCATATTTTTATAAAAAGGAATTTAAAATGGAACGTTTGAAGAATAAACACCTTTTGATGTTCGTGGAAAATCTTTATGAAGACCTGGAGTTATGGTATCCACGGTTACGGATGATCGAAGAAGGAGCCCAGGTGGTTGTAGCCGGTCCCCAAAAAGGACAGGTTTACCGGGGAAAAAACGGCTATCCCTGCAAAGCCGACGCCTCGATTGCCGATATAGATGATCAGGATTTCGACGGATTGATTCTTTGCGGAGGATTTGCACCGGATAGATTACGACGGGATCCTCAGGTGTTGAAATTAACCAAAAACATCCATCAGGACGGAAAACTCATCGCTCATATTTGTCATGGCGGATGGATTGCCATCTCTGCCGGTATCGTTTCCGGTTACACCTGTACTTCCACCCCGGGTATTAAAGACGATCTGATGAACGCAGGGGCAAGATGGGTGGATGAAGCCCTGGTTGTCGACCGTAATATGGTCTCCAGCCGAAAACCGGACGATCTTCCTCTGTTCTGCCGGGCAATTATTGATTTTCTAACTCGGTAAATGAATACATAAAAACCGATTTTATAAGGTAGGGAAGAAAACTATGCGTGCAAGCACTCTTTTTCTAAGCATTTTCGTATTCATAATCTTTATTTCCTGTAAAAAGGAGAAACCGCAGAAAGAGGCGGCCTATCCTCTGGAAACAGCCAGGATGGTTGCTAAAGTCACTTCCGGCATGATCGGCACTAAGGATGTGGTTCGGGTGGGTTTTGTTTCTGAAATGGTTCCGGCGGAGCTGGTGGGCATCGACCTGAAAAAGGAGGTCTTTCATTTTAATCCTTCCATGGAGGGTCAAACCTATTGGAAGGATCGGCAAACGCTTGTTTTCAAGCCCAATAAACCCTGGCCGTTTCGTCAATCCTATCAGGGAAAACTGGATATAAAGGCCCTCTTTCCGAAACAGGCCGGGAAAAAGGTAACTCCGCTTATTTTTCAATTTCGAATTGCAGGACGGGAAGTACAGAATTTCAAAGCGGATTTTGAACTGGCTGATCAGGAAAATCCTAAATATCTTATTTTCAAGGGCACGATCACCTTTACCCAACCCACCCCGGTGGAGGTTTTAAAGAAAGTAGTTCGTTGTATTCTGTCTTCCAAAAAAATCAAATTAACCTGGCAAGCGGCATCGGACGGCAAATCTTTTTATTTTCACTCCGACCCGATCCTACGCAGTGCCGGGGCAAAAACACTTTCCTTCTTCGTCCCTGCCGATAAACTGGATTTATCCACGGATTTCAAACGGGTTTTTACTCTGCCCGCTTTGAGCGCTTTAACCGTGAATGATATCATTGTGGAAAGCAGAGGTGACCGGCCTCAATTGAAAATCGAATTTTCCGAAGGTTTGAATCCCCAGCAAAATTTGGAAGGTCTTATTTCCCTGCGACCCTCCATCCCCTTAAAAATAAAAATAATGGGGAAGTTTGCTCTGCTGCGCGGTAATTTTGAATATGGCAAATCCTATGCACTTAAAATATTGCCGGGAGTTCGCAGCCGTTGGGGGACCCGTTTTAAAAAGCAATACTCCGAAACAATTGTCTTCGAAGATATTTTACCCGAACTGCGTTTTGCCAACAAGGGCGTGTTTCTGCCTTCCGGAAATCAACAGAAAATAATGTTTCAGACCGTTAATGTACGACGGGTCGATTTGAAGATAATAAAGGTTTTCGATAACAATCTCGGTCAGTTTCTGCAAATGGAAAATTTGGACGGTGCAAAAAAACGTTCGCATAATTTCGGATACGAGATGAACCGGGTCGGTGTAGTTCAAATTAAAAAATCACTCTATATCGGCGAAGAACGTAACCGCTGGCTTCAGCATGAATTAGACCTGCAAAAGCTGATCCGCAAGGACAGTAAAGGACTCTACCTGATCAAAATTTCTTTTACAAAAAAAGACATGCTCTACGATACATCCGAAAATAATCTTCAGTATCGGAAGCATCATTATGATTATTACAACGACCCCGCCTCTTACGGATATATTTACAGCCACGGACAAATTTTCAAACCGATTATCGTTAGCGATATCGGATTAACCGGAAAACAAGCCGGCAAAGATTATCTTGTTTTTGCAACGGACCTGCTCTCGTCCAAACCGCTTTCCGGAGTCGAGATTAAACTATTCACTTATCAAAATCAGATTATTGCCCGCTCCACCACGGATGTAGAGGGAACGGCCCGTTTTGAAAACGTATCTCAAAAAGTGTTTTATATCTCCGGCGAAAAATCCGGTCAGCGTAGCGCTTTGAAACCTGAGAATATGCGCTGGAATATTTCCACTTTCGATACTAAAGGCGTGGAGGAACCCGAAGGTGGTCTACGGGCCTACATCTATACCGAGAGAGGCGTCTATCGTCCGGGTGACACGCTCAATATTTCGGCCATAATCCGCAATGAGCAAAAGACTTTTCCCGCCGGTCATCCTGTGCAGCTCATTATTACCAACCCCAGAAATCAGAAAGTGTATGACCGGATCAATAAATCCGGGAAAGACGGATTTTATCATTTCGTATTTTCAACGGAACCCAATGCTCTCACCGGCACCTACCGGGCTAAGGTAAAGGTCGGTAGTCAGACCTTCTATCATAATTTGAAGATCGAAATGGTTGTGCCCGAGCGGCTGAAAATAAAACTTACTTCCGACAAAAAAGTATTAAAAGCGGGCGATCATCAACTCCACGTTTCTTTGCAGAGTAATTATCTGTTCGGTAATCCTGCCGCCCATCTGAATGCAGAGATGTCCATCTTGTTGTTCCCTGTCCGAAAAACCTTTAAAACCTATCATGATTTCATGTTTTACAATGAAGCGGCACAATTCCAACAAATAAATGAACAACTGTTTAAAGGAAAATTGGACGGACAGGGAAAGGTCGAAGTCCGCTGGCCACTTCCCGATATGACCACGGCTCCGGCAGCAGTTCAGGCCGTTATTTCGGCTAAAGTCTTTGAAAAAGGGGGCCGTTCGTCCAAACAGGAATTACGCATTCCCATTGATCCTTATACAAACTATGTGGGCCTGAAACGTCCCCGGATGAGATACTGGTATGCTAAAACCGGTCAGGAATTGCACATCCCGGTCGTTTTATTAAATCGCCTGGGCGAGATTCAACCCGGGCGAACGCTGCACTACCGTATTTACCGCAATCAGCAACACTGGTGGTGGGAATACGACTCCCGACGGGAATATCATTTACGCTATAAAAAAGATCAAACCACTATGCTGGTAAAAGAAGGTAACCTGCTTTCGGGACGTTCACCGGTTTTCATCTCTTATACTCCCGAGGAGAGGGGCCAGTACCTGATCGAAGTGCAAGAGGCCGTACCTCACGGCCACAGCGCCGGATTTTTTATTTCCGCTTATCCCTGGGGAAGTGCACCGGCTGAAGGCAAACAGGCCGGAACCCTGGCTCTGAGCAGTGATAAGACCAAGTACTTCATCGGCGATAAAGCCACCATCAGCTTTCCGGTTTCCCCGAAAGGCAGCATTTTGATGACTATCGAGAAGGGACACCATATCCTTAAATCTCAATGGTATGAAGCCGACGGTAAAAGCGATGAAAAAACGATTACCTTTCCTGTAAACAAAGAGATGGTGCCCAATGCCTATGTAACGGTATCGGTAATTCAGCCCCAGCCGCAAACTTCGGATGATCGCCCGATCCGCATGTATGGAGTGGTCCCTCTGCTTGTGGAAGACCCGTCCACGCATCAGGAACTTTCCATCCACATGGCCGACGAGTTAAAGGCCGGCCAAAAATTCAAGGTACGGGTGCAAACGGCCGATCATCGACCCACCCAGCTCACCATTGCCGTGGTGGATGAAGGTTTGCTCAGTCTTACCCGTTTCCGCACTCCGGACCCCTGGCAGTCTTTCTTCAGTAAAATCCGCCTCAGTGTGCTAACCAGCGATCTGTTTAACCAGGTAATCGGGATCAATCGGGGAGATATCTTCAAAACCTTTTCGATCGGCGGAGGTATAAGTGCAGCCGAAGAATATCGGCAGGGTCAACTACCTTTGCAGAAAGTACGTCGCTTTAAGCCGGTCAGCCTTTTCTCAGGACCGCTGCAAACCGATTCCAACGGCAAAGTCTCCGCTACTTTTACCATGCCCGAGTATGTAGGTGCAGTACGGGTCATGGTCGTTTCTGCCAGAGGCAACCGTTACGGACATGCCGAAAAATCGGTACCGGTCAAAAAAGAATTGATGCTTCTGCCTACTCTACCCCGGGTAGTAGGCCCGGGTGACCGTTTCGTACTGCCGGTTACTGTCTTTGCCATGAAAGACGGTCTGGGAAAAGTGGATATTTCCTTAAGATTGGAAGGACCGTTAACCGTCCTGGATTCTACCGGGCGCAGCTTGTTTTTTAAGAAAAGTTCCGAACGGGACGTCCGGTTTTCTTTACAGGCGATCAATGCCGTGGGTGCAGCCAGAGTAGAGATTGTAGCTCGCGCCGGAAAGTTAACGAGTAAGTCCGTAACCGATCTTGTGGTTCGGGCATCGGCTCCCCGTATCCGAAAAAGCTTCAGTCAGATGATGGAACCCGGACAAACCATTTCCCTTTCTATTCCTAATGACGGGTTACCCGGATCCAACCGGGCCCGAGTGAGCATATTGCGCCGACCGCACCTGAAGCTGACTCATCGAATTCTGTGGTTGATCCGCTATCCGTATGGTTGTATCGAACAAACCGTTTCCACGGTCTTTCCCCAGCTCTACCTGCAGGATTTTATTCCCAAATCACGGGCAGCGACTCGTGATATCGATAAAAACATCAACCTGGGCATTCAACGTCTACAACGCTTTCAGCTTCCCTCCGGCGCATTTTCTTACTGGCCGGGCGGGAAAAGAGCCTCGTTCTGGGCAACCATTTACGCCGCCCACTTTCTTACCGAAGCATCACAAGCGGGCTATCATGTTCCGGATAACCTGCTTACTAACTGGCGCCGTTTTTTAAAATACGAATTACGGAATGAAAAACGTCCTTTAACCTCCCGGGTATTCGGTGCCTATGTGTTAGCCGAAGCAGGCCAGGCCGATTTTGGCGTCATGAATATTTTACGTGAAAATGATCTAAACAAATTCAAGGATGTTCAACGTTGGCTGCTGGCCGCTGCCTACAAATACGCCGGAGTGGATGAAACGGCGGATCAAATCGCCCGTAACGCCGGCTCTTCGGTTGCCGACTACAAAGAATTTGCCGGTACCTACGGTTCGGGATTGCGGGACAAAGCCCTGATTTTGGAACAGATGCTCTTATTCAAACGCTGGGAAGATGCCAACCGTCTTGCCGATGAACTGGCTACTGCGCTTTCTTCCGGGGATTGGTATTCCACCCAGACCACCGGTTACATGCTGTTAGCCCTGGGTAAATACTTTCATGCCCTGGAAGGAGAGACGTCCGGACCAAAGAGAATTGCGGGAAAAATTATTTTACCCGGAGGAAAACATTTTTCCTTCGATACGGATAAAATCAGCTTCGAAGTGCCCATTGCGAAAGGTTTCGGTAAACAGGTGCAGGTCTATCTGGACCCGAAATCCACCCTTAAAAAGGCGTTCGTCAATTTGGAATGGTCCGGGGTTCCCAAACACTACACCGGGCAGAATCTGTCTAAAAATATTTCTTTAAAAGTCGACTGGCTGGATGAAGACGGTATGCCCGTCCATCCCGAGCAAATCAAACAGGGAACAACCTTTTGGGCCCATTTCAGGGTCGGCAAACCCAGGAGCTATCGTAGTCGTATCGATGAAATCGCTTTGGTTCAGGTTCTACCGGCGGGATGGGAAATTGAAAACACCCGTCTCAGCGGTGAAAATCAACCCGAATGGATGCGAAAGTGGAGGGTCGGCCGCGAAGAGTATCAAGATATACGCGATGACCGGGTGATGTGGTTTTTCGATCTGGATCGATACCAGTACTTCATGGATTTTGTCGTTAAGTTGAACGCCGTAACCCAAGGTGAATTCTTTCTGCCGCCAACCCTGGCCGAAGCTATGTACAATCACAGCTACCGGGCCGAAATAGCCGGTAAAACGGTAAAAGTATTAAAACGATAAGGACAACGGATCTTCGTAAAAATGTCCCGTACATATAAAATATTCATTGCCACGACCCTGGCAGCCATTCTTATCTACATTCTTATTCCGCTGCCAAGGCCGCTTTTTCCAAATGATTACAGTACAATCGTTGTCGATCGGCAGGGACGGATTTTACGTGCTTTTCTCAACAAAGAGCAGCAATGGTGTTTCCCGCCGGACAGCAATCAGACTGTGCCTGAAAAGCTGAAAACAGCCGTCCTTACTTTTGAAGATCGCTATTTTTATAACCACCCCGGCATAAATCCGGTTTCCATTATCCGTGCCATCGGCCAGAATTTAGGTAATAAAAAAATTATAAGCGGTGCATCGACCATTACCATGCAGGTGGCCCGCTTGATGAAACCCAAGAGTCGTACCTATTTGAATAAAATAGGGGAAATGCTGCAGGCGCTGAAAATAGAAGCCCGATATTCCAAAGACGAAATTTTAAAATTTTATCTCAATCACGCTCCTTACGGCGGGAATATTGTCGGATATCGGGCGGCCATCCTGCGTTATTTTCAGAAGCTGCCGCAGAACCTGACCTGGAGCGAGGCCGCACTGTTGGCTGTATTACCCAATGCGCCCGGATTGATATCCCCCGGCGTCAATCCCCGTCTTTTACAGGCCAGGCGGAATCGTCTTCTTAAAAAATTATATGATTCAGGAACCCTTTCCAAAGAAACTTATGATTTGAGTCTGCGGGAAGAAGTGCCGAGCCAATCGTATCCAATCCCGGGATCTGCCGCCCAGTTATGCAGATATGTAAAACAACGGTATCCCCGGAAGAATTTGTTTCAAACCACCATTGATCGCGAATTGCAGTTAAATGTGGAGCAGCTCTGCAAAGAACATCATAAATATCTGAAAAGCCTGGGCATAGACAATCTCTCTGTCTTAGTGGCCGCAACCAGGAACGGCTCGGTTAAGGTCTATGTAGGCTCGGCAAATTTTGACTCGGTTAAAGTGGACGGCGTGCAGGCTGCCCGCTCTTCCGGGTCCATCTTAAAACCTTTTCTTTTTGCCTTAAGTATGGATGACGGCCTCATTCTTCCTCAAACGCTTATTCAGGACATCCCAACTTACTTCGGTCCTTTTTCCCCGGCTAATGCGGATCAAACCTACCGGGGCATTGTAACGGCCCGATCGGCATTAATCAAATCATTAAATGTACCCGCGGTACGATTATTAAATAAGTTCGGCCTGGAGCCGTTTTATTATTTTCTTCAACAGGCCGGGGTGCGGACTCTGTTCCGTTCTGCCCAAGAATATGGTCTGCCTCTAATTTTAGGCGGTGCCGAAGTTAATCTATGGGATATGGCTTCCCTGTATCGCGGTCTGGCCAGAGGCGGCAAATTTTCCCCTTTGCATGTTTTAAAACAGCAGGTCGCCATGCAAAGCGATCGACGCTTAATCAGTCCTGGAGCGGCCTACCTGACATTAAATATCCTTAAGGATGTCCACCGTCCCGGTGCGGAATTTTACTGGCGACAGTTCAGGGATCAGAGACCGCTGGCCTGGAAAACGGGTACCAGTTATGGTCAGCGTGACGGCTGGGCTATCGGTGTAAATCCGCAGTGGACCATAGCTGTTTGGGTGGGAAATTTCGATGGCAGGGGGAATTCCAATCTTTCCGGTGCAGCCTGTGCCGGGCCTCTGCTATTCGATATATTTAATATGCTTCCAGAAAATAAGGACCAGCACTGGTTTTCTGAACCGGACTCTTCCTTGAAAGAGATCACCCTTTGCCGGGATACGGGATTTCTGGCCGGCCCGGATTGTCCTGAAACTATATCGGTGAAATCTCCGAAAGGGATGAAACCATTAGCCGTATGCCCCTATCACAAAAAAATCTATGTATCAAATGATGGGAAGGAACAGGTCTGTTCCTTATGCTGGGGAAAAAACGACCACCATTCCGTCATCCGTTTGATTTACCCGCCGCAAGTGGCTCAGTATCTGCGCCAGCACGGCTACATTGCCGATGTGATTCCCCCGCACCGTGCCTCCTGTCCTGCGCTTTCCGCCGGAAATCCCCTTTCCATCATCTATCCCCGGCCCAAGGCCGCTCTTTGGATTCCCAGAGACATAGACGGCCACTATCAGTCCGTAACGTGCCGCGTAGCCCACGAGCAAAAAAATCGTACGGTATTCTGGTACCTGGATGCTCATTATGAAGGGGCCACCACGGAAAAGCATGTGCGGGCTCTTCCGTTGAACAAGGGCTGGCATAACCTGGAGGTTATCGACGACGAGGGGCACCACAAAAAAGTTCGTTTTTACGCTAACCTGAGAAAATAAACTTTTAAAAACGGTTGGTCAGTTTAATTTCAATCCCTTCGAATTCCGGCTCATAACGACAAATGCCTCCCACACAGACGAATCCTTCCCGTCTGGATCCGTAAAGGAAGGAAAGCCGCTGGTTGCGCCAGAAATTGAAACTTACCATACCATAAAGCCAGGTGTGCCGGCGCATCTGAATATTATTCAACTTATACTTATTGGTGTACTCCCCAACCGCAGCGAGACTTATATAAGGCGATCTGGAGTACTCGATCAAAGCAAATTCATTGTCGTATTCACTTTGATCAAAGCGGCTTTTTGTATGCTGATGTTGCAGGCTCAGATGTAATTGGTCGCGCTCCGTAAAATCGATGGTACCGTCGGCCAGAGGTGTTAAATTCTCCGTATTGGTAGTAAAATCATAGTTCCAGGCCATGGCCAGATAGTATTCCATACTCTCTGAAAAATAGTGGTGAAACTGGCCGTAAAATTCTTGGAAAATGCGTTGATTGGCATGGGTAAAAGTCTGACTATGATTAAACAGAAATTCCATCGACAGAGAAGGCGTATAGGTTACTTCCATCTGATATCCCTTCTCATCATTCTGATTAAGCGCATGGGGATGTCGGTTAAGTAAAGAAAAGACATGCTCGCGAGTTAAGGAAGGAGCCGCATTATATTCCGTCCCGTAAATCGTTTTAAAGGACATGTGATTATAGTCTTTATACTCCAATGTCACGGCTACCTCGTCTCCTGCCCAATTGAATGCCGTATAATAACTAAAGGCATCATACCAATCGGGACGAACCATTTCAGCATAAAAATCCCAGGCTTCCCGGTTATAGCTAAAACGACCCGACCACATATGGGTATTTTTTCTACCGGGACTATCCTGGTACAGAAAGCTGGCTCCGAGGTGAACATTTTTGAGGGGTTTCCCTTCCGAATCGAAACCGTATAGCGTATCTTTGCGACGATTATATTTATCCCTCATCCGTCCGGCCAGGGCTTTGAGTTTGAATCGACGCCCGCTAAAGTTAAATTTCAAACCATCCAAATTGGTATCTACCCGCAAGTTTCGATCTTCATAGGTGCGCAAAGTAAGACCACGCCCGAACATTTCATAAAACGTACCGACGGTGGCTGTTACTCTTTTGTAATTGAACTGGACATAACGATAGGTAAGTTCATATTTTTTCAACAGGGAATCCCGGGGGAAAATAAAGGGATCGGGTGGGTGGTTTATTTCATAACGAATTCCCAATTGCAGCCAGGAACGCTGGTAGGTAACGTCGCTCCAGTCCTCTAAAATATCCCGATGATATTCATTCCAACGTGTAAAATGCAGCTGGTTCTTGAACGAAATCTGGGCCACAAGCGGTATGGCTCCGGCCAGCAACAAAAGCAATAGCTTCCGAATCATCTTTGATGTTCCGTTTTAATATGAAAAGATCGATTATTTAAACGATGGTTTGCCGGGAGGTTGTTTGCCCTGCCACAATTTTTGCATGGCTTTTTCCAGTTCGCTCTCATCTCCCTTACGATACCCGCTGTGCGTAAATACCACTTTCCCTTTTTTGTCCACTAACATCGTGAAGGGTATATCGGTAACCAGTAATTTTTGGCTCACTTCACCGTTAGGATCGACTAAAAAAACAAAATCATAGCGCCTGGTGCGTACATATTTTTTCACCTTAGCCAGGCTGCGCGGGGAGTCCAGAGAAATGGCAATGATCTGAATATCCTTATCGCCATATTTCTTTTTTATTTTTTCCAGAGCCGGGTGTTCTTTCTGGCAGGGCAGACACCAGGTAGCCCAGAAAGTGACCACTGTGGCATCGTGATTCAGATGATCTTTTAAAATAAAGAGATCGCCTTTAACATCATTAAGCTCCACCTGTTTTACATTTTGAGCAAACAAAAAGAGAGGGAGCAGGATGAGAAATATTAATTTTTTCATGCGATTTTCCTGAAAATTAAATATTCGGATCAAAAATATCCGGAAGAGACACCGGAGACAATCGATTAAAAACGAGTTATGCCGGCGCAAAGAGCTACCACCCATTTAATTTCGCGGAAATTATTATATCGTAGATTCACTTTACGAAATTTTTGCCGAACGTTGTATAACCCGTAAAAATCGAAAGAACGGAACGTGCCGAGCTGAAGATTGTCTATACACCATCCCGTTCTTATGCTTATAATTACTTCAGTAACACCAACCTGCCAACTTTAACCTGACCATTTGCTTTAATCCTGTAGTAATAGGTCCCACTACATGGAAAATCTTCGGACTTTAAAAACAGGTGATGCATTCCGGCCCTCTGGCGACGATTCAATACGGACCGTATCTTTTGTCCCAGGGCATTAAAAACGGTTATTTCTACCGAGCTCATTTGAGGTAAACGATAAGAGATCGTGCTACCTGTCCGCCCATGGGCCTGTCCGAAAGGATTGGGATACCCGGGTAGCAGCGTAAATGATCCCGGACCTGTTAGCTTATCGGATATACCGGTGGCAACGGTTGTAACCGAATAATCCTGGTACAGGGTATCCGCAGTACCCTGAGCAGTGAACCTAAGTTTTGCCCTACCGGTACCGGCGGCAGTATCCGTATCAAAAGTGAGGATGAATTCCAGACTGTCGCCGGGATTAATTGCCGCAGTGATCGTATCCTGCTGGGGAGGCGCACAGACCTCGAAACAAAGGGAGGTATTCCAACCCTGCGGTAAATCATTGTCTACCCGGGTAAGCGTAACGGTCAGCAGAGAATCCGTCAAATTCCGAACGAATCCGCCGACTTCATAACCGCCGCCGGCAATGCCCTGTTCGGTTGTGTCCGTCGAAGCAAGTTCAATCGCCGGTTCAACTAAGGTCGAAACGCTGAAGAGAACCGAGTCTTTCTCACCGCTGACCAGATCATCAAAAACCATCAGGGCCTGACCTACGGCCTGGACTAGATCCGTATTAAAGGCTATATCAAAAAAAACACTATCACCGGGATTCGCGGCAACCGGGTCCGATTGATCTACCATAGGGCCATAACATTTGTCACCGAAGCACAGGGTAGTGGACCACTGATCGGGAATATCGTTGGTAGCGCGCGTGGCCTGAAAAACGGTGGCCGCACTGCTAATATTGTGCACCCAGGCTGTAAAAATAATGGATTCGCCGGGGGGTATTTTAGCCGTTGAATCCACCACATCGACGCGCAAAGAAGCCGCCGTTAAAATCTGAATGGTAAAAAACAAAATCCAGAGGGGGATTAATCTTTTCATTCCTTATCTCCGAAAAACTTCTACTTTCGTCAAATTATTTGATCAGGATCATCTTCCTGGTTGCTGTAAAATTGCCGGCTTTAATAGTGTAAAAGTATACACCCGAGGCTAATCGGGAGCTATTCATGGTTACGTTGTAATTTCCGGCGTTCTGAAATTCATTCACTAATGTTTTTACTTTTTGTCCGGCAGAATTAAATACCGCTATTTGTACATGGCTGTTTACAGGCAAAGCATAACGAATAACCGTACTGGGATTAAATGGATTCGGATAATTCTGTTGCAGAGAAAAATCTGAAGGAACTGGTCCCATATCCCTGGTGATGGAACTGGCAGGGTTGCCCAGATCCACTTTTGCCGCAACTACGACTTCTTTGGTATCGTCATTCTGTACAAAAGCAATCAATTCGCAATTTTCCTTTACAACACCGCTTGGAATGGTGAAATTGATCGTATTCTCAAATTGTGTTCCCACGTCCGGTGCGGAAGTTCCGTCCCAAATTTTAACCCCGGCCGCATCCGGGAACATTTCCCGCTCCACAAAATGCAGAGAGTCCATGGATGTTTCCCAATTATAGGCGATATGCGATTCACATAAGGCCCAGCGTAAGTGGTTGTTTTTAGCGAGGGTAATCCCCTGATAGGTCGTGGTGGAGGTAGCTACGATATCATCTCCGCTTTCCGAGAAGGTTATTTCCATGGTGAGCGGCGTATACTCTTCCCGCTCTGCGAAATATTTACTCTCATAGCCGGAATAAACACCGGACCAGTCCGAACCGGCCGCAGCACCGCCGACCTGCTTGCGGTCACCGCCGAATATACAGGTTGGATAAGAGTGTACATCGTAATAAGTTCTGCGGTCTCCGGAATAGCTATTATCAAACGGATCGTTGCCGCTGAAGCCACCATGATAGGCGATGATAGCCACATTATCCGGATAGGTTTTATATAAACTGTCCAGGGCATTGGCAGCTCCGGGGCAGTAGGTGCATTCCGTATCGGTAAATTCCTCCGGCAACACCACGTCTTTTTGATTGGCGTAAGAATTGATATATTGGGTAACCAGATCGTTGCTGGTATCTTCATCGCCGCTCAACAACGTTTTTACATAAAAAGTATAACCGACTTTTTCAAACGTATAATCGGCAAAGGTTACCTGCGTTTGGGCACCGGCTGCCAGACCGGTTACGGTTTTGGTGTCAATGGGCACTTCGTTGTTATCCCAATCGTAATAACCGAATTCCACGTCGAACGTTTCCGTATTCAGCCCCTCGTTACTTACGGTAGCCAGGGGCTGTACAACCGTATTCGGATCATAATGCGCGTTCATATCAATTGAATACGCCATTACGTCGTGATCGGACGGAACCGTAATTTTAACATCGTCCACAAACCATTGATAATTGGGACTGCTCGGATTGTGGTAATGGAAGCCTACATAAACCGTACTCTGACCCACATAAGCAGACAAATCCACCGAAACCATATCGCCGCCGAAACCTTGGATTGTATGATTCTCGGGCGTCATCGTTAAAATTGTCGTAAAGGCGGAGGCTGAATTATTATTGGTTGTAGAAACAGCAATATAATTCGTACCGCCACTGCCGACCCAAGAGCTCTGGTCTTCATAAAAAGTCAGCTTGGCACTGGTTGCGGAAGAAAGGTCTACGGCAGGGGTAACCATCCACATATCTTTGTCGTATAAATAACCTGTTTCAGCCATTGCGGAGTACCCTCCCGTCCGACTCTTATCTGCCGATTGAACCCAGGCTTCCAACTGAAAGTCCGAAAATAGCGTCCATCCGCTGGGTGGAAAACTGCCTTCGAAAGATTCGTTCACCAATGCCGCGCTGGTTTTTTGATTACCGGCCAGAACAAATGCCGCTACAACCAATAAAAGGATTACCGAATGTACTAATGCTTTCATGCTGCCTCCTAATTAATGGTGGTTTGTATTATCTTTTTTGTTGAAATATCCTGTACAAAGGCGATGACATGGCTGTTGCCATAGTTCCAGCCCGGCCAGTTAATCCGGTAGTCCAGTCGATCCGAGTTGATCTTATCACCTTTTCTGTCACTTAAAAAACGTCGGAACACAAAATTGAAATCTTTTAAACCGTTACTGCCGGGTGGGCTGTCGTAATGGATATCGTCTTCCGAAACGGCTACAAATAAGCGTAACTGATCGTTTGGCAGGATATGATTAAAATCGTATACTTCTACCCTGACCTGCAGTGTATCTTCGTTAAGCGTCTTGTTAACCGAGAGGGCCAGAGCGCTCTGTTGTCGGGCAATTTCATTGGTATACGCGGTTACGATGGCTTCATAGTCGGCTGCATCTATGCCGGTGGCGCCGTTGGAGCGCAATTGGGGTAACGTGGATACACTGTAATAACTGATCCGCTCTTTAATGTCGTCGGGAGAAACTTTGTAGAAAGGATCGTTGAGGTTGGGCCAGAAGGCGTAATATTCCATTAAGGCATAAGAACCCTGCGGATGTTCTACACGAAACCGTTCCAGGTTTTTCGCCGATGTGACGCAGGGTTCACAAGAAACGTTTCCGAACGACTCGAACAGGATACGCTGCAATATCTGTAGGTCATAAATAAAACTGACGGTTGAATCCATTACAGAAGTTACCGACCATGCTTGCGCTACAAAACCGTTTTTCTCGATTCGTAACCGATGTACCCCCGGTTCAACCCGGATTGTATCCGGAGTCACTTTCCCGGAAGATTGATCATCAACAAAAATGTTGGCCCCGGAGGGTTGACTTTGAATATAAATATAGCTTATCTGCACCAGCTTTTTCAAACGAATATGAACCGTGGACAGGGTTGCGTTGCTTACATGAACGATAATCGAATCTTCCTCCGGAACATAGCCGTTTTTACTCAGGTGAATCATATGGGAACCGACCGTTATGCCGGTAAGGGTATCCGGTGTGAGTTTTTGAGTATTGATTCCATCTATGAAAATAAACGCGCCGGCCGGTGCCGATTGCACAAAAATGGAACCGGTCTGATTTTGGTTGGTTATATCTACCGGTTGCCTAACACCACAAGAGAGCACAAAAAGCAGTACAATCAAAAAATAAGGATATTTTAGCATACGATTTCCAACATACACATTACATTGCCCTTCAGGCAGGTCATCCCTGATGGTAAGGGCGCGAAAATTAATTTAAGAAATTAAAAATTTATGGTTGTATTGGCCGTCACGAATTATTTACAATGCTTTATTAAATTAATATAGAAATAATTTTTTATTTTTTCAATGATAGAATTTTTTTTATGGAAAACAAAAAAAAGACGGAATATTTACGGTCATAAGTAGATTACATAAATTGCACCTATCTCGAAGCTATCAAATGATTAAACAGCAGGAGGTTTTATGAAGCGGTTCATATTGATTATAGCAGGGTTATTTCTCATCTCTAATGTATATGGCGGTGACGCTCTGGTTCATCAGGGAGATAAAATTGTCGGGGGTCGCCTCGCTCTGGGTTCGGTCTATGGGGCCAGTGCCGGTGTTATTTTAAGCGGCGAATACGGATTCAAAGATCAATTGTTCAACCTCGGTGATCTGAATAACACGCTCGGTTTTGGTGCCTCTTTAGCGTATTCGGGATATTCGGAATTCGGCTATGACTACAGCAATTATCTTTTGTTGTTCTCCGGTATCTGGCATACGGATATATTTAAAAATCCCAAACTGGATACCTACGCCTCTCTTAGTTTAGGTTATAATTTTGCTTCCGTTACCATCCCCAGCGGTAAGGCGAACCGAACAAATTCTTTCGCCGGTCTGGTGGTAGGCACGGCTTTAGGCATGCGCTACCAGTTGAGCTCTCAGCTTTATGGTGTGGGAGAGATCGGTTTCGGTATGGGAGTGCTACGCCTCGGGATCGATTATCGTCTTTAATTTCCCGTACAAATGAAAAAAGACAAACTCTATCTGGGAACCTCGGGCTGGTCGTATAAAGATTGGCGCGGGATTTTTTATCCTGCCCGCAGTTCAAACAATGACTGGCTAAGCCAATATGCCGAAACGTTTTCCACGGTAGAAATCGATTCTACCTTTTATGGTATCCCTCGTTCATCCACAGTTGAAAAATGGCAAAAAGCCACACCGGATCATTTTATTTTCGCTCCCAAAGTCCCGCGGACCATCACTCATGAAAATCGTTTGCAAAGATGCTCACCGATTTGGGATCACTTTCTGGAAACCATGGCTTTACTGGGAGATAAACTGGGACCGATCGTTTTACAATTTGACTACAAATTCACTTTTAAAGATCATTTTCAAAATCTAAAACAGTTTCTTGAAAAAGAGACTCTGCCCCCCAAATTGTGTGTGGAAATTCGTAACAAGGACTGGCATCGCCGGGAATTTTACGAGCTGCTCGAAGCCCATCATACGGCGCTTGTTCTAAATGATCTCTATTATATGCCGCGTGTTATCGAGATTACGACTGATTTTACCTATATCCGCCTGCTTGGGAACCGTAAACTGATCCCGGACGATTTCTCCTCTGTACGTATCAATCGGGACAGGGAACTGGACTGGTGGTCACAACGGATCGTTCGGTTTTTAGAAAAGAACCTCGAAGTCTATGTGTATTCCAATAACCGTTACCAGGGTCACGCTCCCGCCACTATGCATAGTTTGAAGGAGCGACTGGTTTAGTTTTTTCAGGGTAAATACAAAATTTTCGTATCCGGGTGTTCCGCTTTCCATTCTTTCCATGTAGTTCGCACAGAAGGGATTTCCGGCAATTCCCGGTCGGCATTCTTTCCCGCTACACTTCGGAGCACATGCTCATCCGGGAAGGGATACCACATACTGCCGGTTTCCTGGTCCCACAGGACAAAAGTATTGATATAGACCCAGCCGCTGGCTCCGAGATGCAGGACACTATCCGGTACTGCGGCAAATTGTCGACTGTACACGACAGTCAATTGCTCCAGCGGTCAGTAGGTTACCGCCACATATTGCCGGCCGAATTGATCGTTCACTACTTCATGACCATTGAGAATATTCAGCGGATACGCCCGACTCTCCCCGTTCAGTTCCAAACCGATTACGGAAAAAGTAGCGCTTGCGGCAGGATAACCCGCATCTCCGGGGCTAAGAAATCCGGGTTCGGAAATAGGCGTAATGGCATTTACTCCCAAACCGTAACGAAAAGCACCCGGCTTCCAGCCATACTTTTCCACGGCATGAGTTATATCCCATTTTTTCCCTGTTGCATCGGTCAGGATTACCTTCTTGGTAGTATCGTTTCCCGTATTATACTGATTATCCACTACTGTCGTATCATTATTGGTACAGGAAAGAGCAAAAATAGCAACTACGATCACAAAGATCATTCTCATAGGTTTTCTCCACTGCTAAACTTTTAGCCATATTACGAAATTATTACTGACAGAACATCACGTAATTATTAAAAATGTGATTGTTTTTATAGACAGAAACTTGAGAATAATCTGTATTTCACCTACATTTACAAACAAGTTAAAAGCCGATTGAAAGGAATAAATCTTGAAATTCCCGCTATTTAAATCTGTTATCAACACCTCGGTTTTGATTATCCTCTTTTTTTCAAGTATAGCCGCTCAGCCGGTTCTTTGCGGGTTGGATCAAATTTCATCCTATCGGCAAATGTTTAAGAATAAACGCGTCGGCATTATAACCAATCATACGGCCTACTCCGGGAGCGGAAAATACATCACGGAAATATTCAGTCATCTACCTTGGGTTCAGCTTACCGCCCTCTTCGGCCCGGAACACGGAATTCGCGGCTCTGCGGATGCCGGTCAAAAAATTGCTTCGGAGAATAACCCTCTAAGCGGTATACCTATTTACAGTCTGTACGGCAAAACCCGCAAACCCACCCCGCAAATGCTGGCCAAAGTGGATGTACTTGTCTTCGACATACAGGATATCGGTGCCCGATTCTATACTTACATCTGGACCATGGCTCTGGCCATGGAGGCCTGTGCCGAACAGGGTAAAACCTTTGTGGTTTTGGACCGGCCGAATCCGATTGATGGCTGGCAAGTGGAAGGAAATATTCTCCGAAAACCTTGGGCCAGTTTCGTGGGACTCTTTCCGATTCCCGTGCGCCACGGCATGACCGTGGGTGAACTGGCCCGTATGTTCAATGATCAGGGCTGGCTCAGAAACGGTATAAAAGCCGATCTCAAAGTTATTCCCATGAAAGGCTGGAAACGATCCATGTGGTATGATCAAACCGGACTGAAGTTTATCAAACCCTCTCCCAATATGCCGGACCTGGAAACAGCCACGGTGTATCCCGGACTCTGTCTGCTGGAGGGTACCAATGTCTCCGAAGGACGTGGTACGTATCACCCCTTTTTACAATTCGGCGCCCCCTGGATCGATGCCGGACAATTAACCCGCAACCTGAATCAGTTACCATTAAAAGGCCTTCATTTCACGGAAACCCATTTTACACCGCAATCGATTCCGGGCATGTCCACCCACCCCAAATTTTTAAACCGATCCTGTAATGGTTGCCGGATCACCGTAACCGACCGTAATATCTTCCAACCCTATCGCAGTGGGATAGAAATCATAAATACAATTTATCATCTTTATGCGGATAGTTTCCGATGGCGACCCAAACATTTTGATCGCCTGGCCGGAACGGATAACCTGCGCCAGGCGATTATCCGTGGCGATAATCCGGATGAATTTTTTTCGGCCTGGCAGAAACCGTTGCAGAAATTTTTACACAAACGGTCCCGCTATCTTTTATATCGTTAACTGACCCTCCGTTTGACAGGCTGATTATATTTAAACTCAGGCAATTAAAAAAATCCCCAATCCAAACCTAAATTTAATAACTAATAAAAATTTAACTTTACATAGAGTGAAATTGTAGTTATAATTATTTCAAAGAATTTTTATAAATATCCATCTAAAACAGGAGGACAAACCATGAAACAAATAACTACCCTATTTATTTTGGGCTTCTTCTTATTCCTTTTGGGAATGGGGAATGCTCAAACCGCTTTAAGCGCCGGCGATGTGGCTATCGTCGGTCTAAACTGTGACAATCCGGATGAATTCGCCTTTGTTTTGCTGGTCGATATCAGCACCGGAACGGAGATCAATTTCACCGACAACGGGGTAAAAAGCGACGGCACGTTTCGCGGCGGCGAAGGCACGGTCACCTGGACCTCGTCTTCAGCCACTGCAGCCGGAACGATTATCGATATCGAAAATGACGGGAGCTGGACCGCCTCCGGAGGCAGCGTTGCCGCCTCCGGTTCCTTTGCTCTTTCTTCCGGCGGCGACCAGATCATCGCCTATACCGGTTCGGAATCGAATCCTACTTTTATCTACGCCCTGAATGATGAAAAAAGCGGATGGCAGGACGATGCCACCACTTCCAATTCTTCGGCTCTGCCTCCGGGATTGAGTGACGGTCTGACAGCGGTGGCCCTGGAGGAAGTGGACAACGCAGTTTACAATGATACTCTAACCAGCGGGACACAAACCGAACTACTTACCGCTATCAGTAACAAAGATAACTGGAACGGAGATAATTCTAACCGACAGACCATGCCCAGCGGGCCCTATACCGTAACCGGCGGCGGGGTAGACACACCCCCTTCCATCAGCAATGTTAACCAGGATCCGGTCAGCCCCACTTCGTCCGATGCCGTTACGGTTACAGCTACGGTTACGGACGATCATGGTTTGACTTCCGTTTTACTAAAATATGATGCCGGCAGCGGATATACCGATGTAACTATGTATGATGACGGGGCGCATGGCGACGGTGCCGCCGGTGATAGTGTTTTTGGCGGTTCCATTCCACCCCAAAGCGATCAAACACAGGTGAATTACTATATTTCCGCAACGGACGATGCCTCCCAGACCACAACCAATCCGGATGATGCACCCTCTTCAACTTACTCTTATACGGTCAATGACAACCCTTCTGTCCCCGGGGATATTGTCATCAACGAGATTATGTACAACAGCATCGGAACCGACACCGAATATGTGGAACTATTCAATACAACGGATCATACCGTAGACATGAGCAACTGGACCTTTAAAGATAATGATGATAATCATTCCTTTGTTTTTCCGGAAGGAACTGTTCTTGCCTCACAAGAATATCTGGTACTATGCCATGATACGACCGAAGTTAAAGAAAAATACGCGATTAGCAATGTGCTTGGAAATTTTTCTTTCGCTCTGAATAACTCCGGTGATCAAACCCGTCTCTTTGATAATAATGGTGTTCTGATGGACAGTGTCCAATATGATGATGCCGCTCCCTGGCCGACGGCTGCCGACGGAGATGGTCCCTCTCTGGAATTGGTCAATCCCTCTTACGATAACAGTCTTGCCGAAAACTGGGCAGCCAGTTCGGGAGAAGGAACTCCGGGAGGTAAAAACAGTCAATATGTAAACGTTGTTATTCCTGAGGAAAATGCGCTTCCCTCCGGATTCGCACTCTATCCGAACTATCCCAATCCCTTTGGTCGGAGTATTTCGGGAACAAAATTTTCTTCCGGAAGAGCTTACGGCACCGTGATTCGCTATCATTTACCCCGCGCCGTTCATGTCCGGTTGACCGTCTACAATACGCGGGGTCAGGTCATAAGCCGCCTTGTGGACCGGGAACAGAGAAGGGGTACTTATAACATTTCATTTAACGCCCGAGACTTAGCCAGTGGTATGTATTTTTATGAATTACAGGCCGGTTCCTTCCGGCAAATACGCAAAATGATCCGGATAAAATAAACCAAAGCCCCGCAAGGGGCTTTTTTTTAACTGCCTTCTATTTCATTTATTTCTCATATTACTTATCTTAACCGGGAAATCACTACAACCGATTCTTATTAGGTAAGGGGTTTAATCTGATGCGCAATGTACTGATCGTTTTAATCGTTCTGTTCTCAGGCCGGCTTTCCGCCCAACAGCCTGCAATAAAACCGTTTTACAAGATGTCCAATCCGGAAATCGCTAAAATAATTCGTTCCACCAGCGCTTTGCCGATAACCGTTACCCGAAAAATGAATATACTTTCGGCCCGTTTTTTGGGGACTCCCTATAATTTCAAATGCGTGGGGGACGGCCCCTACGCTTTAATGGAACCATGGCCTCTGGTAAATTTCAAAGAGACCAACTGCATGTCCTATTGTGAACATGTACTGGCTTTATCTATTTCCGATTCCTGGGATAACTTCTTCGATAATCTCCAGCAAATCCGGTATCGCGACGGCCTGATCGGTATGAAAACACGCAACCACTACACCATGGCCGACTGGTTGCCACAAAACAGCTGGCTGCTGAAAGATGTTTCCCGCACAATCGGAGGCTCCCTGACAAAAATGCTGACCCGAACCATTTCCCACAGAAAATTCTTTGCCGCAAAGGGCATTACCGATATGCGGGATGTAAAACCGGATCGTACCATTACCATTGATTATATCCCCCTTAATGATCTTTTAAAGGTCGCCGACAATTTTCACAACGGAGATATTGCCTGCCTGATCGATGCTCAGCATGATAATATCTTTTCGGCGCATATGATCATGATCATGATAGTAAATGGCAGCAGGGTCATCCGCGAATCCACCACTTCAGGGATGTCCACCTTCGACACCCCCTTCGTAAAATGGGTAAAGGATAAGCAGGCCCACAAGTCCGATCGTTACCTTGGCCTGGCCGTGATGCGCGTTCGGGATGAACTGAATACGCCCGGCAGAATCATTAAGCCCTGGGATATTCCCGGCTTGAAAGCCAAATTTGCAAATCATTAAACAAACGGTACGCTTGTTTTTATCCGGGTTCAATGCAAATAACGAGAGAACCTATTAAACAACGATTATAGGTTTTTTGTATTTACACAACAATTTTATACTCATTCTCAGATTCGTAAAATTGTTCTGTCCTATTCTTGATTTTTGTATATTCATTCGTATTTCCGCAACGGATTATTAACCGGATAAAAGAGATGCTAAATGACCGATTTTAACTTCAAAGAAAAAGCCAATCTCATCTGGGCTATAGCCGACCTGCTGCGCGGCAATTTCAAGCGGTCAGATTATGGTAAAGTGATTTTACCGATGACGGTTTTGCACCGTTTGGATTGCGTGCTTGCCCCGAGAAAGCAGAAGGTACTGGATTATCTTTCCAAAAATGAAGAATGGACAATTGATAATGGATAACGGCAAGGTGAAAAAACTTAAAGCGGATTCGGCCCTGCCTGATTATGAGAACATTCCCCTTTTAAAAGTAGTAAAGACGCATGGTCATGCGTCTCCACAATTAGTTGAGCAAACCATTGAAGAATATTTCGAACGGGAAGGAAAGCCGCACCCACCCGACGCCTGGATTGACCACAGCAAAACCAAAACCGGTTACGAAATCAATTTCACCAAATATTTCTATGAGTTTAAACCGCTACGTTCCTTAGAAGAAATCCGGGCGGATATTCTGGCGCTGGAAAAAGAGACGCCGGAACTGGAAAAGAAGGTGTTGGAATAAAGTTTCTTGTTGACGGGATACGAAAGTATGCGTACAAAAAAATTCCCTTTCGAAGTGATATGAAAATACATGGCCACAAAAAAATTTTCCTTTTGAGGGGCTATGATAATGTGCTGACACAAAAAATTCCCCCTCTGAAGGAAGATGAGGATGCACTGATACAAAAAATTCCCTCTCTGAAGGGAGATGAGGATGTGCTGACACAAAAAATTCCCTCTCTGAAGGGAGATGAGGATGTGCTGATACAAAAAATTCCCTTTCTGAAGGGAGATGAGGATGTGCTGATACAAAAAATTCCCCCTTTGAAGGGGGATTAAGGGGGATGTTATTATGTCCCGAAATAGAATAATACCTTACGATCCAAAGTTAAAACAACTGGCTCGGGAACTTCGTAAAAACAGCACGCTTTCGGAAGTTTTACTTTGGAAACAAATCAAGGGAAAAACTCTGGGATATGAATTTCACCGACAGGTTCCCATTGATAAATTTATTGTGGATTTTTACTGCCATGAATTAATGCTGGCCATAGAAATAGACGGAAGCAGCCATAACGATAAACACGAGTATGATATGAGCAGGCAGTCAAAACTTGAGGGTTTGGGCGTAAAGTTTATCCGCTTTAACGATTCGGATGTTAAGCGGAACATGGCCGGCGTATTAACGACGCTGGAAGCGAAGATTAAAGAGTTAGAGAATAAACAGGTTTAATTTGGGACATCCCCCTTAGTCCCCCTTCGAAGGGGGACTAAGGGGGATGTAAAAACAGCGGCGTCGAGTGGCTGGATCACCCTTCGGCCGGGCTCGAGGCAGACATTCCCGCTCATTGGGAAGAAAAAAGTTGAAGTATGTAGTAAAAGATAGGCTGAAATATGGTGCAGATAAATATGCCTATCTTGATTTACCATTACCGCCTAAAGAAGAAGAAACCGCCATCTTGGCCGATAAATATCAAACCGGTTTTGATCAGCCCATGTTGCACACCATGTATGTGGATAAAAAACCGATCGGCGTAAAAGCCGTGCAAACTTTATCCAGATTCAACCGCACCGCGCCCGGCAAGGAAGACACGTTTACTTTAGATTTTGTGATTGACCGAGACATCTTTGAAACGATTCTGGAAAACAAGGATTTTGGTAATTGGGTTAAAGAGTTGATGATAAAAAATGTCTATGCAAGACTTAACGAAGTAGAATAATTAGTTTCGTCATTGTATAGGAAATTGCCCTGGGTCTTGTTCTTTGTTATTTTCGATTCATCAGGTCTGATCGTTGCGGTGAGTTTGGGACGGTTATATTAAGTATTTCGCTAATAGCGGGGAAGATAACTTGAAAAACTCTGCTTTTAAAATTGCCCTCTTTCTGGTTATCGCTTTTATGATAGGAGATACGATACATTTTTATCCTCTTCTGCCGGATAGAGTGGCCGTTCATTTCAACACCGGCGGTACGGCCAACGGCTGGGCCGGGAAGTCCGCTTTTTTGTATTTCGGGTTCGGATCGGTGATTTTAATCCTATTGGTATTCCGGGGCCTCTTAATTCTTCTTAAAAAATCACCGGATAGCATGATCAATTTACCCAGGAAGGAATACTGGCTATCCAAGGAACGGAGAGCTTCTACCATTAAAACATTAAGCACCTATATCGAAGGGATATTAGTGCTGACCATTTTGTTTTTAGCGGCATTGATACACTATGCCTATAAGGCTAATCTTTTACCTGTACCAAAACTTGGGAATAGTTTTTGGTTGCTATTCGCTGTCTATTTTATCACGGTTATCGCCATAACGCTTCAGCTCTATATTAAATTTGGCAGAACACCGAACTGAAAGGGACACAATGATGACCTATCTTCCGGATAACAAACGGTATGATACGATGCAATATATTCGTTGCGGACGAAGCGGACTGAAATTACCGCCTGTTTCTCTGGGACTTTGGCACAATTTCGGAGACGTGGATACGCTTGAAAATAGTAAAAAAATGATCTTTCGGGCCTTTGATCTGGGCATTACTCATTTCGATCTGGCCAACAACTACGGACCTCCGCCCGGATCGGCCGAGCGTAATTTCGGTCACATTTTAAAATACCATTTAGCCGCTTACCGGGACGAATTGATCATTTCTACCAAAGCCGGCTGGGAAATGTGGCCCGGACCTTATGGGGATTATGGATCCAGAAAATATTTGGTGGCCAGCCTCGATCAAAGTTTGAAACGAATGGGCCTGGAATACGTGGACATCTTTTACCATCACCGTCCCGATCCGGAGACGCCTTTGGAAGAAACCATGGCTGCCCTGGACTATATCGTTCGTAGCGGACGCGCCCTGTATGCCGGCATTTCTTCCTATGATGCCCGGCGCACCAAAGAAGCGGCACACATTATGAATAAGCTGGGTACCCCGCTGTTGATTCATCAGCCCAAGTACAATATGTTTACCCGTTGGATTGAAGACGGTCTTACAGAAACACTGACCCGGGAAGGAATGGGAGCGATCGTTTTTTCTCCCCTGGCTCAGGGTCTGCTAACCGATCGCTATCTGCAGGGTATACCGCCGGATTCGCGCATGGCCAAACCCCATGGTTTCTTAAGTGAGGATCAGCTCACTACACAAATTTTGAACAAAATTATCCAACTAAACGATCTGTCTGCTCAGCGGGGACAAAGCTTAGCCCAAATGGCTGTTGCCTGGACACTGCGTTTACCGGAAATTACCTCCTCTCTGATCGGGGCCAGCAAGGTGCAACAAATCGAAGAGGCCGTAAAAGCTCTTAAGAATGTCCATTTTTCAAAAGAAGAGCTGCAAAAAATTGACACGATTTTAGGCTGATGTCAGATCATTGGGGACATGGCGGATACCGATAACTCAGCCTTTCGAAAAACAAAAGCACCTAAGGAATGCTTCGAAAGAAATCTTGCTGTTTCGGATTCCCTTCTGATGCCGCAAAGCAGCCGGACGGCATCCATCGGGGTTTTGAAATGACCTTTCAAATACAGATTGAGTAGTCAGACCCGGAAAGATTTAATTTTGGCCGGAAAAGGATTTTATTTAAATTTGCGAATTAAGCATTTTTATACAGAATGATGACTTAATTTATTTTTAAGGAGCCTGCATCAATGGATTCTAACAGAGGTCAATGGAGTTCGAAAGTCGGTTTTATTCTAGCTGCTGCCGGTTCGGCTATCGGCTTAGGCAATATCTGGCGTTTCCCCTATATCGTTGGCGAGAACGGGGGCGGTGCCTTTGTTCTGATTTATATTATCATGGTCGTCTTCATCGGTCTGCCTTACATGTTAGCCGAACTGGCCCTGGGGCGTTCCGTACAACGCAATCCCGTCGGCTCTATCGAAGCCATCAAACCGAAATCGGCCTGGAAAGGAGTCGGATATCTGGGTGTTCTGACCGGTGTAGGCATTCTGTCTTTTTACGGTGTGATCGCCGGATGGACCGTGGGGTATATTTACAAGATGCTGGCCGGTCGGCCGGGGGGATTCGCCGGATTTATTGCCGATCCGATTCCGGTGCTAATTTTGTTTGCTTTTTTTATTTTTCTCACGGCATTAATCGTTAACGGGGGCATTTCCGGGGGAATCGAACGCTGGTCCAAAATTCTCATTCCCCTGCTTTTTATCCTTATGCTGGGACTCATCATTTATGCCAACACATTAAAAGGATCGGGTAAGGGATTAATTTTTTACCTGAACCCCGATCTGAGCAAAATAACCGGTAAAACCATTCTTGCGGCCCTGGGTCAGGCTTTCTTCTCCCTCAGTTTAGGAATGGGTCTGATGATTACCTATGGCAGTTATGTTTCGAAACAGGAAAATATAATGACTTCCGCCTTTTATATATCCCTTTTCGATACGTTGATTGCCTTCATCGCCGGATTGATTATTTTTCCCGCTCTCTTTGCCAACGGTCTGAACCCCTCTGCCGGTGCAAAACTGGTCTTTGTGGTTTTGCCCGATCTGTTTGCCAAAATGCCCGGAGGAGCCCTTGTCGGTTCCGTCTTCTTTCTCTTACTTTCTGTAGCCGCTCTGACTTCGACCATTTCCTTATTGGAAGTTCCTGTAGCATATATGGTTGACGAAAAAAAACAGCCGCGCAAGAAAATCGTCTGGGTGGTAGCCCTGGTCACTTATATTATCGGCATCCCCTCGGCTTTGTCCCAGGGAGCAAATCATTTTTTTACCGACTTCGGCTGGCTGCCTTCACGTCTGGCCTCCGCCGACTTCCTGAGCGAGATGAGTTTCCTCTTTGGTGACTTTTCTCTCGTCGTCGGTGCCTTTCTGCTTTCTATTTTTGTAGGCTGGGTCTGGGGTGCCGAAAAAGCCGCGGATGAGTTGGCCCTGGGTTCTGCGAACTTCAACCGCTTTAGGAAAGTATGGATTTTTATGATCCGTTTTTTTATCCCGGCCGTCATTTTCATTATTCTGCTTAATCTCTTTGGTATTTTTGGATAGTGAATTGTAGTAAAGAATGGAAAGGATTGGTTAGATAGGTGAAAAATCCCGTTCAGGTAATTTCATTGGGCTTGTTTGTTTTACTGTTTTTTTTCATTGCTTCCTTTAGCTACGGCCAGAACGGCTTGTTGAAACCTCAACAACAAGCGAACGATTTTCTTTCTTCACACAAACAGCGCATAAAACAGTTGATACTTCAAAAGGCATTGGCTAACCAGACCCCTGCAACCGTCTATGAATCGTATGATGCCCGTTATTACAAACTTAAGCTTCGAATCAGTTACCAGCCACAGATGCTCTATGGTATAGTGACAGCCCGCTTAACCAGTCGTTCGGACTCTCTTACCCGGATTACCTTCGATATGGACAATCTATTGCAAGTGGATTCGATCGGCGGAGCCGCAGTCGGTTACAGCCATGATGGCGCTCTTTTACATTTGCAGCTTGAGCATGTTTATCGTTTAAACGAAGACTTGACGGTTTTTATCAAATACCACGGAAATCCCTCGGCCAGCGAGTATCTGGCCTTTCGAACCAGCACCATGCCCAACGGTTCCTCCTATGTCTGGACTCTCAGCGAACCTTATGGAGCCCATTACTGGTGGCCCTGTAAAGACACTCCTGCAGATAAAGCGGATTCGGTAGACATCATCGTCACCGTACCCGAAGATCAGATCGTGGGTTCCAACGGAACATTACGTTCGGTTACGACAGAGAGCGATAGTACAAGAACCTATCACTGGCAGGAACGCTATCCCATCACCACCTATTTGGTGTCTTTAGTCGCCGGCTCCTATGCGCATTTTCAGAATTATTATCACTATTCGCTAACGGATTCTATGTTGTTGGACTATTATGTATTTCCATCGGAACTGACTGCAGCCGATACTATCTTTTCTGAAATGGATGATTATCTGGATGCGCTGACTCACTATTTCGGTCCCTACCCTTTTTTGAAAGAGAAATACGGGATGGCCCATTTCGGTTGGGGAGGCGGTATGGAACACCAGACTCTGACCAGTATCGGACTGGTAACCCCTTTCTGGAGATTCCTCTACGTTCATGAATTAGCACATCAATGGTTCGGAGATGCCGTCACTTGTGCTACCTGGCAGGATATCTGGTTGAATGAAGGTTTCGCTTCCTACGCGGAAGCACTCTATGCCGAATGGAGCGGGTATAACGGGTTACCACCCGGTGCTGATGCCTATCATGCCTATATCAACCATTATCGGTATACGGACGACGGAACAATCTTTGTAAGTGATACCACCGAGGTCAGTAATATCTTTGACCGTATTGTCTATCAGAAGGGAGCCTGGGTGCTGCATATGTTGCGTCATGTTTTAGGTGACTCGGTATTTTTTGATGTTTTGAAAAGTTATGTTCGGGATCCGCGCTGGGCCTACGGTTCGGTTCATACCGAAAATTTCAAAACGGTGTGCGAAGAAAAATCCGGTAAAATGTTAGATACGTTTTTCAACCAATGGCTTCATTTCCCTTTCTATCCTAAATATGAATACCAATGGAGCTATACTCGATCCGGGCCTTCAGATTATGAACTGAGCCTCAAAATTAATCAGACTCAAACTATCCCTATTTATGAAATGCCGATCGACGTTTATATCGCAATGACCCGTCAACAGGATACGCTGATTACAGTGAAAAACGACCGGGCGGAACAGACTTACCGCTTCCATCTTCCGCTGTTGCCGACCCGGGTACTCTTAGATAAGGATAATTGGATTTTAAAAGATGCTACCGAAAAGGAAGGGCCTGGAGAAACATATTCAAACAGGATTGAATTCAGCACGATTTATCCGAACCCGTTTCACCAACAACTCCGGTTTCAAACAAAAAACTGGTTTAAGAACCATAGTGATGTGGATGTTTTTGATATACGGGGCCAGTATATCATTACCTTGCATCCTATCGAGCAGGTAAAACACAATTACTTTTATAATTGGGACGGCAAGAATCATAGTGGGCAGAAAGTCGCTTCGGGGATATATCTATTACGTCCTCATCCCGATGCATCGGGCGGAATCGTTCCCCATAAATCGGCCCGCGTGGTTCTGATACGATAAAAAACTCAACGTTTTAATTTCACAAAACGACGTTTCCCCACCTTCAGCACCCGACCGTCCTTAATCCGTACCATGTAAAAAGGATCGCTGATCTTTCGGCCGTCAATGGATACGCCTCCACCCTTTACCAGACGCCGGGCCTGCCCTTTCGAATCGGCTGTTTTGGTTAACAGAATCAGATCGTCAATACGCACTTCATCCGAGGAAATATGTACTTCCGGCATTTCATCGGGTATATCTTTTTTGATGAAAATCCGGTCAAAGGCTTCCTCGGCCCGAATCGATTCTTGTTCTCCGTGGTACATACGCACGATGGTACGTGCCAGATAGCGTTTCAAATCGCGGGGATTGGTTTCAGGATGCTGAAGTTGTCGGGCAATTTGAGCAAGTTCTTTCCCGCTCACATCGGTAACCAGTTCGAAATAGCGCAAAATCAGTTCATCCGGGATGGAAAGCGTCTTGCCGTACATATCCGCCGGAGCTTCATCAATGCCGATATAATTGCCGAGGGATTTACTCATCCTTTGTTTTCCGTCCAGTCCTTCCAGCACCGGCAGGGTTAGAACAATCTGGGGTTCCTGCCCGAATTCTTTCTGAATGTTTCGACCGATTACGAGATTGAATTTCTGTTCGGTGGCGCCCAGCTCCACATCAGCCCTGATTACTACAGAATCGTAAGCTTGCATAAGGGGATAGAAAAATTCATGGATGCTAATGGGTTGCCGACCGGCATAGCGTTTGGAAAAATCATCTCTTTCCAGCATACGGGCTACGGTAAACTTCGAAGCGAGATTCATGATTTCGGCAAAAGACATCTTGCTGAACCATTCCCCGTTATAACGTACCTCCGTTTTCTCTTCATCGAGGATTTTCATGAACTGACGGCGATAGGTTTGGGCATGTTCCATAACCGTTTCGTGCGCCAGCTTGGGACGCGTGCTGTTCTTTTCACTGGGATCGCCGACCATAGCCGTATAATCGCCGATGATTACCACCACCCGGTGTCCTAATTCCTGGAAATGGCGCAATTTACGGATACCGACCGTATGACCGAGATGAATATCCGGGGCTGTGGGATCAAAACCCTGCTTAATCACCAGGGGTATATTTTTTTTAATGGAACGTTCGATCTTTTTAACCAATTCCTCTTCCGGCAGAATCTCAACGGTTCCCCGACGGATCAAATCCATTTGTTCATTTACAGAAGGAAACGACATACGAGCTCCTATCTAAACTGATGTTTCTTTTGTCTGTCCATTTCACGTTTCTGGTCACGTTCGGCAATAGCGGCCCGTTTATCATATTGCCGCTTCCCCCGGGCCAGACCGATTTCTATTTTTACCAGATGACGCTTAAAATATACTTTCAAAGGGATAAGTGTGATCCCCTTGTCAGCGGTCTGACGTTGTAACTTTTTTAATTCCCGTCTATGAAGCAGTAATTTTCGATCACGAACCGGATCGTGATTTTCAATGGCCGCTTTGGTATAGGGGGCGATATGCATGCCGATGATCCATAGCTCCCCTTTGCGAAAACGGGCATAAGCTTCGGCCAGGCTAACCTTGCCTTCACGAACCGCTTTCACTTCGGTACCCTGTAAGGCGATTCCGGCTTCATAGGTATGAACTATTTCGTAATCATGCCAGGCCTTTTTATTTTTGGCTACAATTTTAACGGCTTCGGCCATAGTAATTAAATTTTACCTTTCTACCCACTACTCTACCCACTACGCATCGTTTAAAAGCCTCAAGTTTAACGATATTTTTCCACCGGGGCAAGTCTGCTCCGGATATTAAGTTTAAAATGGAATTTAAAAAGAAAGGATAGAGTAAAGAATCGTGGGAGATTTTTTAATTAAGAAAACCGGTTCGTCCGCGATTAATGCCCTAACCGAATTTTTCTTCAAAATAGATGGTTCGGAATAAATGTCTATTAAAACAGGTAAGGCCGGGCGTTTTCCGGGTAGATCATTTCCAGGTGGACAAATTCCCAACCCTTGTTCCGCTTTTTCAGCTGGCCGTGCAGAATATCCCCTGTTTGCAGCTCCCAAGCAATGGATTCATCCACATGTACACCCGCATATTCAGTACTAAGGTGTATGTCCTGCAAAACGAATTTTGCCTTCTGCTGCCTATGGACCTTGAAAAAACCTTCGGTAATCTCATCTTCGTCCAAATGGCTGGCGGATAGAAGATAGTCCACATAGGGATGCCGTTGATTATAGCGCCGAATGAGACGAAAGGTACGCAAAATATGCGGAAATACCGTTTGGCGGAATCGCTTAAATGCTTCCTTAAAATTCAGATTGTAATTGTATTCCAGATAGTCGATGAAAGACTCGAATAAATCGGCCACCAGATCGAGATTGATTTGCTCATCCATCAGGAATTCATGATTGACAACAATGGTCAGGAATTCTTCGATATCATCGTAGGCCAGCTCCTCGATGCGCTCTAATTCCAAAAAATCCGTAATAAACTCATTAAAACGATCGATGATACGGGGCGCCTCACCCAGATCGTTCCTATGTGAAAGACTCGATAAAAATGATTCAATGACATAGACGGGCTTAGACTGTTCCAGTTTCCATTCGTCGCCTTCCAGATCATCATCTAAAAGATTGGCATCGTTTTGCCAATCCAATTGTTCACTCTGGATATGCCGTTCAAAAAGGTCCGAAGCATTTTCATCCCGATTTTGTAACCATTTTTGACCTTTATTTTTTGTAAAAGAAATGATGATATCCATAATAAACTCGGCCATACGGGTCAGTACCATATTGCCGTCTTCCATAACAAGCCCCATCTCATAATTATAGAAATCCAGCAAGGAATCCAAAACTACATAATTTAGCAAATCCGCATAAAGACACTCTTCTTTGGTATGACAACGGGAACCTTCCTGGGAATTTAAAGCGATCATGCCCTGCCGGAGCATTGATTCCGTAGAAGAAACATCTTCATTCAATTGTAAGGGACAATTCATGTTGCAGGAAGAAAAGCAATTCTTATCCAGGAAGGACTGGGTGCTGTCTCCCATATTAAAAGAGAGTATACCGATTTCCTCGCTATGAAGATATAAGGCGTCTGTGGAAGAAAAACGGGTGAAGAAATTTTTTTCCAGTTCCAAGGCCAGTTCATTTATCAGGGAAAAGATGAAATAATCCAGATTGGTTAATTCATAAATTTCTTTTTCCCAGGAATCGATAAACTCCCGGGCGGATATATATATTTTTCTTGATTGTTCGGCCAAACCCCACCTCACTCATTTGTCAATAATTTACTCCGGGGCAAACGAGCTGTCAAATAAATTTAAGAGCCCCGACAAAAGACCCGGGCTGTGTGCTTCATCCATTCTGCAAAATCTTCCGTTTTTTAAATTTTCTGAACAAATATTCAACGGCTATAGAACCTAAAAATGTAAAAATACTGGCATAAAATGCATTCGTCTGGGTTTCTAACTGATATCTCATCAGAGCAACAAAAATAACCAGGAGAATGAGAAGATTCGTAACAATGAGGACCTTATTCCCTCCCATCTGCCTGCTTAATTTAAAATGGGAAATTAAAACGAAGATGTAAATGACGGTAAAAACCGTACTTGTTAGGGAGGCAATTTCACTTAAATCGAAAAATAGTGCGAACAAAAGAGCCAAGCCGGCCGTAATATATAAACCTTCCATGGAATGAAACCAAATCTTTCTTTCAAAGTTTTCGGGTAACTCGCCGTCTTTGGCCAGCGAGTAAGCAATATTTGCCCCGCCATAGATGGTGGCATTTAAAGCCGATGAAATAGAAAATAGGGCCCCGATTGAAATGAGGATAAAACCCCAATTACCTAAAAACGGTTTGGCCGCCACAGCCAGGGCATTTTCCTGGGCTTTAATTATATCCGGAAGGGATAAATTACCTATTGTAACCAGTGAAATAAAAATATAAATAATCATCACAAAGAAAATACTGATAAATATGGCCAGAGGGATATTTTTTTTCGGGTTTTTTATATTTTCCGATGCATTGGTAATCAAACCGAATCCCATATAGGACAAGAAAAAAATGATTGAGGCATTAAGCAGGCCTGTCGCATGAACCGTATCGAAGTTTGGTTGAGTCATTCCCCAATTAATTGTTAAGAATCCACCGAAAATAAAAACCAGTAAGATCGTTATTTTAATGAGAACAATATAAAATTCGGCTTTGCCAACCACTTTGCTGCCAAAAAAATTCAATACGGTAAAAAATGATATGACAACTACTTCTACAATGCCCAATGTAAGATAGGTGGATCCAACATGAATGAGCGGCAGAAAGTAACCGGCGAATCCTTTAACGAAAAGAGAAATGGAAACAACATAGGTCAGCCACATTAATATGCTTAACGCCCCCGTAACAATATTGTCCCCGATGCCTTTTAATATAAAAGCGATCGGACCGGCATTGGAGATTATTTTCGATCCGAGTATGGCATAGGAATAAGCCACAACCAGGGCATAAATACCGGAAAGAATGAATGCTTCGGGAAGATCGGGTCCGGCGATTTTTGCACCCAGGCCGAAAATTGAAAAAATACTGGCACCGATCATTGTGCCCACAGCCATCGAAACAACTTCTACAAGACTAAGTTTTTTGTTTTGTTTCATATTTAATTGCTCTTTATTAAACAGGGACCATTTTCCGTTTTGCTAACTACAGTACGGTTTCTTCTATCCGTATGCTGCCATATCATCCAATCAACCTGCCTTCCTACAGTATTTGACTCATCATATGCTACTATATTTTTCTGGATAGTTATTGCTATTATCATTTTAACGATTTATCCTTAAAAAAATTCCAGACCTCTGTGGTCATTTCTATATCATGATTCTGTTTATTGAAACTCCGCTCGAATAAAGCGGAATACCGTTCCTTGATACTTGGCGCAGAATGCCCGCCTCCATTAACTTTATATAGTACAACCTCCGTCCCTTTCTTACCGTTCGCATAGGTGTATCGAATTACATTTCCGCCGTCGTCCGTATCCAAATCGGGATAGGTGTATACAGCAGGAATGGTATCCGTTCCGTCAAAGTTAACCCAGATAGAAACGGAAGTCCCGGTCGAATATACGGTTCCGTGAGTCGGATCCGGTGGGTTTCCGATGACTCCCCCGCTATAGGGCAGGTGATTATCATTGGTTCCGTTCATAAATAAGACGGAAAGGGGATTTTGGGGCTGTCCACATTCGGAGCTATCAGGCATTGCGGCGGCAACTGCAGCCACTGCGGCTATTTTATCGGATAGTTCAACAGCCAGGCGCAAAGCCATTAATCCGCCATTTGATGTTCCCGATACATATATATGAGCTTTGTTGATATTATAATTCGATGAAATTTCATTCATCAGGGCTCGTATAAATCCCATATCGTCGGCTTCGGAACTTACGGTTGCATTCGCTCTGCAATCGTTCCAGGTAGGTTTTCCATAAGAGCCGTTTAGTCCTTCCGGATAGACAACTATAAATTTATTTTGGTCGGCGAGTCCCATCCATAGCTTATAGGGTGTTTTATATCCGCTTTCTCCGGTCATATCTTCAATACGGATCCCGCCGCCGTGTAATTCGAATACCAAAGGATGGGGAGAATCACTTAGGCCTTTCGGTATATAAACCGCATACCTTCTGACGGTTCCTTCCACAACAATCGTTTTTGTAAACAGCCCGGATTCTTCGTTTCGGTTGGATGTATCAACCGGTTTATAGCAACCTGTGAGGAATATTAAAATGATAAGTCCAAACCCCGGTATCATCTTTTCCTTTTTATTCATTGCAGCGACCTCCCATTTCTACAACCACGGCGTTCTCAGTTCTGCTTATCCTGCCAGTGCATAAAATGGTTAAGAATCTTTTTAAAGTTATATTAATCCGGTTTTAAAAAAAAAGGAGGCCTCGGCCTCCTTTTTCCATAGTACCCTGTAAATTATTTATTCCGTATCCATCATATCCCGATAGGTAGTACGATGCTTACTGTCCCATTCCGCCAGCTTTTCCAATTGCGTATTATGACCGCGAAACAGTTTTCCCAGATCACGGTAATGAGAGTTAAAAAACATCTGCAAATAGCGGTTATTGGGCTCTGCGTTCTGTACTTTTCCCAAACCTTCCATTACCTTCATACCCAACTGGTAGGCTTTCTTGTAATTCTCCTGATCGAGTTGATAAAGGGCCTCGAAAAAATCAGGTTTAATCTGGCGTAAAGGACGGGTACGCACATTGGTAATCATCTGAACCACTTGCAGGCGCTGATTCCAGCCCTGCGGATAGCGGCTAAGCAGAGCCTGATTAGCGATTTCAATGGCCTTACTATAGAGAGGAGTCCCTAAAAAGAGTCCGTTTGTATCTAACTCTCCTGCCAAAATCAGATAGGCGTAAAAATCCAGAAAATGAGTGACCGGGTCGAACTGGGCTTTAACATGGCTTAATGGATAACTCCTTTCATAAGGAAATTCCCAGGTCTTGTCGTAAAAAACCTCTCCGGAAGCGCTTGAAATCAGAAACTGTGCCTTGTACTTTTTTTCAAAGGTTTTTTTCTGGACTGTCTCGATAATGATCCGTACGCTGCAGTTCACGTCATACTCATAATCATCGTCAACCCAGGTATAACCGTTAAAGTACTGTTCCACCTTATCTCCGAAATCAACCAGATCACCCTGCTGATCGGTCGGTAAATGATCATATTGAACGGTTACGGTTACATTCAATACCTGGGCCGAGCCGGTTTTAAAACCGACCATAGCCAAAACAAATATCAAAAGCATAACATATTTCATATGAACCTCTCATTTTACCCAATTATCGTTAAGAATATAAGAAAGGAATTGCTAAAAGTCTATTACTTTATATGCACCCTTGGTACACGCCGGGAAACCCAGCAGGTAACTTCGTAAGGAATGGTTTCTAACATGCGGGATATTTCGATAATGGTAATATGCTCCTTATCCTGCGCTCCAAAAAGGACCACCTCATCTCCCGCCTGTACATCGGTTTGCGGGCCGAGATCAACCATAAACTGATCCATGCATACCGTACCCACAACGGGATAGCGTCGACCGCGGATTAATACGTGCCCTTTGTTGGTTAATCGACGATTATAGCCGTCGGCATAACCGGCCGGAATAATCCCGATATAAGTCGGTTGATCCGTATAATAGCGGCGGTTGTAGCTGACCGGCTGTCCGGCGGGGAGATGTTTTACCGAGGTTACCGCAGAGACAAAACGCATCACCTCTTTTAAATCCCAGGTCAGAGGAAAATCAGCTCCCGGCGGATTACCATAAAGCATCACTCCGGGCCGCACCAGATCGAATCGGGCTTGCGGAAGGCGCATAATCGCCGCCGAATTGGCCAGATGGAACAGTAAAGGTACAGCCGCATGCTTTGTAAGAAAATCGCGCAGAGCGGTAAACCGTTCGATCTGACCATACGTATAGCTTAAATCCTCTTCGTCGGCACTGGAGAGATGGGAATAGATTCCTTTAACATCAAATACAGGATTTTTAAGGATAGTCAGAATTTTATCCCGATCGTGGTCGTGGAAGAAACCGACCCTGCCCATACCGGTATCGACTTTGATTTGAATACGGATTTTTTTATTATATTTTTTGCATAACAGCTGAAGCGGTTCAATCTGCCACTCGGCCGAGAGAGTCAAATCCAGATCATATTGAAAATAGAGATCAAAAAATTCGGGTAACTGGCTTCCGAAAACCAGAATAGGAACCGTAATGCCCGCCCGACGTAATTGCACTCCTTCTTCGGCAAAGGCCACTCCGAGATAGGTTACGCCGTTTTCGATTAAAGTGCGGGCTATTTCTATGGCGCCGTGTCCATAACCATCGGCCTTAACAACCCCCATCACCCCGGCCGGTCGCACTGCCTTCTGAATGAGTTTCAAATTATGGATCAAGTTTTTGTGACTTATAATAGCCCGTGTCGGTCCCATTTTATCTCTCGAATCGGTTGAAAATATCTTCGATAGTTTCCTGCTTAAAAATAGTCCGTACTTCCTCCCCATCGACCAGGTATTCGGCTATCCTGGGCCGCAAATTGTAATTGGAAGCCAGAGCCTGTCCATAGGCACCGGCTCCGACTACGGCCAGATATTCACCCGCAGGGATCGGCGGCAGGCTTCGTTCACGAGCTAAAAAATCGCCTGTTTCACAAACCGGTCCTACCACATCATAGACTTGCGAAGATTTATAGCGATCCATCAGAGGAACGATTTCATGATACGCCTGGTACAGACTGGGACGAATCAGATTATTCATGGCTCCGTCTACTATTAAAAATTTTTTCTGCGGCGTCTCCTTTTGATACAAGACCTTGCTGACTAAAATTCCTGCCGAACCCACAACGGCTCTTCCCAATTCCAGAACCAATTCCATGCCCGGACTTTTGAGTCCTTCCAAATACACAGGTAAAATATCTTTTATATAGGTGGTGGGTTCATCCTTTTTAAAATTATTATGATAATTAATACCGATTCCGCCTCCCAGGTCTAAAAATGTAATCGGTACCCCCTGTTTTTTTAATCGCTCTGCAAATTCACGCATAAATTTCGAAGCATCTTCAAAGGGCCCGGAGGTTGTAATCTGTGATCCGATATGAATGTGAATTCCGGCAACCTCCAGCCATGGATTTTCTGCCGCCTTTAGATAGAGCTTCTCTGCCTCTCTTTCCGGAATCCCGAATTTATTGATATGCTTCCCGGTAGATATATAGGCATGAGTATGCGCTTCGATATCCGGATTTACCCGCAGAGCGATACGTACTTTTTGACGATGTGTTCCGGCTAAATCAGCAACCAATTCAAATTCCTGGGCCGATTCTATATTTAAAGAATGGATTCCGGTCTTCATGGCCAGTTCAATTTCTTCTTTGGTCTTTCCGACGCCGGCAAAGACAATCTTTTGGGGATCAAAGCCGACCTTCAGGGCAAACTGTAATTCTCCTCCTGAGACCACATCGGCCCCCAGGCCCATATCCCGGATGATGGTCAGCAGAGTGGGATTATAATTGGCCTTCATCGCATAACAGGGTAAAAAGGAAAGGCCCTTGCCCATCTCGTTTATCTGCCGGCAATTATTTTCCAATTCGCTCTTTGAAAATATATAAAAAGGCGTTTCAACCTCCCGGGAAAAAGCATGCAGGTCAAGTGCTTCACAGTAGAGGCGCCCGTTTTTATAATGGAAAGCAGGGGTCATGGGAGAATCCTTATTTAAGTCCGGAGTTAGTTTTGTTTGCGAATAAACCTAATTTAATAAAAATAAAACAAAGAATCAGGCATTTATACCGTAAATGCGGATTTTTTCGCGGAGAGTCGTACGGGAAATATCTAAAATGGAAGCTGCTCTGGATTTATTTCCGTTGGTATTCTGCAACACCCGTTCGATATGGACTTTTTCAATCTCGCGCATACTACAGGATCCCAACAGTTCATTTTCTTCGATAATTTCAGCGGAACCGTTGCCTTTAAGGAATTCCGGCAGTTCCTGCAAACCGATATGATCCGAAGTGCAGAGATAGACCGCTTTTTCAACCACATCTTTTAATTCGGTAATATTTCCCGGCCATTTGAATTCTTTTAAAACACGTTCGGCCCGTGCAGAAAATTCGTGGACATTCTTCCCAAAAGGATAATTATAAAATTGACGATAGTAATTGGCAATCAACGGGATATCATCCGCCCGGTCTCTGAGTGGGGGTAGTTCAATTTCAAAAGCGTTAAGATGATAAAACAGGTCCGGACTAAAGTTCTGATGCTTTACAAACCATTCCAGGTTGTGGCGGGTAATCCCTATAATCCTTGTATTGGCTTCAACCGGAATTTTGCCATCAACCGGTTTTACAAGCCGTTCTTCAAGATAAAAAAGCAGTTTGTCTTGTACCAGGGGCGGTAACTTTTCAATATTTTTTAAAATTAATGTCCCGCCGTTAAACAGCTCCAGCAATCCCCTGCGTTGCGGGCCGTATATTTTACTATCCTGTTCGACTCCGAACAGATCGGCCAGTAATTCATTCGTCGTCGTATTTTCACAATTCTTCACATGGAGCAAATCATCGCGGAGATTGTTCTGGCGATGAATCAGGTAGGCACATAAACGCTTACCGGTGCCGTTTTCTCCACGGATCAGGCAGGGAGTGTAACGGGCCCTGCTGACCAATTTAATGAAGCGGTTAATTTTAACGATTGCCGGATCATTTCCCAATAATCCGTAGGGAATCACACCATCCGTTAACGGGTCCGTATAACTTTGGTATTTATGCTGCCCCATATCCAGACGAATCTGCCGAACAATCTCTTCCAGTTGAGCTTGCGCTTCCGTTGTCTTCAGAACTTTGTAAATGTGTTTGCCTAATAAGTTTTTAAGGTGATGACTTAAAGGAGCATCACTGATAAAAATATACTGATGAAAATAGTGCTGCCTGGCCTGCTCTCTGATCCATGGGGGAAAGGCCATCCAGGGCTCGTTTAAGTCTACGATAAACAGATCATAAAAGGTAGTAAAAAAATAGCGCTGATGAGCTTCGCTGTGGGTTAAAAGATCGATGCCCAACTGGGTTGGATTGCTGTTGCGGATAAATCGCTGGTATTCCGCAAATCTATCCGATATGAATAAGGTCTTTATCATCAGTATGTTATAGGAACTTTCATATTAGTTAAAAACCCGGTCAACTACCCGTAATCCTTTATATCGGCAGGTTACTTGAAGATTTTAGTAAGAAATGAAATTTTTTTGACCATTTTTTTCTTTTTCGTAGAATAATTTAATTTTTCATTCATTTCTTCCGACTAATAAATCAAATAAGCAGTGAAAAGGGAGTTCAAACATTTTTATTATAAAAAAAATTTGAAACATATTAACGGGACTCAATTAAAGGGAATTAGGTTAAAGCATGGATGCTTGTTTTTAACCTTAATTTATCAGGAGGTCTTTTTATGAAGCGGGTATCGTTTATTTTAGTATTCATGTTTATGGGATTTCAAATCTCACAAGCAACCACCTATTTTAAATCCCATGTAAATGACCAAGTTAGTTCAACCATGACACAGGGTGACTTGTACGCATGGGAATATGATGTTTCCGTAATAGGTGGAAGCGCTTATCTGGAATTATTCGTGGATACAAATAACAACCAGGTTTTGGATGATGGCGATGTCTTGTTAATTGCCTTCGATCAAACCGACGGACAAACCGACCAAGACGGTCCGCCACCCGATTCCAGCGATGTCCCGGACGGGATTATTTATAGCGAAATCGGTTCTCTGGGCTTCCCCCCAGCCGATTATTTATTTCGGGTGACCGACGATAATGATAGCTCGGTTGTCGTCGGTACGTTGCATATTAATGCCCCGGCTAATGTAACTTCATGGATAATAGGGCATGTTACCAAAGAAGGAGTAACCCCACCGGATTCTTCTTTAAGTTATATCATGATGGAAGCCAGTGATATGGATGAAGAGATGGGCTTTTGGGGTGGACTTACCGATGAAAACGGTTACTATTCCATCAACCTGCCCGGCGGAGCCAGTGATAAGCAATGGGGGGTTCATTTCATGTTTTCCGAAACCCAACTTGCCGGATATATCACTCAGCCCGATTCTTACACAAATATAGACATTGTTACCGGCAACAACGGACCTTTTGATTTTACGATTTCCATGCCGGCCACTTATGTATACGGTGATATTGTAGACGAGCAGGGTCAATTGGTTCCATCGAACGACGATGGAAGCCTGGAAAATCTTCATACGTATGATGAAGTGGATTTTAATGTCAGTGAAGGCCATTTTAAAGTGGGAGCCGTTTTCTCCGGAGATGATACCGTTGATGTTCCGTTTCAGCTCAATTTTTGGCCCATTTCCCTCATCCCACAATATCTTATGCCCAATACCTGGGCTAATCCCGCCTACCAATTGACGCTAAGTGTGGGGGATAGTGTGCATAAAGATATTCGTTTATATTCCACGGATACGACTCTTTATGTTCAGATTTATAAAGACGGCGAGCCCTATTCCACTTCTATGCGTGCTTCGGCTAATAATGATTCCGTGGGCCAGACTTATAGCTGGACGGATACCAGTGGCTTCACTGCTTTACATATCCGCAACGGATATGAATACGGTGTTTGGTTAAGTACGGACGACCACGGTAATCTTGATTTACCGACTGGCTATATGCTTGCGGAAGGAAATAGTCAATCCGGTATTGCCGGCGACACCGTTGTGTTCCGATTGGTACCTACCAGCAGTGTTTTATCCGGTAAAATATCCTTTTCTCCGGGCTCCGAAGTCTATTTTGACCCCAATCAATGTGATGTAAACGCTTCGGATTGGGAACATAATTATCAGGGTAAAATTGACGGAGATTCTCTTACCTACCGTATTGATGTACCGAACGGCATCTTTTCGGTTAATTTTAACAGCTACCAACATGATTTTCTGTCCATGCCCGTACGCTATGAGAATATCACCGTCAGAGATTCCGAAGTGGACACTCTGGATTTTGAGCTCAATTACGCGCATGCCCGCTTAGTGATGAAACTCGTCAATGCTCCGCTAGGTTCGGATCAATATTATACGGATTGGTGGTCCATCAACACCGAAGGGAATTACCCTTATGTGTACGAAGCTTCGGCAAATATGGAAGCGGACACTACCTATCATTTTAAAGTCTGTGAAGGCAGCTGGTATGTGCAGGCTCCCTACTTCGGTGAAAACTATCAGGTATCCCCCAGCGATACAACGGTCCGTGTAACGGAAAACGATTCTTCTTTTTATGTGGAATTTGTGTATAAGGATCTGACCGGTATTGAACCGAAATCGAGCCTACCTACCTCGTTCTATGTGAAACAGAATTATCCCAATCCGTTTAATCCGGTGACAACCATTGAATTCGGTTTGACCAAACAGGGCCCGGTAACACTCGATATATATAATATCAAAGGACAGCGAATTGTCACCCTGGTGAACGGGAACCTCTCAGCAGGAATTCATAAAGTCCATTGGGATGGTTCTTCTTATGCTTCGGGAATGTATATTTACCGTTTGCATACGAATCATCATACCGTCTCAAAACGTTTACTGCTCCTGAAGTAAAACCATAGCCTTCCCCGCATGCGGGGAAGGCTTATTTTTTATTGATTATCAGCAATTTGGGTTACAGATCACACATTTGAAAAAGAAAATTTTTATTTTTCTTATAACGGATATGTAAATTCTAAAATTTTTACAGGAACGATTCTATGAAAAATTATTTAAAGTTTTACCTGGCCAGCCTACTGATCTTTGGCTTTTGTACCTATCTGACGGCCGGAATTATTCCCCATATTCCCAGGCCGCCCCGGAATGTCCAGGTTAAAACCGTACCGGAGGGAGCTCTGGTCAGTTGGGATTTCCATACCCCCGATACGGTATTGACCCATAACAGCGGCAAAGCCAACGGCTTATGGTTATTCGGACAAAAATCAGGCGTAGGCGTTATTTTTGATGTTTCCGCCTATCCTTCCGCATCGCTCGAAGAAATCGATTTTGCCTATATCGGCGGATGGGATCGATCCAAAAGCGGAAAACCGCCGGTAGGCTATGAGGGAACCTATCGATTCCGGGTACATGTCTATGATATTAGGGAAATGGATAATTACGGGACCATTAAAAGCGGAGTCGAATTATTTACTTCCGATACCCTGGAAGCACCCCCCGCTTTCCAAACCTATCGCTATAAAACCGGCGTTACAATCGGCCCGATTGCCCTGGCAGATACAATATCCACCGTAGGAGTATTTGTCGAACCCTTAAGTGCAAAGTACGATTCCACAGACGATAAAACCTATTATTACCCGGCCTTGATGACCGATGATGCATCCTATATTAAACATGTTAATTTTATGTGCACTAATTTTGACGATCCCTGGGATTCTACGGATGCCGATTATTCCAATATATGGGAATTAAATAACTTCGGGCAGGGCGCCACTAACGCGGTTATCGATCTTTGGATTCAAAAACAAGACGGTTCGGTAACTTCGGCAAACTTTATAAACAGTTCTTCTGCCTCCACTGCAGGATTCTATATCTTCAGAAAGACGGCTCATTCCCCTCTTTCTAAAATCGGCGAAGTCGGATTCGATACCCGTTCCTTTTTAGATACGAACGCCGAGGGCGACAGTACCTATGAATACTCGGTAGCAAATCATGTGGATTCTCTTGCCTCCGAAATTACTTCCAGCAAAGACTATTTTCATCCGAAATTTTTATCCATCACAGAGGCACGAAAAGATGACAACCATGATTTTATCCCAGACAATTTAAATAAAATCGTTTCCATCGAAGGGGTGATTAATTCACCCGACTTCTATGGAGCAAAAACTCTCTATTTCGTCCAGAACGGTCGGGCTGCCATCAGTATGTATAGCGGCGCCTTTCACATCGACTTGTCCATAGGGGACCAGGTATTCGTAACCGGTACCATTCAGCAACACAGGGGATTAACCGAAATTATTCCCGATACGTCCCAATCCGCCATTACCGTGTTGAATCATTTCAGCGCTGTGGATACACTGGATATTACCCTGGGGGAAGCGGGTGAATCTTATGAAGGGTTGCTGGTATCTGTGGAAAACGTGGAACTTATCGATGCCGAGAACTGGCCGTCCAGCGGGCAGAACGGTATCAATCTGCATATCACCAACGGCCGGGATACGGTCAGATTGTTCATCGATCAGGATACGGACCTGGATGGCTGGACACCCCCCGCAGGAAAATTTAATTTAGTCGCTGTGGTCGATCAATATACTTCCGCGAGCCCGCCCGACGACAACTATTCCCTGCGCCCCCGTATGCAATCCGATTTTATTCCCGTAACCGCCATCGGGGGAGAAACCCGGGCAGTACCTCTGCATTTTTCCCTGTCGCAAAACTATCCCAATCCTTTTGGCGAGCGCCGGGCCCATGGGGGTAATCCAAGCACAGCCATTCTTTATCAGCTACCTGCTTCCTGCCGGGTTCACTTAACGGTTTACAATACCTTAGGCCAAAAGGTGAAGGAACTGATCAACCGCAGGCAGGAACCCGGTGTTTATCGGGTGAATTTTGACGGGAGTCACCTGGCCAGCGGAATCTATTTTTACAGGTTGCAGGCCGGAGATTTTGTACAGATTCGTAAAATGATTTTATTGCGATAAAAAAGAGCCTCTGTAACAAGAGGCTCTTTCAATTTTCAAGTGCATCTATTTTTACCGACCAGACTTCATGGCGTCGGTTAAAACGCAACAGCTTAACCCGGTTATCCGAATCCAATATTTTAAAATAATCGTAAATAGGCTGACCCGCCTTCTGATCACTGGATAACCAGCGGTCCAAGATTTCCTTTACGTCCAGTTCTTTTCCGTCCAAAACAAAAGAAAGAGGGCGTTCATTGGGTCTGGCCCCATGATACGCTTTCACGGAAACAATTTTAAATATCATAGTTAGCGCTATAGACATTTATTCATCTTATAAACCACTCTTATAGTCTGCCGCCCGTATTGAAGGCAGGCGGCACTTAAATAAAGCCCCGGTTTCACAGACTCTTCAGCCTGATCCGGATCGTAGCGATCATGCAATTTCGACCGGGATTCCGAAGAGACGTTCAAGGTGATCCGCCGTATTTTATACCCATTCAAAGACAATATAGCAAATCCGGAACATAAAAAAAACCGGATCAGAAGATCCGGTTTTAGACAGTACATCAAGAGGATTTTTACAGTTGCGGATAAACGCTTACCTTTTTACGGTTTTTATCTTTACGCTCGAATTTAACGTATCCGTCAATTTTAGCAAAGAGCGTATCATCACCGCCTTTACCCACATTATTTCCGGGATGAATCCGCGTTCCGCGCTGACGCATTATAATGGATCCGGCAGAAACGAATTGCCCGCCAAAGGTTTTGATACCAAGACGTTTGGAGTGACTTTCGCGCCCGTTTCTGGAGCTGCCGACACCTTTTTTATGAGCCATTTACGCCTCCTTTCCCTCAGCAGGTTGTTCCTTTTTAGGTTTTGCCGTCGTTTTCTTCGGGCTCTTGGCCGGAGCCGCTGCTTTTGCTTTTTTAGGAGCCGCCTTTTTCTCCGGTTTGGCTTTCGGCTCTGTTTTTTTTGCCGCCTTCACGACACCGATACCATCAATTTGAATAACCGAGAAACCCTGGCGGTGGCCGTTTTTAACCTGATACCCTTTACGACGTTTTTTCTTGAAAACAATAATCTTTTTATCCCGGCCGTGTTCCACAACCGTGGCTTTGACTTTCATATTTTTGAGTGTAGGTTTGCCGATTTCAACTTTACCCTTATCATCGGTGTAATAGAGAACCCGGTCAAATTCCACTTTCTTCCCGGCATCCGTCTGTAAATGAGGAACTTTAATCTTCTGATCCTTTTCAACCCGGAATTGTTTACCGGCAATTTCTACGATCGCATACATCTATTTTTCTCCTAAGCCATCATGTTCCAAAAAATGAGCTTTTAATATAATTACATCGTTCCTTTTTGTCAAGCAAAATCCGTCCTGCTTGACAGATTTCTGTTCGTTCGATTCATAAAATTGATCCCACTCGTCCTGAATACTCAGAAATACAGATTGCAGTTGAATCAAATCGAAAGGGCTAGGGCCTTCGCTCGCCTTACCGGCAAATTTGTTTTTGGATTTTTGAACCGGAAAGATAATCTTCTCTACCGTATTACCCCCTGCCTGGGCGCGGACTATTTTCTTATCTGCTCCACATATTCATCCGGCGGCAATTTGAGCGGTAACTCCGGTAGGAACAATTCATTTTCTTTTAAAAAAATCATCCTTCTTATATGCAATTAACTTAAAATACAGCTAAACCACCTGATCAATCCATGTAAATTCCGGGAAAACCGTCTTTATAATCTTGTAGGCCCGCATGTTTTTATCTTCTAAAAACTTACGAATCAGGCCAAACAGGTTAAAAGCCATGGGCATGCTGGAAAGCATATTGTTAAACAAGCGATATTCATCTATTGTTAAAGCCGGATTCACCTGTTTTTCCAGTACTTTGGATTCAGCATAGCGGAAAATATACTCATCCAAAAAGTTCTTTCCGATTTTCTCGCCGCTTATCAAATAATTGCCTTATTTTAATGGACTATTTCGATGAGGGCCATTGCCGATATCCCGTTTCTTAAATGCGGTTTTTTATATCCGTATCTTGCATCCTGTATCCTAGATCCCGTCCCCTCCGGAAAAATTATTATTTTTTCCTTGCACTATGGAAAGCACGTTATTATATTGCTGTTAACGTTTTTATTCTTTCTATCATAAGGTGAATACGCCAGCGCATACGGAACATATTTTAAAATACCTATACGGAAAGGTATTTTCTGATGATCAGCAGACTGTTTTTTTATAATTCGCCCTCTTATCGTTCCTTTTTATTGTCCGCCAGGAGCAATTCTCGGCCGCCTGTATTCCCGATCCGCTTGCGCTTCACGGGATC
>JALSTK010000029.1 GCA_026983775.1 Calditrichia bacterium
AAGGTCATTTTTATTTGCTGCTGACCGGGGACATTCCTACGGAAAGCGATATCAAGGATGTCGTTGAGGATTTTAAAGTTAGAAGTGTCGTTCCACAGTATGTATACGATATCCTGAGAACCATGCCCAGGGATACCCATCCCATGACCATGTTTTCCGCGGCCGTCCTGTCCATGCAACGCGAGTCGGTTTTCGTACAAAAGTACAATGAAGGTATGAGCAAAATGGATTACTGGGATCCCATGTATGAAGATGCCATGAATCTGTTGGCGAAATTGCCGACCATTGCTGCCTATATATACCGTATGAAATATAAGGGTGATACTCCCATCGCCGCCGACCCCAATCTGGATTTTGGAGCCAATTTTGCCCATATGATGGGAATCGGCCATCCCTATGAAGAGATATCCCGTTTGTATTTTATGCTGCATAGCGACCATGAGAGTGGCAATGTCAGTGCCCATACGACTCATTTGGTGGCTTCTGCTTTATCGGATGCTTACTACTCCCTCTCTGCCGGTTTGGATGGTTTGGCGGGCCCGCTGCACGGCCTGGCCAACCAGGAAGTGTTGCGCTGGATCCAGGGCGTTATGAAAAAGATGGGTGATAAGATTCCGTCCAAAGAAGAAATGGAAAAATTTGTTTGGGATACCTTAAATTCCGGCCAGGTTATTCCCGGCTACGGGCATGCCGTTTTACGTAAGACGGATCCACGATATGCCGCCCAGCGTGAATTTGCCTTAAAGTATTTACCGGACGATCCTATCTTCAAGATCGTGAGTCTATTGTACGAAGTGGTCCCGCCGATTTTGCAAAAACACGGCAAGGCTAAGAATCCATGGCCCAATGTGGATGCCCATTCAGGTGTCATCCAGTGGCATTTTGGTGTCACGGAATATGATTTTTACACGGTCATGTTCGGTGTAGGACGTGCTATCGGAGTCCTTAGTAATATTATCTGGGATCGGGCCGTCGGTCAGGCGATTGAAAGGCCTAAATCGCTCACCACAGCGATGTTGGAAGAAGTTGCCGGCATTAAATAGAGGGATCGGTAAAAAGTATGAAGGCGTTCCTTCTTGAAGGAACGCCTTTTTTATTAAAGTAATAAATTATTTTTTTGTTGCTTGTAATTCTTTCTTTGCTCAAGTTAGATTTATTCGATATACCCATTTAAAAAAGGAGAACCCGATGGCGTCCAAATCAAAAAAAATACTATTATGGGTCTTGGGATTTCTTGGGATTGTGATGCTCTTTATTTTACTGGCTGCCTGGCAGACCGGTATCTTTTCTTCCCCCAAGATTAGCATGGAAGAGCGGGCGGGATTTCACTATGTTTATCTGGAAAGAACGGGGCCCTACTCCGAAATTGCCAAGGCTCAGGAAGCATTGAAAAAGGCGATTAAAGATCAGAATATTAAGACTCTCATACCGTGTGGTTTGTATCTGGATAATCCGGCTAATGTGAAACAGAATGAATTAAGGTGGCGTATAGGCTATACGGTAAAAGATTCGGTGCAGGTGGCAAAACCTTTAAAATTCGAAACGGTTCCCGCCAGATTGTATGTTATTGCATCCATAAAAGCCCATCCGGCGGTAGCAGCCCTTAAAAACTATCCGGCCATGAAAAAGTGGGTGGATGAAAACCAATATGTTATTATCGGCCCGGCCATGGAGTTCTACTTAAAAGACGGTACCGTCGAATCGATGTTTCCGGTAAGAAAATAAAAAAAGGCGCCGTAAGGCGTTTTTTTTAACCTATTTTATTTTCCGTCCCCTTGCTCATCCAATTCTTGGCGAGCCACAAACTAATGGGTGTAATAATAGCAATAAGTCCATAAATAAACCACAATGTTCCGGTATGTGTTTCGGAGGGAGGCACGCCTTTGGGGCAATATTTCTCCAGAAGATAGCCGGAATAAAATCCCGTAATAACCTTGTCTAAAAACCAGGGGAATTGTCCGACTCCCATATAAAGACCAACTTTCCCTTCCGGGGCTACTTCGGCAATCCATTGTAAAAATCTCGGTGACCACATAGCCTCACCGATTGTCATTGCCAAAACATACAGCAGAAATAAATACAAATTAGGTCCAATAGCGAGTAAGAAAGTAGGTAATGCCATTACCAGGGTGCCGTAAATCATCATTTTGTAAACATTAGCTTTTGCAGTTAAGCCGGCAATGATCGGCGTAAAAATAAAAATAAGAATAGGATTCAGATTTGTAAATACCTCGAAATACTGGCTGACCATAGAACCCTGAAAAGCGCGATTAAGATAGTAAGGAAGCGTAAGCCAGTTATGAGCAAACAAGGTTTGAACAGGGATTAGAATAAACACAAAAAACGTGAACCGTTTATCTCTGAAAGGGTGCCAGGGGCGTCTTTTTAGATAGTCGTAGGCGGCAATGCCAATCATTACAAGACATAGGATAAAAGCAATATCAATATGAATATCATGGCTAAGGAGTTTAAGATCAAAAATTTGGTTAAAGGAATTTTTAAAGCCAAAACCTGAAATAAGGAAAAATCCTATTGCCATGATACTATATAAAATTATAGGCAAATTATTGATTTTTTTCTTGGTTATATCTTTGCTCTCTTCTTTTTCTTCATCCTCAACAACTTCCCCCTTTGCAAGCAGTTCAGCATTTTCACGGGCGACTCTCTCAACGGCATCTTTATCGGATTTCTTGGTAATTAAAAGAAAAGTTATTATCAACGATAAAATAGTCAAAACCACATAAACCCAAAAAACAGCAGTCAGTCCGTTAGGCGGAAAGATAGCTTCAAATTTATGTCGGGTAAAGGATGAAATAAACCCGGAAAAAAAGGCACCGAGATTCATTAGGCCATAGATTACTGCATAACCCATAGTCGCTGTTTTTTTATTCGTATAGCGTTTCACTCCGGCGTAAGCTGCCGGCTGGAACAGACCGTAACTGATAACCATAAGTGTTAAACCGCCGATCATTATAAAAAACATAGGGGACCATAATCCGAAACCAAAATTAAACGTTCCCGAAAGGGCAACAAAAATACGGCCCACTATCATAGTTACAAAAGCCAGAACAAGCGATTTACGAATCCCTAGCTTATCGGACCAGCCGCCTAAAATAAGCATTGCAAAGGTAATGCCGCCGGTTACAAAACTATAAACAATACCGGCCTGCGCATCGGTTAAGCCAACATTCTCCGAGGCAAATTTCCCAAGAATTGTCAGAATTCCGAAATAAACAAGGCCTTCTATAATATAAGGAATATTAATGCCGGAAAGAGCTTTGGGTGCTTTGAAAAAGGCAACAAACGTTTCTCCTAGCTCAGTAAAAGCATCGGAAATCACCTGACCAAAGGTTTTTTTCTCTACAGATTCGGTTGGCTTCATATCTTCCATGGCATGGTTCCTTAATTAATGATTAGATATAATTACACAAAACAATAATTTACAAAGAATTTAGAAAGCAGGAAAGATTTTTGATTAAAAAAACAGAAAACATATAATTCAGCAGGATACAGGGTATAAAAACTATTCTATGCGGTTTTCGCTATACCAGCGAAAGATCGTGATACCTCCCTCCGTGCTAAGCCAGAGATCATCACCATCCACGTCGATATGATAAACCCGGTTGGAAGCCAGGCCGTCCCGAGTGGTGTAAAGGTACCAATAGTCTCGGCTGGTGTCATAGCGAAGTAATCCCTCATCACAGGCAAACCAGACATACGGCTCCGTAAATGCAATATCATGGAAGGTTGTATTTAATTGCGACTGTATTTGAGTGAAAGAAGTCCACCGATCTTTTTTAGTATCATAAACAGCAATGCCGGTTTGGCCTGCGATCCACAGGGAATCCCCATGAAGCTTGAGAGCCGTAATATTGGCATCCATGATAGCGGATTTTGTCTGAAATAAATAAATCTTATCCTTTTGAATGTCATATTGATATATACCGTAAGGAGTGGCCAGCAAAAGCATGGAATCCACGGATGCTATCTTGTATATGCGGGTATTATCCAATTTGCGGTCCTGGCTGCGACTTATATGATTCCCGGAAGGTTCCATCCAGTTAAACCCTTCATCCGTGGCGATGAACAGAGTTTGATTCTTAAAGAGAAGGTCGGTTACCTGCTCGCCATGCAGACGCTGTGCCGTAGAAAAGGAAAGCCACTCCCTCTGTTTTTTGTCATATCGAATCAGCCCCAGGTCGGTTCCGAAAAATAAAAAGTGTTTATTCCCCTCGACCACGTTCACATTGTCATTATAAATATTAGAGTGATATCGTGCCTCTATAAAGGCCCATTTATCCTTCCGGTCATTCCACTTATTTATACCGGAGGGGTTCGGTCCGAAAGATTTACCGCCGATCCAGATAGCAGAACGATCAAAGAATAAATCTCTGGGACGTATGTTGGTTAGCGATCTTTGCTCGAATTCCAGTGTATAGCTATCCATATCAACGTGGGCCGGACCGAGCCCGTCGGTGGATAACCACAGCGTACGAAAAGGGCCCATTTCCCGGGCACCATTCAGGTGAAAAACCCGATTCCAGGGATCGAGAATTTCATCGGGGGGCTGAAAAACAAAATTACGGTCGGTGAAAAAATTAGGCAGTTCGTTGAGTGATGGACGATAATAGGCCGGGAAACGGTAATTCTTTTCTTTCTGATAATCGGCGATTTCATCCGGAGAGGGTTGACGCTGTGGGGGAAGACTTGAAATTCCGGCAGG
>JALSTK010000030.1 GCA_026983775.1 Calditrichia bacterium
ATTTATAAAAGAGCTTATCCCGATAGTAATGGTTTAAGCCGAATTGATTTGGGATTCCGAACTTTTTATGACAGAATTCCTATTAAAACTGTTTTATCGGAGGAATCATCATGAAAAAATCAATCCTTCTTTATCTGGTTCTTATGCAAATCACAGGGATTGTCATACCCGCAGCTCATGCCCAAAAAGAAAGCAAGATTGTCGCTCTGGATCCTATGATCGGCACGGTGCTCGATCGGACGGAAAGAGACCTTTATGGTTTTTTCCCGGATGTTGCCCATTTTCAATCAGCCGTGTTTTTTCTCTTGCCGGACAGCAGCTACCAGGTACAAATTAATTTTATTGAAACCGGACAACTGCAGAGCCGGGTATTGAAATTAACCCGTCGCGAATTTTTAAAAAATTATTTCGAAGTTGTTGAGCGAAACCGGCCCGCGCGGACTTTTCACCAAGCTTTGCTTCGTTCTCCGGAAGTAGAATTAATTTGGAAAAACGGCTCCCGTCAGAAAGCGCGACTCTTAAAGATGCAGGGCGATACCTTGCAATTGCATATTGCTGCCGATTCTACCTTTACAAATCGGTATAAAGCCCTACAAAATCTTTCCCAGATTAATCTGGTCAGACACGCTTCGGTAAAGAAGCTGTTCACTTATGCTCTGATCGGCGGAGCAGCAGGAGTCCTGATCGGCCTGGCCAGCGGAGATGATCCGCCCGGATGGTTTAGCATGACGGCCGAAGAGAAAGCTCTGCTTCTAGGGGGAAGTCTTTTTTCCGCTACTGTATATTTCGGCGGATCGATGCAAATCATTCATGCCACTGATATCGATATTGCTCTTGACAAGATGAATATGGAAGAGAAGCAAAAGGTTATTCAAAGTATTTTGGACGGAAAATATCGTTCAGCCCATTCGATCGCTCTGACTGCATCTGGCGGTTATCTGAAATATGACGACGGCCCTTCCGCTCCCTTCTATCAATTCAGTCTCCTGATGCAGTATAAACCGCGCCTATGGTTTGGCCTGAACTATAGCCTTTCTAACTGGAACCGGTGGCACGAAACGAAAAATTTCAGGTCGGAGTATGAGAGCCACCTTTCCCGTGAAAAACGTCGTTTCAGTTACTTTAGTTTTGAAATCCGGGCCCTACTCTCTCCCTATGGTATTTTTCATCCCTATTTCGAGTGGGGTTTTTTGATTGGCAGGAAATCTTCCAGAATATATATAAAGGATAGCTATGCGGGACCTCCGCCCTCAACTTATGAATCTGAATATCCCGAGAATGGAACCGGTCCCGGAATTCCTTTTGGAGTGGGAACATTGATTCCACTGAACCGCTTTCTGAAAATCGATGTGGGAGTAAAACGCATATTGGCTCCTCATACACCGTGGCAATTAAGGCTCGGAATGCAATTCAGATTACGATAGCAACGGTTTTATAAGCGAACGGGAACTCTTTAACGTTCTTTGCATTTATTTGACATCTTTTTTACAACCCGATGACAACAGCGGTGCTATAAGCATGCATATTTATTTCCGGATTTAACGATATAAGGAGATGAACCTTTATGCAAACAGCACCGCTTTTTAGTTGGTCCTTTCTCAAACACTATTTGACTACGATGCGCCCTTACCTGATGTTCGTATCCGGAATTACCGGTTTAACCGGTCTGTCTTTTGTTCCGGATTTAGCTCCATGGAGAACGCTTATTTTATTTGCCGTCTTTTTTCTTTCTTACGGCTTTGGTCAGGCCTTAACCGACTGTTTCCAGATCGACACCGATACGCTCTCTTCGCCGTACCGCCCCCTGACCCGGGGTGCGATCCGTAAAAAAGATGTGCTTTTGGTCAGCCTGTCCGGGCTGGGTGTAAGCGGTTTAATCTTAGCCCGGGCCGCATGGATAAATCTGCCTCTATCCCTGCTGGCCGTTTTCGGATTGGCAACATACACCTATTTTAAAAAACGCTGGTGGGCCGGTCCGTTTTACAATGCCTGGATTGTCCTCTTACTCTGCATAATCGCCTTTACCGCCGGAATGGGACAGTGGACAGGCTATCGAGTGCTTTCGATAAATTTTGTATTGACGGCAGTGATGGTCTTCTTCGGATATGCCAATTTTGTATTGGTGGGCTATTTTAAAGATGTTTCCGCCGATTGCCAAACCGGTTACCGTACATTTCCCGTAGTTTACGGCTTTAAAAAGTCATCTCTGTTAAGCGATGCCTTTGCCTTACTTACGATATCGGCCTGGATCATTTTTGTTGATCTGAATCGAACGACCTTCCGTTGGTTTGCCGGTCTGTTCGGCGTAAGCGGCCTGCTTGTTCTGCTGTACACCCAGATCATGGCCTATCGTTTACGTTCGGAAAAGGATGCGCACCAGGCTGTGGTTCCGGTGGTGCACGCCTACATCCTGATTCTCGGTTCCATTGTTATAAGTCAGAAACCTGCCTGGACACTGTGGATATTCGTCTTTTATGCAGCCTTTGTGCTAACCTTGAAATTCCGACCGGAACAAAATCAAATTTAAATTTGAGGTGAAACGATGATCATTGTTTTAAACCCTTTTGCCGCAGGGGGAAAGGCCCGGCATAAATGGAGAAGAATTGAAAGAAGTGTGTTGGAAAAACGACCGCATACGGAACTGTTCATTCTAAACGGAAAAACCTCCATAAGCCGGTTTATCGCCCGAAAAATACAGCAGGGACATCGTGAATTCGTGGCTGCCGGTGGAGACGGTACGGTGAATTTGTTAGTACAGGAATTGCTGAAACCAAAAAACCCGGTATTATCGGATGAGATTAAATTGGGTGCCCTGGGTCTGGGCTCCAGTAATGATTTTCACAAACCGTTTCGGGATGACTGTTTTCTGGGCTCGGTTCCCTGTAAAATGGATTTTAATTCGGCGGTTAGGCAGGATGTGGGTTTGCTTCTCTTCGAAGATGAACAGGGGAAATCACAGAAAAAGTATTGGCTGAATAATGCCAGCGTGGGCCTTACCGCCGAAGCAAATCATTTTTTTAATTATCCTGATTTAATACTGACTCAGTTAAAAAAATACGCAACCAATCCGGCCATATTGTATGCCGCCCTGCACACGATATTCACCTATAAAAACAAGAAAATGAAACTGCGTTTCGGACAGGAAGCAAGCAAACAGGTTACAGTAACTAATTTGGGAGTCGTACTAAATCCTCATTTTTCGGGCAGTTTTTGTTATGATTCTCCTTATGAAGGAAACAGCGGTTATTTTTATGCACATCTTTGTCACGACATGACCTTGATTCAAACTGTAAGAACCCTGTACCATCTCTCACGATCCGAATTTTCCGGTTTGCCGAACACTATGACCTTCAGGGTGAATTATCTGAATGTACGGGCTGAGGAACCGTTTGCCGTGGAGTTTGACGGGGAAATCATTCTCACCCGTCAGGCGGAATTTTCCGTTATGAAAAAATTAATGCAGGTATGCCAAAGATGAAATCTATTATTGAAAATCAATTCATAGAAAATTTAACCCGGTTTCTGCCCAGATGCAAAGCACAGATGAATGGGTTGCAGGAAACGGATGCGGAAATCATTCGCATCGGCCCGCAGGGTCCGCTGCTGGCATTGACCATGGACAGCATTGCCGAGGAGATAGAAACCGGGTTGTATAGCGATCCTTTTTTATTGGGCTGGATGGCCGTATTGGTCAATGCCAGTGATTTGTCGGCCGTAGGTGCGCGCCCGCTGGGAATATTGATTAATGAGACTTTCGGCCCTCAGGCTGATGCGGCTTTTGTAAATCGACTTCAGCAAGGAATTGCCCAGGCCTCGCAAGCTTGCGAACTTCCTGTATTAGGCGGAGATACGAATTTTTCCGGGCATACGGAGTTAAGCGCTTGTGCCGTCGGTCTGTGTGACGAGGGTTCTTTTTTAAAACGTAGGGGCTGCCGTCCCGGGGATTTACTTTACACTACGGGCAGGATGGGATTGGGAAATGCCTTTGCGCTCCGGCAATTGAAGCATCTTCCGTTGGAAATTGAATATAGACCGCAACCCCGTTTTATGCAGAGTGGGGTGATTCGCGAATTTGCTACTTGCTGTATGGATTCCAGTGACGGTCTGCTGACGACTCTCGATCAGCTTATGCGTATTAATGATTTGGGATTTGATGTGCAAAGGGATCCGGATAGCTATCTTCATCCCCGGGCGCGGGATTTATGCCGGAGTATGGGCCTTCCGCAAACGGCCCTGTTAGCCGCTCCGCACGGTGAATTCGAACTTGTCTTCACTATTCCGCCGGAAAGGGAAATGTTGTTTCTCGGAAAATCCCGGGAAGCAGACTGGCAGCCGCTTTTGTTGGGGACGGTAACAAAAAATCCCGGTCTGCGCCTGATCACCGAAACGGGAGTAATCACACCGGATACGGCCGAGATCCGCAATCTTTTTGATCAACAGCACGGAAATATGGACGGCTATATCCGGCAGTTAATACAATATCTGAAAAGTCTATAAAAGAGAGGGATAAAAATGACAAAGATCACCAGGGATCAAGGGGATAATTTCAATCTTCAGGATTTTTTTAATATGGCTAAAAATAGCTCCCTTGAACAACGGACCCGCTTTTTTGGTTCTATGTCATTTTGTGTGGGTAATATACTGAAAATATCTTAAATTTGCTTCATGAATTCAGCACATTTATTTACACAGGCATTGGGTTTGCTTCCGCCCTGGTATG
>JALSTK010000031.1 GCA_026983775.1 Calditrichia bacterium
ACGGTTTTCTATTTCGTTAGAAGGCTCTGTGTTCTACCTTCGACGCCTTCAGCGTCACGCTCTCTTTTTCCGCTTTACCACAGGCTGCGCCTGTGGCTACTCATATTCGTATCCATCGGATACTATTGTTTTTATATACAAGATGGACGAAACCATAAAAAATTGTTTCATTCCTTTTATCCGTCTTCATTAATATACAGCTTCACAAGAAACCCGGTAGAACCAAAAAATCAATTCCACTAAACATTCGATTAGCACAACATCCTCTTTATTTCACTTCTATGGTAACAGGAGGAGACAAAGCATAATGGGCCGAATCATCTTCGGCTCCGGCCAACAATCTATATTCTCCTTCGGAAACGTTTGGCCATAGAATTCCAAAAGGGGAAACCATGGCCTGACCGATTTTTTCTGTTTGGGTGTAATATTTTACCTGAACCACTTCCCCGCTTCCCGCAGAGGTCTTCACCGTGATAGGAATAGTTGATCCTCTGCTAAAAACCTGCCCTTCGGTCGGACTGGTGATAGATATGGACGGACGCTCTCCCTTATAAGAGTAAACCCGCACATAATCCACATACATGCGCTGCGGAAATTCGGTTGAAGCATCGGGACTTCCCGGCCAGTTGCCACCCACGGCGACATTGAGCAGTAAATGGAAACGCTTGTCAAAAGGGGCGGGAAAATCACCGTTGTTCGAATACCATTCACTTTGCTCTTCATATAGTTTACCGTCAACGTACCAGCGTAGATCGGCCGGCTCCCAGATTAGACTGAAGACATGAAAATCATCCGAAAAATCGCTTCCGTCTCTAAGAACGAAATTACCGTTTTTATACACATTATGCGGGAATTCACCACCAAAATGGATCGATCCGAAAACCTGGAAGGGGTTGTTCCCAACCAATTCCATAATGTCGATTTCACCGCTGGCCGCCCAACTTCCGTATGCCCAGTCTGTGGGCAGCAGCCAGATGGCCGGCCATAGCCCTTTTCCCACGGGTAACTTAGCTCTCACTTCTATTTTACCATACAGCCAATCGCCTTTACTGTTGGTAGTAATTCGTGCTGAAGTATATTCCCGGTTCTCATAGTGTTCTCTTCGGGCTTCGATGACCAATTGTCCGTCCTGTACATACACATTATCTTCCCGATCCGTATAGTACTCCAGTTCATTATTACCCCAACCGCCGCCTCCGATCTCGTAGTTCCACCTCCCTCCGTCCAGATGTACTCCGTTGAATTCATCCTGCCAAACCAATTGCCACAACGGTTGCGAATTATTCCGGATAGGGTTGTTGTTTTGACGATGACAGGACAGAAACATTACGATTGACAGGATGCAAGCCAATGCCAGACTAATTTTTTGTATAGAATCGTTTAACATGATGGGTTGCCACCTATTTTAGTTGTCCATCCCGTATCTTTTAAGAGCGTTACGGGCGCTTTGCAATAGATAGCGGTTACGGCTTCCGGCTAAAATATTTTTAAGTAAGGGAACCAGCTGGACATCCTTTAGTTTGCTCATGGTACGAATCGCTGAAGAAACGGGACGATACCTGTTCTGCTCATGTCCTTTTTTGATCACGTCCAGCAGTAATAACTTAGCCTGCTCTTTACCATGTACGGCCAGTGAATCCACGATACGTACCGCCACACTTCTAAGCCGGGGATGGGTCCCATAAAACACATATTGTCCGGCGATCTGTAGAGCTAGTGAACCACTGACCTGCTTCAAGGATTCCAGGGCCGAAGCACGAATTTGTTCATCCCAGGAATTTATTGCCAATCCCCGCCGAATATAACGAACGGCGTGTGAGGAGTCGGCTTTTACCAGTAATTCCAAAGCCCTGGCCTGTACGGCATAACTGGAATCCTTTTTAAAGTAGTGCTGTAAGATATGCACGGTTTCGGTTGAAGGAAAATCAACCATAGCAGCAAGAATATCCTGTCGTAACACAGATTTTTGCGCATTTCGCAAAGATTTAACCAGGGCCTGCCCCAGCCGTTTACGCTGAGCGGAGGTGAATAATTTAAAGCGCTTCATGCGGCGTGCTGTTTCCCGGCGAACTCCGTAATAATCAGTACTCAGCAATTTATGTTTGATGGCTTCGGCCAAAGCTTCGGCGTCATCCCGTTTTTTTAATTTTACCAATTGGTCTAAAGCGACCAGCCGGTCTATCATGGCGGGTGCGTGCGCATACTGGTAAATCAACTGAGAAACAGGTTGCTCAAAGGACAGGGTTTTCAGAATATTCTGTCCCGCATCAAATACAACCATCCTTGGCTTACCCTTGCAGGGAACCCGGAACTGATCCTTCCTTTTTTTAATATGGATCGGATATGAGTGATACCCATTCTGATCCGTTATACCGATTAACAGGTGTACATCAAAGACCGAACGAACTTCAAGACTATCCTGAATCTGGGAAACCGATACTTGCAGTTGTCCTCTGTTGCCATCATACTTGGCCGCCACCTTAAAGTGAGGGATACCCCGGCCGTAAACCCACTGCTTAAAAAATTCGTACAAATTGTATCCGGAGGCATCTTCCAAAGCCTGACGTAAGTCGCAAGTCTCGGCATTGGCGAAGGCATGGCGCTGCAAATAAGTTTTGATCCCCGCCCTGAAAAGGTCATCGCCCAGGTAGGCTCGTAACATGTGCAGCACGGAAGCCCCTTTAATATAGACCCCCCAGGGATGTTGGGCGGAAAGGGTACGCGGTTTTTTCAATTCGGCACGGATCACGGGTAACTGGTCGTGTTCCCATACCCTGTAGCGGAATGCATTTTTTCCCTTCCAGTGTTCATAGTATAAATCGGTGAAATAGGTGGCAAAGCCTTCGTTTAACCAGGTGTCATCCCAGTCACGGCAGGTTACCAAATCACCGAACCATTGATGGGCCAGTTCGTGAGCCACCAGACCGTCACTTTCGAAATCCAGATGGGCACGCTGGTCGTGTATCGTGCGGTCGGTTAACGTCGTTGCCGAGATATTTTCCATACCGCTGTACATGAAATTTGAAATCAAGGTCTGAGCATATTGGGGATAAGGATACTCGAACCCTGTGTACTTAGAAAAGAAACGCAGCATATCCGGAGTCCTGCCAAAAGAGCGCAATACGTCCTCTTTGCTGCATTGCGGATATACAAAATACTCGACCGGAATATCTTTATAGTTTTGTTCATATTTAATATACTTGCCTACAATCAGTGATATTAAATAGGCCGGTGTGGGTTGATCGAAACGATAATAAAAAATAGTTTGATTTCCCCGTTCAATTTGTCCGGCTAAAATACCGTTGCTGATAGCCGTCAGTCCGCTGTCTACTGTTACGGACATCTCCATGGTAGCTTTATCATTGGGCGCATCGTAACAGGGAAACCAGTAATGATTATCCTGCCCCTCCCCCTGGGACCAAATCTGGGTTGGTTGGTCGGGATGGGCGGAATCGGGTCTTAAAAAATACAATCCTTTCTGTGGCCGACAACTGTACCCGACGGTCACCTGAAAAATGCTATCCCGATCGAAGACGCGACCTAATCGAATTACAATATTATCCCGGGTGACACTGAACGTATCCACCGGCTGGTCATTCACTAATACAGCCTTTACATCAAATTCCCGGGCATCCAAAGAGATATGGTTTAAATTATTTCGTAATGCTTTGATGATGATCGAGGTGTTTCCGATCACCAATCCTTGTTTCATATTAAAACGAAGGTCGATGCGGTAATGCTGCACATCATAACTATGTTCCCGCCAGGATTCCGTGGCAAAAATCGGCGATGATGTTAGAAAAACAAGTAAAGAAAAGAAAAGAGGTGTTATTCGTTTCATACGGTTACCCTCTGTTAGATGATGCGATTAAATTTGTACGAATATGCAGTAAGATAGAAAATTTTGCGGTAAGTTGAAAATAGGAAAAAGCAAAGACAGCAGCCAGAGAACAGAAAAGAGGAATGAGAAAAGGTTAACGTGGTAATGAGTATGATTTTTTACATCCACTATCAAAGAAAAAAACAACGTCTACTTTTACGGCTTCAGACAAAAGTTTTGGTAAGCAACTCTCTGCAGATTGTTTTCTCTGTAGGCTACTCTCCCTTTTTACCCAACGGGTGGGTTCTCTATAGAAAAATTCCCTGTTTATTTCTTGATTTTTTATCAGACTGCCTGACCGATGAGGGTATGGGCCGTGGCTTCGGATATTTTTACGCGTACAAAATCCCCTTCTTTCGCCCCGTTTCCGGGAAAAACCACAATTTTATTGCCGTCATTGCGTCCCAATAATTGTCCGGGTTTTTTACCTTTGCCTTCGATCAGCACGTCAAATATTTTACCCACATGGTGTTGATTCTTTTTAAAAGAGATTTTCTTTTGCAGATCGATAAGCCTGGTTAAGCGGTTTCCTTTTACTTCATCCGGTACATCATCCGGAAACTTGCGGGAAGCAATGGTATGCTTTCGTTCCGAATACTTAAACATATAAGCCGCATCAAATTCCACCCGACGTATGACATTCAGGGTATCTTCAAATTCTTCTTCGTTCTCTGTGGGAAAACCGACAATCACATCGGTGGTCAGAGTTAACTCGGGAATCAACCGTCGCATGCGCTGCACCAAATCCAAAAATTCCCGCTGAGTGTAGGTGCGGTTCATCAAATCCAATACACGGTCGTTACCGGCCTGCAGAGGCAAATGGATATGTTTGCAGACCCTGGGATTTTCGGCTACAACACGAAGCAGTTTTTCCGGGAAATCCTTGGGATGGGGCGAAGTAAAGCGGATCCGTTCGATCCCTTCCACAGCGCTGACCAGATCGATTAAGTCGGCAAAATCATATTCTTTAAAACGGTAAGAATTTACATTCTGTCCTAACAAAGTGACCTGTTTATAACCCTGTTCCGATAGGATACGCACCTCATCCAGAATATTGAAGGGATCACGGCTGCGTTCACGTCCGCGGGTATAGGGTACCACGCAAAAAGTGCAAAAATTATTACAGCCACGGCTGGTGGCAATCCAGGCATTCACACCCGGCGCATGTTGCGGGAAGACATCGCTATAGGTTTCGTACTCGGAGAGAGTTAAGGCAAATTCCTTATCACCGCTTTTATAGACATGATCCAACATCTGTGGCAATTGTCTATATCCGTCCGGTCCGGCTATTAAATCCACCGCCGGGTTACACTCCAGGATTTCCTGACGCAGATTCTGGGCCATACAGCCCAGGACACCGAAGATCACCCCTTTTTTTTCTTTCTTCAGATATTTAAGCTGATTGATGCGTTGCCGCACCTTCTGGTGCGCATTTTCACGTACCGAACAGGTGTTCAGAAAAATAACCCCGGCTTCTTCCGGTTTATCGGCAAAAGCGTAGTCTTCCCTTTTCAGAATGGCCTTAACGATCTCGCTGTCGTATTCGTTCATCTGACAGCCATAAGTCTCTATATATACTTTTTTCATTCAATGTCTCCGATGAGGGTATCCCCTGCGGTTCCCACCAGGCGAACGGTTCGTATCTCATTTTTCAGATTTTCATCCGACCCGGCCCGGACGCGCATATAATTATCGGTGAATCCGTACCAGCGGCCATGCTGCTGCTCTTCAAACAGGACTCGTACCCGGCGGCCGATAAAACTCTGGTAAAATGCCGTTTTCTTGCGCTGCCCTACTTCGATCATCATACGGTTCCGTTCCTTTTTAACCGCGTGCTCGACCTTTGGTTTCAGCTTAAAGGAAGTGGTTCCCTTGCGATCCGAATAGGTGAACACATGAAAATAGGCGATGGGCAAATCGGTGATCAGTTTTTTTGTATGTACGAATTGTTCCTGCCCTTCACCCGGATAACCGACCATTATATCCGTACCGATGCCGATATCGGGAACTGTTCTGGCGGCATATTCCACGATGTCGCGAAATTCGTCCACCGTATGTTTACGGCGCATGGATTTCAAAATAGTATCATCACCGCTTTGCAGCGGAATGTGCAGATGGCGGCAGATTTTCGGCGAATCCGCCATATAATCGATCAATGCTCTGCTCACCGTTGTCGGTTCGATGGAACTGATGCGGATACGTTGTAAACCTTCGATGGCTTCCAACCCGCGCAATACATCCATAAAAGTTTTACCGTCCTGATCGTAAGTTCCGATATTAACGCCGGTGAGTACAATCTCTTTAAATCCCATGTGCACCAATTGGCGCCCTTTGTTCATAATGTCGTCAAATTGACGACTGCGGGCCGGACCGCGAGCCGTGGCCACAATGCAGAAGGAACAGACAAAATTACATCCGTCCTGAATTTTTAAATTGGCCCGTGTATGGGTATCATACAAACCCACCGATTCGATTACAAATTCCTCCCGGGAAATTTTCGACGAATGAATTACCACGGGCTGGCCGTTTTTATGCAGATTTTCATCCAGAAAATCATACAACCTTAGTTTGTGCTCATTGCCGATAATCAGGTCCACGCCCTCGATTTGACGAATGGTATCCACGGCCATTTGCGCATAGCAACCCACTACCGCTACATAAGCGTCGGGATTCTTACGAACCGTCTGTCGTACGGCCTGGCGACATTTGGCATCGGCCTGCTCGGTAACCGTGCAGGTATTAATCACCGTCAGATCGGCAGGTTGGCCAAAGGGGACAATCTCGAAGCCCCGTTGCTGTAAGGACCGGGCAATGATGGCGGTCTCGGCCTGATTCAACCGGCAGCCCAGGGTATGTAACGAAACGGTTGGCCTGTTCTCTTTATGTAGCTGAGTGAGCATAGTATCGACTTATCGGTTTTCCACCGACTGTTTGGTTTCCTTTTCTCTTTCAACGGCCCTATTCTTACAAACCGCTTTATTCGTTTGTGCAAACAAAAATCCGCTTAATATAAATTGTAGTGGATGGCAAGTCAAAAGAATATTATACATGCTTACTGTTATTTTATCATGTCTATTTTAGCAACAACAAATTCTGATTCATATCTCTGATATACTCCCAATAATTTCCATGTACTTTTCTGGCAACATCTTTAAAATCTACATACTCAAAAAAGTATAAAAGTGAAGATTCAAGACTTGATAAATCAATGATACCGGATTTTAAAAATGACTGCGCATAAAGTAATAAAAAGTCTTTTGCCTGTTCGTCGGAAAGATGAAATTTACGAATAAAACGAAACTTCCTGAGTTTTATTCTTTCTAAAATATTAAAATGTACCAAGGTTCTAAGAAAATCATTAACCGAATGCCTGACTACTTCTCTGTCTCCATACTCTTGAATCATTTTTTGCGAGAGAATAGCGGATGAGAGTTGATTTGTATGATCAAAACTTAACTCAATTTTTTTAGTAATAAAACGGGTAATCTCATAATCCATGAGCAGCTTAGCCAAAAACAAGGGACGTAAATACTCCAATGAATGCTGTTTAGCCCATTCAATGAATATATTATTTTCAATGAACGTACGTTTTTCCTGAAACGAAAATATAAAACTTCGAAAAATGATAGTACGTACTTTGCGCTTGCCTTCTTTGCCAACCAACTCTTTGGCAATATCCTCAAAAGGCTCATTGTAAATAGTAGGTTTTCCACCTACTTTAACCATTTTCAGCGTTTCATAAATCCATTCCGGTTTTACCGGGCGGTCGAATCCAATCAACTAATTATCTCCACAAAAGGTACGACTAGTTCTTCTAAAGAAATACCGCCGTGGGTGATTTCCAATTTGTTTTTATTAGAGAATGATGTTCTATTTTTAGCGAGTAAAACAATTTTATCTTTCACAAAAGGAATTTCATATTGATTTACATCGTAAAATTTGGCCAATTCGGTTTTCTCGATAATGGTCGCTCGTTTGCATGATGCATCAATTAGATATTTATCGATTCTTTGTCCGTTGCCGGCAGCCACAATACTGCCATGATCCGAGCAAAACCAAAGTTTAAATCCCTGGACAGAAAGCAATCTCAATTCTTCATTAATTCTCGTCTTGGCTAAATAATTTTCCACATTTTTAAAATAAATATTCTTGCGATTTTCATTTACCGGTAATATGGTTTTATGGGCTAAATCGTCAAAAACGTTGTAAATGATTTTTACGGCGTTAATCCCCAATAATTGGTCTTTATGCGTTAATTCTCCTTCCCGAAAAGAGCGCACGGTGCAATCAGAAAAATTTTCCTCAAACGCCTTATCTTCATTGATTGTCTTTAAACCATAAACTTGTTCAACATTGCCGTAGAAAATAGCGGAACGGGAAATGCGGGTTATCGTGGGTATTAAAGCAAATATATATTTTTCATTAAAATACAAACCACTGTCGGATAAATATCTTTTGAGTAGATGCCATTCGGCGACGCCCATAGCGTCAAAACAGACCAGTGCAAACTTATCCGGTTTGTGGCTTTTAATATAGGGAATGATTTTATCTACAGTTTTGAAGGTTGGGGTAGACTCATAAAAGGCATTACGAATGATGCCGCCCAATATTAGCGATTCAGTTGACTGATCTATTGTTTTAGTTAATTCCCTATCTGGAAATTCATCTACCTGTGTGCACAACGCAACATATCGGCCCCAAAGGCGCCCTAATTCCAAAATATCCGTATGGTTCTGAATCTTAAGACTTCGTTCGGACAATTCTGCTTTCAGAAGGTTCAATTCTTTTTGAATAAGATAAATTTCAGTATCTTTAAGCAGGTGTCGATAATTTTTTTCATCCACTAACTGCAAATTACCTGTTTCATTTAAAAACGCAATTAGAGCAGTTAACTGCGACAGCGATAAATTGGCAAGCAGGTTCGGCTCTATTTCAATGGGTAATTTACGAACATCAAAATGCATAATCGCGGTATGATTTTCTAAATAGGCAGGCAACGTTAATCCGGCAGGCGCTATAACCAATTTCGTTTTTTGTAATGCATTCAGAATGGACGGCACATCATTGACAAGTAAAAAGTTAATTTTTTTTTCAGATAAATAAGATGTAAATGATGGGTCGGTTAATAATCCGATATGATCAATAAGGATTGTTTTTGCTTGTAATTCGATATTTAATCGATTTAAGATAATTTCCTGCCACTGCATCAAATAAACTCCACATAAGCTACTTGGACTAATTCCAATTTAGGTACAATATTCCGTTGAAGTTGGAACCTGTCTCTCTGAGCCTGTTTTTCTTTTTCCAGCGCTTTCAACTTAGACGCTCGAATATTGTCTATTTTGAGCCGGGAATAAGCGTTCTCTTTAAATTTAAAATAATCTTCAAATTTTCTCTCATATCGGTCTATTTCTTCCAACCAGGTGAGCTTAGTGGCAGTATAGATTTCACTCGCCTTTTCTTCGACAGATTTTAAAGCGGAAGCTGCCAATATTTGCAAATCCATTTTGCAGAAATAATTTTGAATGAACGACACATTCTCAAGATAATTTCTCTCAAGATAGCCGCTGATACGGTTATTGTGAAACGATTCATCTTCCATAAAAACGGATACAGGCGTCGTTTTTCTTCTATTCTGGTGATTGGTTATAAACAGCCTGTAAACGAACCAAAATCCGCTTATATTTTGAAATTTACTGATTTGAATGCGGATAGCCGTTACGCGGCCCTTGTGTGAAGCGGATTCTAATTGACGCCGGATATTCACAAGCAAAGGATGCTCGATATTAATGAATTCCGTATTGGCCTTTTTAAGAGAAAGCGTGTTATCAAACGTTACATTGCGGTAAATGGTTGGTTCGTTATCTTGCGGAAAAGGATTGTTAAAATACAAAAATTCCGGTTCATCTCTATAATGATTTATGGGGATACCTAAATAATCAAGATAATTGAGCGCCAGGTGCTTTATGATGCTGTTAAGTTCTGTATTAACAAGCTTCCCGGCGTCCTGAGTGAATTGTGAGAATGGCAGTAATAGATCATCTTTTTCAAGGATTTCTTTGGCGCGTTGAAATATTTTGTTGGCGATGGCGTCAAGTTGTCCTTCTTCGGCGCGTTTTAGCTCTATAGCATCGATATATATTTTATCGAATGAAAACTCATCCTGTATTAAAGACAACACGTCGGCAAACTTGTCCTCCCCAAATTGTTCTTTGATGCGCTCCAGTTTAATTTCTAAGATTCGGCGTACACGGTCTTCTACTGTATCCGTTAGATGAAAATTGAAAATTAATGTGTTATGTTTTTGGCCGATACGGTCAATGCGGCCTATGCGTTGTTCTAAACGGGATGGATTCCAGGGCAAATCGAAGTTAATCATACAATAGCAAAATTGCAGGTTTATGCCTTCGCCGCCGGCGTCCGTTGAGACCATGATTTGATTTTTAGTGCGAAATAACTCGACCTGTTCCACCTTTTCTTCTCTGGAAAGCGAACCGTTTATATATGAGCAGGAATAACCGAAGTTACTTAAAAACTGAATAATGGCATCCTGTGTGGCGCGAAATTCCGTGAAAATAATAAATTTTAAATCCGGCCTTTGTTCACGCTTTTTAATTACATCGATGACTTCGATGAGCTTACGAAATTTTACGTCCTTAAAAGAAACCGTCAGTTTTTCAGCCATACCGATGCAGGCCCCGACAAATTGCAGTTCGGTTTCAATATCCTCTTTGGTTGCAGACACTTTTTTCGTTAATAATTCTTCTACTTCGAATTCCTCTTCATCAAACTCTTCCTCCTGCGCCGCATCCAGCAGATTCCATTCACCTTGTAAAAAAACTTTACGCCTTTTCATAGCTTCCAACAAGGCAAAGCTGCTGGAAGAAACCATTCGCTGATACAACATCACCAAAAGCATGAGTATTTGATTATTGCTGCGTTTGGCAAGATTATAGTACTTACCGGTGTATTCGGTAACAAATTGGTATAATTCGATTTCTTCCTGTTGTTCGGGAATGGCGCGATTGATTTCAATAAGCGATGTAATGCGATGTTTAAAAATACGATTGCCTTCAAAATCGACCACGGCTCGTTTTTTATTGCGTACGGTTACTTCCTGTACCAATGCGGGCGTCAACGACTGTTTGCTGGTAAACAACACGGGATCAATAAGGCGCAACAGATTCAAAAATAAATATTCATCGCCCTGATGCGGCGTAGCGGTTAGCAGTAATAAAATCGGAATGGCTTCGCTGAGTTTCTCGCCCAATTTGAAACGAGCCGATTCATGCCCATCCCCATACTTGCTTAATTTATGGGCTTCATCAATAATAACCATATCAAAACCGGCCGTGGTGATATCTTCAAATATGTGCTTATTGTGCCATTCGCGGCGTTTGCGCTCCTGCGGCTCCAGCTCTTCGTCAATTTTCCAGGGTTTGATGGAATCGATGGATGCAATGATTTTATCATGAAGCTTCCAGACATTGGTTTCTTCTCCATAGCTCTGTTTGAGCGTGCGGATGTAGTCTTTGGTGTAAATGATGAATTGTTCATGGAATTTATTCAGCAGCTCTTCATGCCATTGCAATACGAGCCCCGATGGAACCACAATAAGAACTTTTTTTACGATACCACGTAATTTAAACTCCTCATAAACAAGAATGGCTTCAATTGTTTTCCCTAAGCCAACTTCGTCGGCAATCAGGCTTCGCGGTTCAAAACGATTTATGACAAAATCAACGGCCAGCAACTGGTGCGGTAAGGGTTGAATTTTAAAATTGGTGGATGTGACAATAGCGTTCTCGGAAATATTGGCATCCAGTCGTAACAACATATTTTGGGCGAAAAAGATTGAAGGCGTACTAACCTTACCGTTTTGCAGAAGGTGCAACGGATCGTTTTCCAAACGAAGATCATCGACTCTGGTAGACAATGTACTCCCGTCTTTAAACAGAACTTCGGCATATTGCTCACCGAATAAGGTGTTAAAACCAATGATTGTTCCGACGCCCTTATCGCCATATAAACGGCTCTGGACTTTATCCCCAATGTTCATTTGACGATACCTTCCATTTCCAGTTATGCGAATCCCAAATCAAGCTCTTTTCCATATCTTCCGCATTTATCACAGGTTCCATGAAGGCTTTAATTCGCTTAATGACCTGAGAAAAATCAAACGTTTTCTCTGCGCCAATCTTTTTTATGTAAGTTCTCCACATCCGCTCTTTTTCCGCTATATATGAATCCTCATATATAAAATAACGATTTTCTAACGACGTTTCTCGTCGAACAAAAGTCGCTTCAAGTGCAATTTTAATTTTTTGTAATTCAAAAACGTTATTTTCCGCCAAAAACAAAATATCAAAAAAATCTTTCATACGGCTACTGGCCAAACCGAGATAAACAATCGCCTGAAATTTTTCGGCAATCACCGATTCAAGCGGATAAATCAACAATTCGGATACAGGAAAATAATTCAGCATGGGCGACGGGATGCTCTGGGTAAAGCCCATTGGAACCGCATCTCCAAAACCGATATCAAGCTGCATCCGTGATTTTATTGTTCCCAGGCGAACACAAAAAGTAAAACGCAGTCCTTCGTATTCCGCATCCTCTTTAATCACACGGTAAGTTATCGTGTCCGCATCAAAGCGAACACCGTCGTTCAATTCAAGTACGGCGATCTCTTTAATAATCATAGACAATTGTTCGGGATTATTGGAAATGTCTATGCCCAGCATATCGATGTCCACTGTGGGGCGGAAAGCGCTGATATGACGGCTTAAAAGCAGCAATCCGCCTTTTAAAACAAAGTGCTTTTTGTAGTCCGAAAAGCCAAGCCGGGCCAAAAAACGTTCCTGAAAAAAGCGCAGTAAAACAGCGTTATAGTTTTCCCCGCTTTTCTTTGAAAGATTCAGCAGTCTGGCGCGCACCGACGCCGCCATATTTTTTACCGTTTTTGACGGCATATTAAAATCCCACCATGGCTTTGACCACCGGTTCGATGATATGTTTTACTTTGCAGAATGCGGCGGTTTCGAGCAGTTTGTTTATCTCTTTTTTACTTTGTTTTAGATAGGCGTTCAGGCTTTCCATAGCAATGTCTTCGCCGATAATGCGTCTTTGGCGAAAGGCGTCGCAAATGGATTTTTCCTGATTGTAAATTTTTATGGTGGTAATTTTCGTCTTTATTTCCTCCACGCCATAGGAATAGTATGGCTCCTGAAAACGATAAAACCGCACAGAAACCGTGAATAGCTTTGGCGTGCGCCGCGTGCGCGGAATGGCCATATCAAAGACAGCCGGCCGCTGTGTGGACAGTCCATGAACGTGCAGAGCGGTCGTCAGACAAAAAATGCCTTCAGGAACGGCCATGACAGCGTCAAAATAATCAAAGGTGAAACGTTCGTCCTCGGGAATGGCTTCAGCCGGCAGGCGATACAATCCGCGCTTGACCTTTTCCAGCCGTCCGGCATCCAGCAGTTGGCGTAGCAGAGAGGTATGAACTTTCAATTTTACAAGCTGTTCGGATCTCAGATAAAAATTATTTTGTTTAAATAGTTTTATGACGTGATCGGTATCCACTTTTCGGCCTCTTGTTAAAAGCGCACGCACAAGTTAATCAATGTATGCGTTTTTAACAAGTCTTTTTAACTGTCATTGCGAGGAGCGCAGCGACGAAGCAATCTAATGATGGGATCGCCACGCCGCTAACGCTCCTTGCGGCACATCCCGATTCGTCGGGGCCTTGACAATCAAAATCATGGTATTGATAATAAAGTAAATCAATAGGTTTCGAGTAGTTTTTTTACTAATTTATGCACATGCGTGCCAAAATAATCCGGCCACCTTTCATTTGGATCTCTGACCAAAGCTTCGGCTCGCTCTACGGCGATGGTTACGAAAGGTAAAAACAGGGATAAATCCGGTTTGCTTTTATTATAGCTGCCACAAATATAAACCAACTCTCTTTCAAGTCTGCTTCTCGAACCTGTTCGTCTGTTCTCAAATAATTCTTCAATATCAGTTTCTGAATATTCAGACACATCTTTAACATGTAGAAGAAGCCAAACTTCAAAAGCGGGGTTACTTAAGGCAAGATTATATTTCTTCTGATATACCAACGTAGCTATTTTGCTTATTTCAGATGCTTTCAGGCTCTGCCTATCTCTGTCAATGACCATCCACAATTCATCATCCTTACGAAGAAGGAATTCTCTTTTGAAAGAATCCAGCATTCGTAGTACAGCGCCTGGCGAACTATTTGAATCAAGTTTTGGCAAGACTTCCAAGTATATTTTAGTTTTTGGATGCGGGTTTTGCGTGAGTAAACCTTCAAAATATACCCTCTCGGTTTTTTGGCCTTCAGTGGCAATAACAAATAGTTTATTTACATCACGCTTAAACGAAGGACGCTTGAATTCTCTTCTTTCTCTTCCCATATCGATTCTCTTCGTTTAATTGTTATTGTGATGTAATGAAATCGAAGGAATTGCACCAAAACGCCCTACCAAATAATTTTTACGAATCTCTTTATCAAATCTTGGTTTAAATTCTTCCAGAGAGAATAATTCCGCTTCACCTTTTTGATTTTTTTCGATAAACCAGATTTCATCTTTTCGAATTTTTCGCAGGTTTAGCAGACTAGATTCGTGAGTTGTAACAATTAACTGACTCGGAACTTCAGCCGTTGCATTCAAAAAAAGTTCAACAAAAGATTTTGACAAATTGGGATGCAGGCTCCTATCCAATTCATCTATTATAAAAACTTTATTATCCTTGAATAAATCAATTAATGCGGGAATCAGATCAATTAATCTTTGCGAGCCATCGGACTCTTCGTTAATTTCAAAAAAGGCATAACCGTCGCTGTCAATCAATTTGTGCTTACTATTTAACCTAAACACCTTAATATTATTTTTATTATCCTTAAATAAGGTGTAGGTAATATTAGTGGCTTTATTAGAAATGATTGTTTTACTATTTGGTTTCAACCTGCTGACGATGTCATTTTTTATCTCATCCGGAATATCTTTTATTTTATCAAAATCAATCGGTTTTAGTTCGATATCGTCAATGCCCGTATCAAAGATTTTCATATATTTTTTAAATTCTTCCGCTAATTTACTGCTTTTTTCAAATTCAAATTCCAATCCCTGAAATTTAGAATCGGGAAATATGACGGTCAGCTTGTTGCCAAACCAATCTAAAGTATCGCTGATGGCTTCTATTCCCTGAACATTGGCGAAAACGTTTCGTTCGAGACATTCGGTTAAAAATAGTTTATTCGGTCTGGTGCCAAGAGCGACAAAGTCTAAGAACTGTTTTTCATCTTTCGATTTAAACCGTATGCCGGGAAATCGAATTTTTGTTTTCGAATTTTCTAAAATAGTTCTTTCAAATATGGCTTTTTCAGAAAATCTGGTAATTTTATAAAGCCATTCTTCAATAACTTTATCATAATCTATTAAAAATCCATAGGCATAGTTAAAACCCTTCATTTTAAATTCAAACTCAAACCGACTCGGATTTTTCTCGGCCTTTTTTGACAGCTTAAATTTACTAAGTGGAATAACGCTGCCTACCTTTACGCCTTGCAAGATAAAATTTTTAGCAAAACTCATTGATTTAATTAAACTGGATTTTCCCGAAGCGTTTGCCCCGTATATCAATGCGAGTTTAAGCACATCGATATCCGCGCTATTTTTCCCTTTTATTCGATGCGTCGGCAGCAACCTGCCCTTTCCGGGAATCATAGAGAATTCCGCTCTTTCATTAAAACACAAATAATTCTCTACCGAATAACGAATTAACATAATTTATGCCTCTATTTGGTTTGTATCGGTGATTTTTTCACTTTAATTAAAGATATAGAGATAATATAGAAGATGCAAGAAAATTTTTAATACCTACCATTGTGAACGAAGCGCCTGCCCTGAGCGAAGCCGAAGGGAAGCAATCCCCTCCAGTGGACAAGGGATCGCCACGTCGTTCCGACCCGTCGAGACTCCTCGCGATGACAGCGCCAAGTCAAAGGATTGCCTCGGTCGTTTCACTCCCTCGTAATGACAATCAGAACCCCTCCACCTTCAACTCGGCCACTTCGATAAAGTCATTGATTTCCGCATCGTTCTCAATGATGCGTTTGTCCAGGCGCCTGGCCAAAGTGAGAATATCCTGAAAACGGCCGGCCTTGTAGCAATGTTCAAAGCCAAACAGCACGGCCTGCTTGCGGCACTCTTTGATTTTCTTTTGTGACGCCTTGGCCTGCAAGAGCAAGGACTCAAACTCGCGCAGCAGTTCTTTTTCGCGCTTTTGAATGAGCGTCGTCTTTTCTTCTTCCGATTGGGGACGGCGGTATTTGTCGCCCTCGCGGATGAAATTATCTTCTAACAGTTCCCGTAAATCCGGCGTCCGGTCGCCACTGATGTTGGCCACTTTGGTAAAGGCCGGATGGATGGTTTTAAAATCTTTTGGCTCGGCCAAAAAGGCGTGCAGCCATTGCAGAGCCGATTTTTCATCAAGAACAAACATATTAAGCTGGCCTTTTTTTACATCGGCAAGACCTTCTAATTTGAGCTTTTTCTTGTATTCGCGGTAGGCCGGCAACTGGTCGGCGTTGAACCAGTAGCCGTCTTCTTCTTCAAAATAATTATGCAGCATTTTGTAGAAAGTTTTGGCGTCGTATTTAACGGCGTAACCGCGCTGCACGTAATAGGCCAAAAGTTTGGAATAGAGCATCTGCTCGGTGCGCTCCACGGACGGCTCGGCCGGCAGATGCGATAGATGCATGCGGATGAAATCCTCTTCCAGTCCCTGGCCAGTTTGTTCCAAAAAGCGCCGCTCAAAGCTCTGTTTGGGTTTGTAGGCGGAAATGACCAGGTCGTTTTTCACTGCGCCGTCGGACGTGACCTGTTTAAAGCTGCCCTGTTTTTTATCCAATATGGTCACATTGGCGATTATGAAGCCGGCTTTGCTCATGGCCTCCTGAATGGCGTTCCACACCGATGACTTGGAATTGTGAAACTCCACCGTAATCCAGCGGTTGGGTTTGAGCACGCGGTAGTATTCTTTGAAAGATTTGAGCATCAAATCATAATATTCCGGCAGGGCTTTGTTTTGGGATTTGTTGATAATGGCTTCCGATGCGTTGTTGGTTTTAACTTTCAGCCAGCTTTCCCATAAAAAATTGAGTTCCGAATACATGAGATTATCGCCAAAGGGTGGGTCTGTGAAAATGTAATCAATGCTATCAGAATAAATTGGAACGTTTTCTAATGATGAAGTATTTATATAATTTTCACCTTCTATTATTTCTAAAGCAGAAACAATATTCTTTAATTTCGTCTTTGCTACTTTAATAATATTAGTTTCAGCTGTCATTGATGCAACATATAATGTGCCGCTAACCGGCCCATTACCACGATTGCCCATATTATATCGGGATAGTTTATTTGATAGTTGGCCGGCAATAGATTCAAATACTATAAGTAGCCTTTTTTCAATATTTAGTATTTTATCATAAAAACTTGCCAACACCCACAAATTCCGCTTCGTATAAAAATGATGCACATGGGTAATGCCCATTCTATCATTGCGCCTTGCCTCATCGCCTTCCGGCATTCTATCCGTCGGAAACCAGTAGGGGATTTCGCTCTCTTCAATCTTTTTGATTAAAGCCAAATCCTCGGCGTCGGGCGTTTTTTCGTAGCGTTTGCTGTTGTAAGTGAAGTTAATCAAAACGGGCACCTGTTTGGCCTGGGTTACTTCCCGGCCAATGGCGGCATCAAAAAAGGTAACCGTGGCCCGCTTACAGTCGGTCTTCTTCATGGCGGCGTTGCAGTGCGGGCAGGGGAATTCCTTTTTTACGCTGCCGGCCTCTTTGTCCACCGCCGCCTCCCAAAAGACGATTTCCTCGCCGCAGTATGGGCACAGGAACACGTCCGACCAGACGGTGTAGTTGATTTTGCCCTTCGACAGCCCTTCGGCGCGCTCAGGGCTATGGCTCAGGGCGGCGCCCTTGCCGTTTTTTTTCTTTTTTTCAAACATTTCGCTCTGCACGCCAACAGTCATCGCTGGGGATTGCTTCACTGACGCTCGCAATGACAGTGGGTTTGTCATCGCGAGTTCTTCCGCCTGGGCGGAAGGACGTGGCGATCCCTTGCTTGTTAAGGCAGGATTGCTTCGTCGCTGCGCTCCTCGCAATGACAGCTCCGAGTCATGTGATTGCTTCCCTTCACCCGTAGTGACAGTAGTGCTGTCATCGCGAGTCCCGCCTTGGCGGGATGTGGCGATCCCATCATGGGATTGCTTCCCTTCGGCTTCGCTCAGGGCAGGCGCTGCGCTCCTCGCAATGACATCCGGGGTGGGGTTGGTTTCGTACATCCAGCCGCATTCTTCTTCCACTTCGCGTAAAATACGGTGGGCCTCCCGTTCAAATTCGGCCACATCCACCTTTTTGTTATAGTTGTAGGCAATAAAGGTGGCAATAGGCGACAGGTCGGATAGAATGGCTTTGCGGTTCAAAAGCTGGGCAGCCACGCCGGTCATGCCCGTGCCGCAAAATCCGTCAAAGACAATGTCGCCTTCGTCGGTGTAGTGTTCAATGTATTTCATTATGGCCTTGTGCGGCACTTTGGTGTGGTAGGAATGGGCGTTGTAAATGGGGTCGTTCTTGCCTTCGCTCACGTCGCCCACAAAAGGCTCGCGGTGATAGTCGTCCATTGCCTCGTCGTATGCGGCACCCTGAGCCATAGTCCTGAGCGTGTCGAAGGGCTGTCGAAGGGTGCCGTGTTCTTCAATAAACTCGTTAATATAGGGATTGGGGCAGGCCGTGTAATAGGGCGGATCGGACAGGGCGAGAATATCTTCGTCCTTGCCGATGGGAAAGCCTTCGATGTTGCGTACGGAATCGAGTAGTTCTTTGAGCGGTTTTGTGGATTTCATAGTGCCTCTATATTTTTCACCTTAGTAATTTTATTGAAATATTATAAAAATAATATATGCTATTTTTTATCTAATATCGTGTAAGATATTCTTTAAGTTATTGTTTACTTTTCTTTCAACCGTTTTTATATCTTGATTCCAAATTTGGGCCAAATAGTTATAAGCAATCCTTACTGTAGATGGATCAGAAGGTTTGCCATTTATCTTAATAAATGGACTATCCGATTCGACAAGAATTTTATCGTGCGAAATTTTTTCTATAATCTTTTTGCCTTTTTCTGATAAGGTCATTCGGGGATTAATAGAAAAATAATATCCATTTTGCTGTATTTCGTCGATTAAGCCCAAAGGCCCTGAATACCAATGGAAAATTGCATTTTTAATATTATATCTAATTAAATTCTCTAAGACTGTTTTCTCGGCATTTCGAGAGTGTAGACTTAATATTTTTTTTTCATTTCTTGTGGAATTGAGTATGAAATCAAAAACGTGCAACTGCTCCCTTTTTCGGTGAATAAAATCTCTTGAAAAATCTAAACCAATTTCTCCGATATAGCTTGTCTCTTTTTTTAATTTTTCAAATAGATTCAATTCTTGTTTCGTAAATGGTACTTCCATAGGGTGCAAACCTAGAGCCGCACGTATAAATCTATATTTCTTAGTCTGTGAGATAATTGTATTAAATTCAGAAGGGCGGTTAGTCATCGAAATCACTTTAATACCGCGTTCTTCGCAAAAAAATGCGATCCTATCGAAATCCGTAAACTCATTAAGATGACAATGAACATCAATCATAATCCAGCCAATTTCCTTATTTCATCATTCCCTTTATCCGCAATCAATGCTTTTAATTCGTTTCTTGTTTTTAATACGACTTTAACAAAGTCATTAAGTTTTTCAAGGTCATTCAAACCATTATTAATTAATTCAGTGGAAATATCTTCTTTACTGTAATTAGCCTTTAAAAAATGAAGCAATGTTTTAAAATCTTTGGTTATAGTGGATTTAGTATCGTACAAATCTAGATGACCTACGTTAAAGACGTCAATACCATAATCATTCGAGTAATCTAAACTAATCTTATGTAAAGCTGCTCTTCTATAAATACAGGGCAAACAATAGCCACAATGTTCTGCTCCACGGTTTTTCCACACTCTTTTATGTCCTCTTTTAGCACAAGAATTTGATAGATTTATAATTTCTAAATCTTCATTTTTATCCTTAAAAAGCGATACCATTTCTCCTTTTGTATTTAATGCGTAATGGTTTATAATAGGGATGTTTATTCCCATTTTTGATAATAATTCTGTCAACATATTAATAAAGGTAGGATGAGTTGTTCGAGTACTGCAGGAACTATATCTTGATTTGGTTAAAGGGAAATTCAGAGAAATTGAACCATTTTCAGAGATTAAAAGATTCGTTCCTGATTTATTATTCGCAGCAATGTATAGGCCAAGAGACAAAAATAATATTGATCGACTTCTTGAATTCTCATCAAATTCCAAGTTGTCTCTTTCTTTAGATAAATCAACTCGACACTTTAGCCATTTAACTCGATTCTTAAATATATCCGTTAAACAATTAAATATTTCTTCCTGATCAGTATGAACTTTTCTTGGATAACCATAATGGGAAACAAGTACTAAATTTTTTTCAGGATTTTTATAAAGAAAATCCAAAATGCCAATTAAAGAATCCATTCCACCTGAAAATAAACTCACCGAAGAAAAAGAATAACTTTTCCGCTCGACATCATCCTTCTTTACTTCTTTAAAAATCAGCTTTTTATTATTCTTTATAAATGAAATGCTCCAAATATCTCCTGTAAGAAAAGATATGGTTTTGTTAAAATCTTCTTCAACAGCTTTAAATATATCAAGGTTATAAACAGGTATACTTATCTCAAAATACCTGGTCCATCCGTCATCAGCATATTTTCGACTTACCAATCTATCAACTGAAAATATAAGTACGGAAACGAAAAACAGATCAAAACCAGGCGATCTGTTATCCAACATAAAATCAAAAAAATTATTAAAATTGATATTCGCTTTAGCCTTAAATTCATTACTTAGAAGCTTGTAAGATAAATGAATATCAGCAAAGGTCATATCTTTTTTGGGTTCATTTATTTCAATTTGTATTTTCATTTTATAAAAATCTCCAATACTTCATTATATAGATCAGATATATAATTCTCTCCTATGATAAAATCTTTAGTGTTATGAAGATTTCAATACAAAATTAGGGAAATCTTCAAAAATTAAATTCTCTTTTAAGGTCATATATATAATGTC
>JALSTK010000032.1 GCA_026983775.1 Calditrichia bacterium
GAAGGATACGAATATGAGTAGCCACAGGCGCAGCCTGTGGTAAAGCGGAAAAAGCGAGCGTGACGCTGAAGGCGTCGAATTTGGGACACAGAGCATGCTAACGAAATAGGAGACCAAATACATTGAAAGGCCTGGTTTATTTTAACGATTTGCGGTAACCCTATTCGGTTGCATCTTACACCCCAGGCTTCGCTCCTGCCCGGCGGCTGACGGGTGTGGCTATTCAAATTGCATCACTTCGTGATGAATTAAGGATGCGGCGTTTAACCACAAAAAATCCGGTAAAGCCGATTTTTTAATAAGGTGCTTGAAATTATAAAGTATATTGTTTATGTTATAGATAACTGTTAACGATAACATGTTTAAGGTCGAACCATGAAAAAAGCAATTTGGTTGCTAAGCAGTCTGAGTATACTCCTTTCCTGCTCTGGAATACAACAAAATCCATCCTTTATTGTCAAATTGCAGCAGCCATGGCTTATTCAATCGGCCGATTCTGTAAATGCGGACGGCTCTCTGATTTCGTCGCATTTATTTCATGCTACAAACTGGTACCCGGCCCGGGTACCCACAACCGTTCTTCATGCTCTGGTGGAAAACGGACGTTTTAAAAATATTTACGCCGGTCTGAATCTGAAAAAGATTCCCAAAGATATTTTCCATAAATCGTGGTGGTACAGGACCCAATTTGATCTCGATCGGCTGGATGAATTACCCTTTACGGTCTTAAAATTCAAAGGAATTAATTATCGGGCAAATATTTGGTTAAACGGCCGGCAGATTGCTTCGAAGGATACCCTTCTCGGGGCCTTCAGGGTCTTTAGCTTCGATGTGTCCTCTATTGTAAAAGCAAAAAACAATATCCTCGCCGTACAAGTTTTTCCACCCCGTGCCGGTGATTTCACCATCGGTTTTGTGGACTGGAATCCCCAGCCGCCGGATAATAATATGGGAATCTGGCGCGATGTGGAACTACTTCGTAGTCGATCCGTGCAAATCGGCCGACTGTTTGTGAAAACTAAATTAAACCCTGATTTCGATCGGGCTGAGATTACAATTTCGGTTCAATTAAAAAACTTAAGTTCCGACCCTGTTTCCGGGGTTTTAAAAGGAAAAATAGATACAATACATTTTCGAAGGGAAGTGGGTCTCCTCGGAGGCGAGCAGCGCGAAGTGACTTTATCGGTAGATGAGTTTCCCCAACTATCTATTGAAAATCCGCATCTCTGGTGGCCGTACACCATGGGCCAGGCCTATCTATATTCTCTGAACCTTACTTACGAAGTAAACGGTAGTATCATCAGCAAGAAAAAAATACCCTTCGGAATTCGTCAGGTTAAAGACTATCTGAATTCCGACGGTTACCGTGGCTTTATGATCAATGGAAAAAAGATTCTGATTCGAGGTGCCGGCTGGACCGATGACCTGATGCTGTCCGATTCTCCTCAAAGGATGAGAGATCAACTCCAATATGTAAAAAATATGAGCCTGAATACCATTCGCATGGAAGGATTTTGGGGCAAGGATGAAACGATATATAATATTTGTGACAGCCTGGGAATTTTCATTATGGTGGGCTGGAGCTGCCATTGGGAATGGGATAGTTATGTCGGCAAAAAATGCGATCGGTTCGGTGGAGTGGCTACCATGCAGGAAATGGACCTGATCAGCCGCTCCTGGCAGGATCAAATCAGCATGTATCGCAATCATCCTTCGGTGCTGGCCTGGTTCGAAGGCAGTGATAAGCTTCCCCGTCCTCAACTGGAAAAAAAATATCAGGCCTTACGCGCCCGGTTGGATCCAACCCGACCGTACCTGGCTTCTGCCGCAAACCGGACGAGTGAGGTAAGCGGACCTACCGCGGTAAAAATGAACGGCCCTTACGATTATGTTCCCCCTATCTATTGGTATCAGGATTCAACACACGGCGGAGCCTATGGTTTTAATACCGAAACCGGTCCCGGCCCTCAGGTACCGCCCCTATCCTCGGTTAAAAAAATGATTCCGGCAAGACATTTATGGCCCATCGATAGCGTATGGGATTATCATTGCGGACGAAATGAATTTAATAATTTGAATCGTTACCTGACCGCTCTGGATAAACGATACGGGAAAGCAAAAGATCTGAAAGATTTTATCTGGAAAGCTCAACTATTGAATTATGAAACAATCCGCCCCATGTTCGAAGCCTTTGCCGTGCATAAGTTTAAATCTACCGGTGTTATTCAATGGATGCTGAACTCCGCCTGGCCGGAGATGTACTGGCAATTGTATGATTATTATCTGATGCCCAATGGCGCCTTCTATGGCACGAAAAAAGCCTGCGCCCCTCTGCAATTAATTTACAACTATCAGGATCGGAACATTTACTGTAATAATGAAACCCTGCAATCCTACGATCATCTTACGGCCCGGATTCGTATCCTCGATTTGCAATCCAAAATCATATTGGATAAAAAGATCACTGTGTCCATTGCCGGCAATACGGTTAAAAAATTGTATACCCTCCGGAAATCCATACTTCCCGATTCGGTCTTTTTTTTGGATTTGCAACTTCTGGATGATCAAAATGGTAGAAAGGCTAAAAATTTTTACTGGCTGACTAAAAAAGGCGATGTCCTCGATTATCCGGCCAGTACATGGTTCGTAACACCGGTTAAACGCTATGCGGATTTCACAGCCTTGCAAAATATGCCTGAAGCCTCTATTCTTACCGAGAAGCAATTTAGACGGCAGGGGGCTCTGTGGAAATTCAAAGTCCGCGTCACGAATCCCTCGTCGTATATGGCTTTTTTTCTTGATGTGCAGGTCGAGGACGATCAGGGCGAGCCGATTCTGCCTGTATTCCTGTCGGATAATTATTTTACCGTTTTACCCGCGGATAGTCAAACGATCCGTGGTGAGGTCCGAACAGGACCCAAACCCCGTCTGATCCTGACAGGACGGAATTTAAAGAAAAGGGTAATAATCGATTAAAAGAGGTATTCTCCCCCTGGATGAGCCGATTCACCGGAACGGTCATTGCGAACACGAAACGATCCGCCTTGTATGATTCGGACTCTCGGGAATCCCACCTGCCCGGTGCAGGCAGGAAAAGAAAGATGTCTTGATTTGATAAATATTCGAGAAGTGCTTTTACGAAAGTTAAGAAAGGAAACAGGCCGGTCCCGACCGAACAAAATTTTTAGCCGGATCGTGATACTGAAAGCCCCGGCTCATGAAAAGGTGCAGAATTAGTATTTAAAATATCTTTGTTCTCTTCTAAAAAGATATTTTTTCAATTTTCTTAAAGGGTTAAGCGGAAAGGTTTGAAATGAAGTTATTATTTTTTATAGGAATAATATTCATACTCTCTTGCAGTAAAGAGGCTACTTCATTGAAAGAAAATTCCGTACATCTATTTCTTCGAGGTAAATGGAACCTCGTCTGGCATGATGAATTTTCGGGGAAGAAAGATGCTTTACCCTCGGACAAATGGTTCTTTTTTCATGGATGGGGAGAGAATAATCTATGGCGTGACTCTTATTATACCGAAAAAGATGCCTATCTTGATGGTGCCGGGCATTTGCTTATTAGGGCTCGTGTTGAACATGATACTTTAAAGACTTCTTATTTAAGAACGTTTGATCTGTCACAACCGAGATCAAAATGGTCAACTTTCGGGATCGGTAAAGGAAAGTATATTGAGGCAAATATCAAACTTTCGGACATGGTCTCAGGCGGACTGTGGGTTGCATTCTGGCTTTTTGCAACCGAAAATGAATATGACGGAAATCCTTCAACAGGTACGGAAATAGACATCATGGAAAATATTATCGCTTACGGAAAGGAGGGATCATGGATAAAAGACCTCCCGGGTGGAAATTCCCTTAACCACTTTAATGTGGCTACTCACTGGGGGAATCGGCCGGAACAAAGCGCCGGGAAATTAATCAATGCCGGGGATTATGGTCTTACTATTCATGATGATCAATACCATCGCTTTGGTCTTAGATGGTTTAAGGGACAACTCACTTATTATCTCGACGAAGACTCTGTTTTTTCGATCACCCGGGGAGTATCATCGAGTAATAACGAAGCCCTGATCTTATCGATCGAGTATGATGCACCACCGAATGATGCTTGGGGAACAGAAGAAAACGTGCTCGAATATTTGGACAGATTTCCTAATTATTTTAACATTGATTATGTACGGGTGTATAGTTTGGAAGAGTAACGGAGTTTGTTTAGGGTAAGTGGGAGCCCTCTGTTAGGTTGTTTTTTGGAAAACAGATAAGTAGTACGACATTCAAAAACGTATAAGCACTGAAATAAAATTAAAGTTTGAAGGAACACATGATGAAACGTAATTATTATATTGTTTTGCTTATCTTCTTTGTATTTTTTGTGATCTCTTTTTTGACTAATATTCTCGGACCGCTGATTCCGGATATTATTAACAGCTTTCAATTAAGCCTGGGTCTGGCCGCCTTTTTACCTTTCTCCTTTTTTATTGCCTATGGGGTCATGTCGATTCCTTCGGGAATGCTGGTGGAAAAGTACGGTGAAAAACCGGTAATGATTGCGGCCTTTGTCATGGCTTTTCTCGGTGCTTTTTTATTTTCTACCCTGCCCGGTTTCAGTATAGCCATGTTTTCTTTGTTCCTGATCGGTATCGGAATGGCCATGTTACAGGTAGCAATCAATCCCTTGCTGAGGGAGGCGGGTGGTGAAGAACATTTTGCTTTCAATTCCGTTTTGGCACAGCTGATATTCGGTTCTGCCTCCTTTCTAAGTCCTCAGGTGTATTCCTATCTGGTGCAAAATTTACAAGACTATCATGGCGGGGGAAATTTTGTAGTGGACACCCTGGCCGGACTGGTACCGGCCGATTTACCCTGGGTTTCGTTATACTGGGTGTTTACGGTTGTGGCTCTGTTGATGGTGCTGATTCTTCTCTTTGTGCATATTCCGAAAGTAGAACTGAAAGAAGAGGAAAAAGCCGGAGCCTGGGAAACCCATAAACAGCTATTCAAAAATAAAACCGTCATCCTGTTTTTTATCGGCATTTTTGCTTATGTGGGCACCGAACAGGGCGTCGCCAACTGGATTTCTAAATTCCTCGCTTCATATCACGGTTATAATCCTCAAACGACCGGTGCCAATGAAGTATCCTATTTCTGGGGACTCCTTACTGCAGGCTGTTTGTTAGGGTTATTATTACTGAAAATATTCGATAGTCGTAAGGTACTTATTGGGTTTAGTTCTGCGGCGATCCTTACCTTAACGGCCGCTCTTTTCGGATCGGCAACAGTCGCGCTCTATGCATTTCCCCTGATTGGGTTTTTTGCTTCGGTCATGTGGTCCATCGTTTTCTCTCTTGCTCTCAATTCGTTCGAGAAACATCACGGTTCGTTTTCCGGAATTCTGGTCACCGGAATTATCGGCGGTGCCGTTGTTCCGCTGATTATCGGCTGGCTCGGAGACTTTATCGGATTGCGCTACGGGATGATGTTTTTGTATCTGACTCTGGGATATATTTTAAGTATCGGCTTTTGGGCCAGGCCTTTGGTTACTAATAAGACGTTTGGAAATAAGAAGAAGGAATAGAATCACCGCAGCTACTTTGATCTAAATGAAAACAAATGGAACTTCAAAACAAATATCTTACATACTAAAGATGGAAATAATTGGAAACAATACGGATTGAACTGAAAACTCTAAGACAAACAGGGCACAGATATGGATAATAATACGGTTATAGGAGTCGATTTAGGGGGAAGCAATGCCTTTGTGGCCAGAGTACGGGGCCATGAAATTGAAGATACTTATTTGCAGGATATTTCAGCCCGGTCCACCCGGGAAACCGTAATGGATGAGTTGATTTACTCAATTGATCAAGTAATGTCTGCCGATGTAAAAGGACTCGGCATCGGCGTGCCGGGTTTAGTGGAACATGCGACGGGAATGGTCTATGATGTGGTCAATATCCCTTCCTGGAAAGAAGTTGCATTAAAAAAATTATTGGAGGAAAAATTTAAGCGCCCCGTATTTTTAAATAATGATGCCAACTGTTTTGCTATGGGAGAATACTATTTCGGACAGAATCAAAAATATTCCGATCTGGTGGGGTTGATCATCGGTACCGGACTGGGGGCAGGAATTGTTTTAGATGGAAATATCTATAATGGAGCGAACGGAGGGGCGGGCGAATTTGGTATGCTGCCCTATCTGGATCATAATTATGAATATTATGCCAGCGGCCAGTTCTTCAGCCATCAATATGGGCGTAGCGGCAAAGACCTTTTTCAAAAAGCAAACGCCGGCGACAAAGAGGCTTTACACATCTTTGCCGAATTCGGTTTCCATCTAGGCAAGGCTATCATGGCGATTGTCTATGCTCTGGACCCGGAAATTATCATTTTGGGAGGATCGGTGAGTAAGGCGTTTCCTTATTTCGAAGAATTCATGTGGAAAAGTTTCAAAGAATTTGAATACCAGCAAGCCCTTCGGAACTTACAGATTAAAGTCATGTCTAATGAATATATTCCGGTTCTCGGAGCCGCGGCCCTGGTAGCAACTTCATGATTTCCCGGAAAGATATACGGAGTAACCGGTAATGGAAAAGAATTTAAGATCTGTTTTTATAGGCTTGTTGTTCGGCATGATTCCGCTTTCTGCGCAGTGTACCATTTACGTGAATCAGTGCGGTTATTTGCCGCAGATGGAAAAAATCGCCTATACGGATGAGGGCGCCGATAGTTTTTTTGTGTCTGAGGCTACGAGCGGCCGGCTCTATTTTGCAGGAAAATGGCAATGGCGGAAATCGGATGATCCCTCAACCGGCCTGACCTTGTATGAGGCTGATTTCAGTACGCTTCAGATTCCCGGGAGATACTATATCCGAAACAAATCGGGCAGTCATTCGGTTAATTTCACTATTGCCGATAGCGTATTTCATCCGCTGGTTCGGAAATCCTTAAAAGGACTCTATTTTCAACGCTGCGGTCTTGAACTCGATAAATTATATGCCGCTCCCTGGAATCATGGTTCCTGTCATACAGCCGACGCCATTTTTCATAGTAGTTGCGACCGCAGCGGTTATATGGAAACCGGCGGCGGGTGGCACGATGCCGGCGACTATGGTAAATATATCGTTCCGGCCAATATCGCAGTAGGTACTCTGCTCTTATTTTCTGAAAAGTTTCCTGACTACCTGTCCTCGGATAATATGAATATTCCTGAAAGTAATAACGGAATCCCGGACCTACTGGATGAGACCCGCTACGAACTGAACTGGATGCTCCGTATGCAGGACTCTCTGGACGGGGGAGTCTATTTTAAAGTGACTACCAAAGACTTTGTCGGTTGGGTCATGCCGGATAAAAGTTTTGATCCGCGTTATATCTATGAAAAGTCCAGTACGGCGACTGCCGGATTTGCAGCGGTTACGGCCAGAGCGGCACGGGTTTATGAAGCGTATGACCCGAATTTTGCCCAAAAGTGTCGGTCTGCCGCCCAAAAGGCCTGGGATTTTTTAGAACAACATCCGTCCATTGTTCCGCCGGGAGGCTTCCACAACCCGGATGATACCGAAACCGGGGAATATGGAGATGAAGATGATAGCGACGAACGGCTCTGGGCTGCGGCCGAACTCTTCGAAACCAGCGGAGAAAAAGTATATGATCGGTACTTTCAGGATCACTATCAGGATGGGCCGCTTTTTGAAGAGCAAATGAGTTGGGGATATGTTAAACCTCTGGCGCAGATCACCTATCTGACCGGAGAACAGAGTGCAGCCAATCCTTCGGTTAAAAGTACGATCCGTTCTGCTCTGTACGACTATGGTCAGGAACAGACAAACCTGATGCAAAAGGATGGCTTTCGGGTGGCCATGGAAGGCTGGGAATACTACTGGGGTTCGAATTCGGTCGTGTTGAATAAAGCCATCTTGCTTTTATTTGCCTATGAGGAGAGCGGTGACGCGGTCTACCGCAAGACCGCCTTGCATCAGCTTGACTATATCCTTGGTGTAAATGGCCATAATATGACGTTTGTAACTTCCGTCGGAAGCAATTCACCACACCATATTCATCATGCTCCCTCCGCTTCGGACGGAGTAGATGAACCGGTTCCCGGTCTGATGGCCGGAGGTCCCGATAAATATCTGGATGACCCCGAATTACAAGCGGCATTTAACAGCCAGACGCCTCCGGCTATGTGTTATTTGGATGTACTCGGAAGTTACGCTTCCAATGAAATTACCGTATATTGGAATGCCTCTCTAATTTTTGTAAGTGCTTATTTTAATAAAGGAAACGGTTCCACATCAATCATGGGCAAAACAGGCTTTATTGTAAATAATATCCGTCTGTATCAAAATTATCCCAATCCCTTCGGAGAGGGAAATTCAGCAGCAAATCACTCTGTAAGTGCGAACCCTTCGACGGTTATTCGTTATGAAGTGGGTATAAGTCGGAAGCCAACCGTGCATGTGCGGTTAACGATTTACAATGTCCTGGGACAAAAAGTGAAAGAACTGGTAAACGGATATCAATCCGCAGGAATGTATAGAGTTCGCTTCAACGGCAATAATCTGGCCAGTGGTGTTTATTTTTATCGCCTGGTAACAGATGACCTGTTTCTGACCCGAAAAATGCTTCTTATGAGGTAGGAAAATGAGGATGAAGTTTGTTAAAATATTATTTTTACTGATCGGCCTCTTTTCATCCGGGCAAAGCAGCAATATCCTGTTAGGTTACTATCCTTCATGGAATCAAAATATATTCTCTGCAGACGATATCCGGTGGAATAATCTGACCCATATTTGTCATGCCTTTGTCTGGCCGCAGAGCGACGGAAGCCTGGCTTATGAAAACGGCTTTTTTTATCCGGCTTTAAACCGGAAAGCACATGAGAAGGGTAAAAAGATTCTGTTTTCCATCGGCGGGGCATCCATGTCCTACAATTTTTCTGCGGTACTGGCAGATACGTCAAAACGAGCCAGATTCATCAATGATATTGTACATACCGTCCAAAATCATAACTACGACGGAGTGGATATTGACTGGGAATTTCCCGAATCGGAAGCGGATAAAAATAATCTGGTAACTTTTATAGGTAAACTGAATTCCAGACTTCAGGAGGCTAATCCCGACTATCTGCTCACCATGGCCATCCCTTCGGGTGATTATTACGGAAAATGGTTCCGTTACGATGTGCTAACCCTCCTGGTAGACTGGTTTAATGTAATGACTTATGATTATCACGGCAGTTGGACCAGTCATTCCGGACATAACGCCCCTCTCTTTGCTCCGCCAAATGATGTTTGCGGCTCCGTAGATGAAACTATACGGTATCTGATGAATACCCGTAAAATTACCGGTAAAAAACTATGCTTAGGCCTGGCCTTCTATGGCAGGTTATTTAATAGCAGCGGCTTGTATCATTCCAGTACGGGTGGGGACGAAACCTACGGTTATAAAGATATTGTAAATCTGATCGGCCAGGGTTGGTCCTACCACTGGGATGATATTTCAAAAGTGCCTTACCTTACGAATAATGCCGGAGATCAACTTATTACCTATGATGATACCACTTCCGTCCGCTTGAAATGCGAGTATTTATTGAATAAGGAATTAAAGGGCGGAATGATATGGGCCCTGGGTCATGACCAGATGACCGACGCTCAGCAACCTTTATTACAGACAGCAGCTCATTTACTGTTGGCACCTCAGGCAATCGGGCCGGAACCGCGTGCGCTGGTTCCGCAAGCAGCTGATTTGCGTGTCTATCCCAATCCGTTCAACAATTCGACAACCATCGCTTATCAATTACAACAAACAGGATACTTCGAAATAAGTCTGTTTTCGATCTCCGGTCGAAAGATCGGTGTTTTAAAAAGCGGTAACGCATCCAAAGGGAATCATCTGTTTTCGTGGAATGGCAAGAGGCAGGCTTCCGGCATTTATTATTTAGTCCTGCGTCAAAACAATAAAACAATAATTCGCTCTATGGTTTTGATCAAATGAATTCCAAAAAAATTACTATAGCAGATATTGCCGCCAGAGCGGGGGTCTCTGCCATGACGGTTTCCCGTGTCTTGAGCGGAAACGCTCCGGTGGCCCGGAACACGGAAAAACGTATCAGAAAAATTATAGCCGAACTGGGATATCAGCCAAACTGGTTGGCCCGGAGTCTTTCCCGTAAAAAAAGTCTTATACTGGGAGTGACGGTTCCCCAGCAGGAACAGGTGCTGATGGACAATTATATTGCCCAGGTTTTAAGCGGCATCACCGATGTGGCCCAGCAGGCTGATTATCGTATTCTGATCATTCCTTTTGATCCTATACAAGGAGCGGAAGACGAATATGTCCAATGGGCCCGCAGCAAGCTGATCGATGGTCTTATTCTGCTTAAAACCATTATGGGCGATACCCGCATTGAACAACTGGCTGCAACGGAATTCCCTTTTGTACTCATCAACCATAAATACCGTAATGATCGCGTTAATTTTGTGGATACCCGCAATGTGAGCGGAGCGCGAAAAGCGGTGCACTATCTGTTTGCAAAAGGCTATCGTAAAATTGCTTTTGTAGCCGGCAATTTAAAAGAATCCAATGCCTTCGATCGTTTGCGCGGCTTTAAAGAAGCGATGCATAAATTAAATCTTGAAATTCGGAAAGAGTGGATTATACCCGGTTGGTTTGATCAGCAAGCTGCTTATATAGAGTCTCAGCGGTTATTCCGGAATTCGGATATCCCGGACGCCGTTTTTTGTAGTGATGATTACATGGCTATCGGTGTGATTCGCCGCGCCCAGGAAACAGGTATCATCGTTCCCAGAGACCTTGCCGTGATGGGATTCGATGATATTGAATTGGCCCAATATGTGTATCCTTCCCTAACTACCGTTCATCAACCGTTAACCCGGTTAGGCCGGAAAGCCACCCAAATCTTATTACAGTTGATAGATGGTAGCCGGATACCACCCATTCATGAGTTTATGCAGGTGGACCTCATAGAGAGGGAATCGGCCTGAGGTACGGTTCTGAGGAAATAATATGCCTGAAAAACGACTATTTTTTATTTTATTGCTTCTATCGGCGGGTTTCATTTTTCTTTCCAATCGACCAAAGCGGATAGCCAAGGTACAGGCGGATGTTATTTATGTCGGATTACGACGCAGTCATTATGGTTTACGAGAAAAAAATGCGGATAATCGCTGGTGGGTGGAAAGAGCGAAAAACTTTGCTTCCCTTGTTAAAAAGAATCGGCCGACCATTCCTACTATTATCGAAATCATTTCCGGTTACAAAAAGAACGGTACGACCCTATTTACTTTTTCCAAACCGTCCGCATACCGGGGTGATACCGGATTTATGATATTTAAACCCGGGAAGCTGAATCATGAACGAGCCTTAAGCCTCTATGATCAACAGGGAGTGAAGGCGATTATCCAGCTCGAACCGGGGGAAGCGAATGTCCTCTCTTGCCTCGAAATAGCTGATCAGGCCTTCGGTCATCATCCGTGTATCATTGGGTACGGAGTGGATGCCGAATGGTTTCGCACGGATCAAAGTGCAGATCGTTCAGGAATACCCGTCAGCGATAGTCTTGCCGCTCTGTGGTTAAAGAAAATCCGTTCCTTCGATGCTTCCTATTCCTTGTTTCTGAAGCATTGGGATATCGGCCACCTTCCCGCTCACTTTCGCCACCCTAAGCTATGGTTTTTAGACGATAGCCAAGGATTTAGAGACCTATCCCATTTTATTCGGGAATTTAAGGACTGGGCCGCTTTTGCCCCGCAACAATATGCGGGCTATCAGTTCGGTTATCCAAGAGACAGGGTATGGTGGAATACATTTAAAAATCCACCTCTTACATTAAGTAAGGCCTTGATTGAAAATATAGCGCAGACTAAATTTTTATTCTGGGTCGACTTTACGGCCGATCAGATTCCTTTTAAAGTATCCGATTAAAAAAGGTAAAATATGAGTAAACCGTTTTTATTATTTGTTTTGTGCTTAATGATATCCCACATGGTTATTGCCGGACAACGCAGCATCCGTTTTGCGGGTGTCGACTGGCAGGTTAAAAACGGAGGTCCATGGGGTCCGGGCCCGAACTACTGGTCGGATAGTGATCAGAGTGTCTGGGTAGACGAACAGGGCCGTCTGCATCTCAAAATTCGCAAAGAAAATAATACATGGTATTGCGCCGAAGTGAATACGGAAGCGTATACAACTTACGGTGAACACCGATTTTTGGTTGAAGGTAGAATCGATAAAATGGACAAGAATATAGTGCTCGGTCTCTTTATCTATGCCAATGATGCGGCTGAGATCGATATCGAATATTCCAAGTGGAGTGTGGAAGGGAAGGAAGACGTGGGCAGTTATACGGTTCAACCCTGGAGCACTCCCGGGAATAATCATTCATTCGTGAGCCCTCTGGACAGTGTAAAAACAACCCATTTTTTTGACTGGCAACCCGGATATGTTCTGTTCGGCAGCCTGCAGGGACACTACTACAGTGCGCCTCCTTCTCAAAATTATTATATTGAACAGTGGATCTATACGGGATCAGATAATCCATCCCCGGACCATCATTTGCGAACACATATTAATTTTTGGTTGAACAACGGACAGGCTCCTACCGATCTGTCGATCCTCGAAGTCGTAATTACCGATGTGGTTCAGCCTCTTTCTACGAATTTTATTGAAAAAACCGATAACCATCTACCTCTACGTTTGGAACTCAAACAAAATTATCCAAATCCTTTCGGTCATGAAATCGGTTCCGTAAAAGGACGGTCTTCTTCCATTATCAACTATACCTTGAGTAAAAACAAGTATGTGCGCTTAAGCGTTTTTAATTTATTGGGTCAGGAAGTTAGCACATTGGTTAGCCGGAGACAGAAGGCGGGTAAACATTCCGTTACATTCAACGCCGCAGGTTTACCCGGCGGTATTTATTTTTACCGTCTGCAGGTTGGATATAAAACTTTGATCCGCAAAATGATCTATATCCCTTAGGGGAATCCGAGGGCAATGGAATCAATGAAGGTGTGGGGTGGGTTGGTTTGAAAGTACGCGTTTAGCAGGAAAAGGAATTCTTAATGACCTTAAAATATGATTTTTGTTGGCAGATATTATTATTATTGATTCCCGGGCTGTTTTATCAAGGGCAGGCCCAGGTCAGTTTCACATCATCCAATTTGCCGATCGTGATCATCGATACCCACGGGCAAGCCATTCCTTATGACGATCCGCGCATCATGGCCGATATGGACATCCTATACAAGGGAGGGGGCCAGCGTAATTTTATTACGGATGCACCGAACAATTACTCGGGTAAGATCAGCATTGAAATTCACGGCCAGAGTTCCGCCGGGTGGGATAAAAAATCCTATGGTTTGGAAACGGAAAATAGTGACGGCAGTAACCGCAATGTTTCTTTACTCGATCTACCCGAAGAAAACGACTGGATATTATATGCACCTTACTATGATCGTTCCCTGATGCGTAATGTCCTGATGTATCGTTTAGCGAGACACATGGGATTGTATGCCTCCAGAACCCGTTATTGTGAACTTGTGCTCAATGGAGAATATAAAGGACTCTATGTCCTGATGGAAAAAATAAAGCGCGATAAAAACAGAGTGAACATCAATAAGCTTAAAGCGGATGAAGTTTCCGGGGACGATGTTACCGGAGGCTATATTTTGCGTATCGACAAGGAACCGTGGAATCCCGGATTCGATTCACCTTATCTTCCCTTTCCAAATGCTTCTCATGGAATCCGCTATCAATACCGCTACCCCAAACCGGATGATATCGCGGTTGAACAGGAAACCTATATCAAAGGATATGTGTATTCCTTCGAAAATATGATGCACGACAGTACTTATAGCGATACACTCCATGGATATGTAAAGTATCTGAATGTACCTTCCTTTGTGGATAATGTGCTTTTGAACGAGCTGAGCCGTAACGTGGACGGTTACCGCTTAAGCGCTTATTTTTATAAAGATAAAGACAGCAAAGGAGGAAAACTTACCGCCGGACCCATTTGGGATTATAATTTTAGTTTCGGTAATGTGGGCTATTATGACTCCTGGAAAATAGAAGGCTGGCAACTCCTTTATTTTGCGGATAATGAATACTTTCATCAGGTGGATGATTTTTTTCTCCCTTTTTGGTGGAAACTTCTTTTTAAAGATAAATATTTTGCCGGGAAGTTAAAGACCCGCTGGCAAAACTTACGTCAAACCATTTTTAGTCAGGACTCCATCTTTGCCTTGATTGATATGTTTGCAGATAGTATAGCCGAAGCCCGGCAACGTAATTTTCAAATCTGGCCCGCTCCCGGTGAAACCGACCTCGGTGGGGGCTGGTTCCCGGATGATCCGCGCAGTAGCGAGATTCACTCTTACGACGATGAGATTTTTCAGCTTAAAGACTGGATCGTTCGACGCATGAACTGGATCGATGAAAATATCGGTAAAATCACGGCCGTAGAGAACCATAGGCACGGCACAACGGCGCTGAATTATACTCTGGAACAGAATTATCCGAACCCCTTCGGACCGGGATCCGCCGTTTCAGGCGGTTCTTTGCAGGAAAAGGGAACTACGGTAATTCGCTATACCTTACGTAAGAATGTCCGCCTGCGATTAACCATCTACAATGTTTTGGGTCAGGTGGTCAGGGAAGCGGTGCACGGCAGACAGGGGCCCGGGACGTATCAGATACGCTTTAACGGCCGGGGACTTCCCGGAGGCATTTATTTTTATAGATTACAAATTTCTTCCGGGCCGCAATGGGTACGGAAGATGGTATTTTTAAGCGAATGAGGAAGATAAGGTGAAAAATATTTTTCTGATTTTTTTTATGTATGCCCTTTTTAGTATTCTTTACGCTAAAGATTATAAGGGGGCGGAATTGAGAACGAAAGAGGCCTTTACCTACGGACGCTTTGAAGTAAATTTTAAGCCGCCTGCAGGCCAGGGTCTGTTAGCTTCTTTTTTTACTTATCATGACGGAATAAGCGGTGTGGAAGAATGGAATGAGATCGACATCGAAATATTAGGACGTTATGAAGACAATATTCAACTAACTACCATCACGCCCGGTCAATCCACTCATGACGGTCATTTTTATGTACCCTTTCATCCGCATGAAGATTTTCATACATACGGTTTTGAATGGACGCCGGATTATGTGGCCTGGTTTGCCGACGGACAGGAAATTTACCGACAAAGCGGAGACCATATCGCCACCTTGCACCTGGCTCAAAAAATCATGATGAATATCTGGATTCCTCAATACGAAGAATGGGTCGGAGAATGGAATCCGCAACTCCTTCCGAAATTTGCTTATTATGACTGGGTTAGCTATGCTTCCTATACACCCGGTCAGGGCAACACCGGCACAGATAACAATTTTACCTTGCAATGGAAAGATGATTTTAACGACTTCGATTCAACCCGCTGGGAAAAAGCTTCCCATACCTGGAACGGAAATCTTACCGATTTTAAACCTGAAAATGTTGTCTTTCGGAACGGTAAGATGATCCTTTGTTTAACCGATAAGGAAGATTTAGGTCTCATCGATAAAAATCCTCCTTATGTGCTTTGGGCGCGGGCAACGGATAACAGGATTGTGGCCCGTTTTTCAGAAGAAATCGATACCGTTTCTGCTCTGGATGCGGCCAATTATTTTATTAGCGGTCTTACCATAAAGAAGGTTGAACTTTTGCCGGATCAGCAAACGGTCGTACTCAAGGTAAGCGATATGGATTCATCCAAAACATACTCCCTGGTGATTTTAGGCATCCGGGATGCTTCGGCCGATCACAATAAACAAATCGGTCAGGTTATACCGATTACTATGGCTGAACCGTTAACTTTTCCCGTTAAAATTAATACGGGCGGCGGGGCTATTTATAATCGGTATTTAAAAGACCGGGTTTGGAATTCTGCGGTAGAATATGGCCATATGGACGGACATTCCAAGGATTGGACGGCGGGTATTGATATCTCCGGCACAGATCAGGATTCCCTTTACATAACGGAGTTGCAAGGGGCGGTGAAATATAAAATTCGTGTGCCGAACGGCTCCTATAACCTAACCTTCCATTTTGCCGAGAATGAATATGACCGGAGTGGACAACGGATTTTTGATCTGGTTATCGAAGATAGCTTAGTGAGCAAACAGTTAGACCTTGTTTCCAAAGTCGGTGTGCATACGGCTTATGATTTGAAGGTAGGGCAGGTGAAGGTAACTGATGGTATTATGGATATCCATTTGATGAACCGTATCGGTCATTCCATGCTGAATGGAATAACGGTTGAACAGGTAAGTACCGGGATAGGTGATTCGTCTCCGGGCCTTCTTCAGAATTTTAAATTATTTCAAAGTTATCCCAATCCTTCCGTTACCCGGAATCACGAAATTAAAATTAAATATCAACTACCCGGAGCCGCTCATGTAAAATTAACCCTTTATAATGTTTTGGGTCAGGTGGTAGGCGGAGTAGAGGATTATAAGGCGAGCAAAGGAATATATGAGCTAAACCTTAGTGCCGCCGATTTAAGCACAGGTCTCTATTTTTATAAATTAGATGTGAATCAAATAAGCCGGGTGCGTAAATTGATGGTGATCCGTTAGAAAAACATGAGATTTCGTTTACGGAAATAAAGACGGTACTTATGACTGAAGGAGTGAGCATGCAACACCTACAGATGATTGATTTGGCTGTGATTTTAGGATTTTTCCTGATTATATTCGCCATAGCTGCTTATTATACGCGTCGGGCCGGCAAGGATACGGGAGAATTTTTCCTTTCGGGCAGAAATTTACCCTGGTACATAGCCGGAACGGCTATGGTCGCCACCACTTTTGCCGCCGATACGCCACTGGCTGTCACCGAGTTAGTAGCCAAAAACGGAATCGCCGGGAACTGGTTGTGGTGGAATTTAGCCATCGGGGCCATGTTAACCGTATTCTTTTTTGCCCGCTTTTGGCGCCGGGCCGGGATCATGACGGATGTCGAATTCGTAGAATTGCGTTATACGGGAAATGCGGCTGCGGTTTTGCGCGGCTTCCGGGCTTTGTACCTCGGCTTGTTTATGAATGCCATAGTGATGGGCTGGGTTAATAAGGCCATGGAAAAAATTTTCAAGGTAACGATCCCGGAGTTCAATGCTTTTGGGCTGGTTGTGATTGCCGCTTTGACCATTGCCGTTTATGCTTCTGCGTCCGGATTATTGGGAACGGCCAGAACGGACAGTTTTCAGTTTGTTTTCGCCATGCTGGGCTGTATTATTTTGGCCGTAATCGTTGTTCGATTACCCGAGGTGGGCGGTATGGTGGCCCTGAAGGAAAAATTAGCCCCGCAGATTCTTGATTTTTTCCCTAAAATAGGAAATATCACGGTAAGCGGGGTAACCGGGGGGGCTCTGGCCATTACCGTGGGGTCTTTCTTTGCCTATATCGGATTACAGTGGTGGTCCAGTTGGTATCCTGGCGCCGATCCCGGTGGCGGAGGGTATATTGCGCAACGTATGATGTCTGCGAAGGATGAAAAAAACAGTCTCTTTGCTACTCTTTGGTTTACGATTGCCCATTACACGATTCGCCCCTGGCCGTGGATTATTGTTGCTCTGGCCGCTCTGGTTATTCTGCCCCGATCACAGAATACGCAGCAAATTCGAAATATGAATCCGTCTTTGTATGAACGGGTTGAGCAAGCTTATCATCATCCTGCTCTTATGGAAACCCATGATCCTCTGTATCAGACACCCGCCTTTAAAGCCATGTACGAGCGCTATGAAAATACGGTTGATCCGGGAGTCATGTATCCCAAACTGATGTTACGATATCTTCCCGCCGGATTATTGGGTTTGCTCATTGCCGTCTTTCTGGCGGCCTATATGTCTACCATTGCCTCTCAATTGAATTGGGGGACTTCCTATTTAATCAATGATTTCTACCGAAGATTTCTTAAAAAAGATGCCAGCGAAAAACACTATGTGTTGGCTTCCCGTTTCAGTATTATTTTGATGACTCTTTTCGCTCTCTTGTTAACCAGGTATGTTTTGACAACTATATCGGGTGCCTGGGAATTTATTATCAATTCCAGTGCGGGAATGGGAGCCGTTTTGATTTTGCGCTGGTTCTGGTGGCGGATAAACGCCTGGTCGGAAATTTCAGCCATGATTGCTCCCTTAATCATTTATCCGGTGGCCCGCTATGGATTTCATATGCAATCTCCGATTACTTTGTATCCGACCGTTTTAGGAACGACGATTATTTGGCTCCTGGTCACTTATCTCACCAAACCGGAGGATGAAGACCATTTGGTTAAATTTTTCAAACGAACCCATCCGGGTGGATTGGGCTGGAAGCATATCCAATCCATTGTACCGGAGGTAGAAGGGGATCATGGCTTCGGAAGATTGTTTATCGATTGGATAATGGGCATTGTTCTAGTCTATGCCTTTTTATTCGGCACAGGAGAAATCTTGTTTGCCGATTATTTGAAAGGTACGGTGATTCTGCTGATCGGAATCGCTGCCGGAGCCGTAATCAATGCAGATCTGAGAAAGCGAAAAATAATGACGCTTTAATTTCTTCTTCAGAAAAAGCGGTTCTTTATACAGAGGGATTCCCTAAAAAATTATATGAGCGGGTAAGAGCGTTTCTTCGTTTCAGGTAGTGCGATCAGGAAACGTTAAAAAAAATGGCTCTACCGGGGTTTTTGTGAAGTCATCTATTAAATAAAGACTGACAATATAATTTTACTGCTTTGTTCATTTTGCATTTAATAATAAAAGTATGCGAAGGATACTAATGTAAGTAGCCACAGGCTTTGCCTGTGGTAAAGCGGAAAAAGCGAGCGCGACACTGAAGGCGTCGAAGGTAGAACACAGAGCAGGCTATCGAAATAGGATACCCTATAAGTGAAAGGACTGGTTTATTTTACCGCTTTGCGGTAACTCTATTCGGTTGCGTCTTACCCCCAGGCTTCGCTCCGGCCCGGAGGCTGACGGGTGTGGTTACTCATATTGCATCACTTCGTGATGATTTAAGGATGCGGCGTTTAACCACAAAAACCCGGTAGAGCCAAAAAATTTAAAAAAAATCTTGACATAAGAATATTTATCTTTATATTGTATTTAGTTTATTTAAACAACCAATTAAATTGGCCGAGCGCATGAATGTGAAATACCGGAAAATTATTAGCGGTAATGCCAAAATCGTACGTGATATAAATCGCTCCACTATCCTGAATCTCATTCGACTCCACCAGCCTGTGACCCGCGTCCGTCTCTCCCATTTGACCGGCTTGAATAAAAGCACTGTTTCCAATATTGTTCATGAATTGCTGCAGGATAATTTGCTCTCTGAAGAGGAACTAAAGGATCAAAACGTGGGACGCAATCCGATTCTTTTGCGCCTTAAACCCGGACACCATTACGTGGCCGCTTTAAACCTGGATGCCGTTTACTCCCGCGTAGCCGTCTTCGATATAAACGGCAAAATGGTGGGCCACCATAAATTTTTTACCGACTATGAGCATCCTGAAAAAAATGTTCTGCTCTTCTCAAAATCCTTAAAAAAAATGATGAAAAAACTCTCTATTGAGCAGATCAACGGCATCGGGGTTAGTGTGGCGGGTATGGTTGATTCCGGAGAAGGTTCCATTCTTTATGCTCCCCATTTCCAATGGAAAAATCTTAATCTTATGGAACTTTTTCAAAAATATTATCCGCAGCCCATCGATATTAAAATTGACAATGATGCCAATGCTTCCGCCCTGGCGGAACTCTGGTTCGGTAAGGGAGAGGTAACCAAGTTAAATGATTTTGTCTTCCTCTCCGTCGGAGCCGGTATTGGTTCGGGAATCGTATTGAACCGCAAAATTCTGGAAGGTGCCAACCATTCCGCCGGTGAATTCGGACATATGACTCTGGTGGAAAACGGACTGCCCTGTATTTGTGGTAACCGGGGCTGCCTAGAGGCTTATGCCTCGGACCGGGCGACTGCCCGGCGTTATAATGCCCTGCAACAGAAGAAAAATGCCACTGTACAGGAAAGCATGGTGGAAGAGATCATCCCAAGAGCACTTCAGGGAGAAAAATCGGCTATCCGAACCTTAAAGGAAACCGGACATTTTTTAGGCCTGGGAATTAAAAATATTATCCGGGCAGTGGATCCGCAGGCTGTGATCATCGGCGGTAAAATTATCCAGGCCTGGTCTATTATCTATCCTGAAATCTTAAGAGTCGTTAAAAGTGGAGACCTTTATGGCCTGAGACAAGAGGTAAAAATTTTACCCTCTTCTTTAAAAGTCCGTCCACGTTTACTGGGTGCGGCTACTCTGGCTATCCGTGAAATTTTTGAAGAATATCAAATTGTGCGTTAATCCATATGGAGCGAATTAATGATAAAAAAAACGGCCTTCGTACTTATGTTCTTTGCTTTTTTTGCCCTGGATAGGGTCTATCCAAAACCTGATTTCAATCCACTTAATTTAATGCCGGTTCCCCAAAAAGTGGGTTTGGAAAAAGGGAAGTTTCTGCTGGCGGATTCCTTTACAATCGCTATTAAAGGAGCGGGAACCGCAAAATTGTATCCCTATGCCTCCCGTGTTTTAAACCGTCTGAGAGGAAGAACCGGTCTGTATTTCTCTCAGGCTTATATTACGGCCGAAACAAATCCCGACTCAGCTACCATGGTCATCCGAATCAATCGCCCGGGAAAAGTCCGCTTAGGGGAGGATGAATCTTATCGGTTACATATTTCTCCGGGAAAAATTACTTTGACCGCTGAAACCGATATAGGCGCCATGCGTGGTCTGGAAACCTTCCTGCAATTGCTTACTTCCGATAGGAACGGTTATTATTTTCCGGCCTTGAAAATAGTCGATTATCCCCGCTTTCCCTGGAGAGGGCTGCTTATTGATGTGTGCCGCCATTTTATGCCCGTGGAGGTTATTAAAAGAAATTTGGATGGCATGGCCGCCTTAAAACTAAATGTTTTCCACTGGCACCTGAGTGAAGATCAGGGCTTCCGGGTGGAAAGCAAAACCTTTCCCAAATTACAGCAGTTA
>JALSTK010000033.1 GCA_026983775.1 Calditrichia bacterium
CCCGCTTGCCTCGCGGAGAACACCATATATTTTGGAATGGTGAAAACAGCCGTCGGCAGGCGGTACCCCCGGGAATTTATTTCTACCGGCTTTCCACTGCAGAGGCCAGTCAAACGAAAAAACTTTTAATTCTTAAATAAATGTTCCGGCGGATACATTTGAAAGAAGGAGCGGAACTATCCATTTAATCGTATCCGTTCTATAAACCGAATCGGAATAAGGTTCCTTTTTATACGAGACGGGTATACAAGGCCGTTTAAAATTATCAGGTATATTCAACAAACGTAAGGTAGCTTTTAATTTTGATTCAACCCCCGAATTACGAATGGCGATGGTATTACTTTGATGTTCATAGTGATGATGGCTATGATCTGGTTGTGATTTTACATGATCGGCCGTTTATGTCATGGTTTCCCATAGTGATTTTTGATATCAAACTCTATTATCGGAACAAAGTTAAGCTCCATCATTATTTAACCTTTCCTCAATCGGCAGTGAACGTATCGTCCGATCCGTTGTTTATTCGATGTGATGGGGAAAACCATATTCGACAAGATGAGCAAAACTTCTTTATCAAAGCCCATGACGCCAAACTGGATATGGAACTGATCTTTACAAACCTCCTGGCAAAGCCCAGTACTTTAAGTAAGGAAATCCGTTTCCACGATGGCCATAAATTCAGCTGGAAAATTATCGCCCCTTTCTGCGCAGTGAAAGGAAAGTTGGTTCGGAAGAAAGAAACGGTCCATATAAAAGGAAAAGGGTATCACGATTCCAACAGCGGTAGCGGCCCGCTTCGCCGATACATAAAAAACTGGCAATGGGGCAAGTACTACGCCGGTGATACGCTGTATATTTTAAGCCGCATTCAGGACAGACAAGCAAAGACCTACCCGTGGGCAACCGTCTGTACGCGAGACGGCTGCCTTTCTGATGACCGGGTAACGATACAACAGACGCCCACAAATACCGAAATCCTATATGCGGATGCGTCTATTCGTTTTGTTGTGCAGAGGCATCTCCGGCTCGAACAAATTTTGTTTTTTGTCCCTTCGTTTCGAGATTCTGTGCAATGGATCGAAAAGATACGCGAGGTTTTGTTAGCCTTCATCCCGGATCGGGTCGGTTTTCAATTTGTACGAAGAATCTTCTCCAACACTGTTTATGAACGACGAAAAACCTTTTTTACCGATGAGGCCGGGAATGCGGGAAAAGCCTTTCGGGAAAGTATGCGCTTTTAATGTATTTTTATCAGATAAGCCAAAACATATCGAAAGAACAGTTCGGCGGCAAGTCATCTCAGCTTGCTTTATTAAGTCAAAAAGGGTACCCGGTGCCGGAGTCCGTTTTTCTATCGAAGACTTCTTATTTTGATTTTATAAATCATAACGGGATTACGGATAGAATAAAAAACCTGGGTTCGCAAACTATAGAAGAACAGATTAAAAAGGCAGAAGAACTTCGTCTGTTTGTATTGAAAGGGGCTTTCCCTCCTATATTCGAAGAAGAACTGGAGCAAATAATCGGACGCTTCTATGGACCTGTCTGCGTGCGATCCTCTGCTTCGGGAGAAGATTCGTCAGAACATTCCTTTGCCGGGCAATATGAAACGCTGCTGAATATCGAGCCTACGGCACTCAAGGTCGGCCGGGCCATTCGGGAAGTATGGGCATCTCAGTGGACATCCAGGCTCATTATCTATCGTCTACGAAATGGGTTGCCCCTGAATCAAGGTATGGGCGTCATCATTCAGAGCATGTTGAAGCCGGTATATGCGGGTGTGGCTTTTAGCGCTAATCCGCTCTGTCAGACGGAAAACAAAAAGATTATTCTGGAGTTTGTTCGCGGGCTGGGAACACATCTTGTGGATGGCTCGCGTACGCCCCAAAGCCTCACATGGGATCTAAAAGAGCAAAGCTGGCAACCTTCGGGAAGGGTCCCTGCGGGATACAGAGAACGGTTTGACCGGTTGGCGGAATTACTTCATGATCTGGAGCGGGAATTCGACTATGCCCTGGATGTGGAATGGGCAATAGACAAGCGCCAAATCTGGCTGTTACAGGTACGACCGATTTCCAATCTGCAAAGTGCCGTTGAATGGACCAATGAGAATGTGGGGGAGGTCATTCCCGATGTGGTTACTCCCTATAGCTGGAGCATTCTCGGCCCAATAGCCAACTCGGCATTTGCCCGATTGTTACGGTTGCTTGACGTTAAGGAGCTTCCCAAAGAGGGTTTATTCGGATTATTTAAGGGGAAGGTTTATTTTAATAGTACGGCGTTTAATCGTCTGCTGGCAGGTTTCTATGTGGGCGAACGTTTAAAACGTATGGGCCCCTTATCGGCGTTTTTTTATCTGATCCGGCTCATCCCGACAAGTATTAAACTGATCTTGTTCTTAATTCGCTTACAAACAAGAATTTTGAAACATCTGAGCCGGCATCCCGCGGAACTTAAGCGTATGGAAGCATTGTCGGAAAATTCCGGCACTTCTCTTTTGGAGGCGATCGACGGGTTGATACAACTGCATCAAAAAACCATGTTTTTGCATATAACATGTACTCTTTTTGCCGAACTCTATTTTCAGCTTTTGGATAAGTTGAGCCGGTGGTCCTTTGCTGAGCATAAGATGATTTCTGCAAGAAGGCTCTTAAGCGGTTCGACGGGGACGGAAAGCGCAAGAAGCGGGCGGGTGTTGCGGCAAATTGCCGATACGATATGCAAAAATGAGACCGTACGTTCGGTTTTTTTGACCACTCCTGCCCGGGCCGTTGCCGGGAAACTCCAATTGATGCCGGAAAGTGAAAGCATCAGGCAGGCTATCGATCGTTTCTTCGTCGAATTCGGCTATGGTGCGTTACATGAGTTTGAGTTACTGTATCCGCGCTGGCAGGAAGACCAAAGCTATATTTATTCCAGTTTACAACGTCTTGTGAAAAAGACGACGACCCGGGATTGGGATGAAGAACAGCAGCAGTTGTTACAAAAACGGACGCATTTAATACATAAAACGAAAAAGGATCTTTCCCTTTTTTTACGGCTCCCTTTTGCCTACGTTCTGCGTAAAGCCGATTTTTTTGGCGTTCAGCGGGAAAATCTGAAACAGGCTTTTATTAAGGCCCATTTTTTATTGAAGAAAAAATTATTAAAATTGAGCGATTATTTGGAATTGGATCACTCCGAAGATATCTTTTTCCTTAAACAGGAGGAGATAACCGCTGTTGTTAAGTCGGGTACGGTTCCCCGGGAAATGGCGGATACCATACGGCAGCGTCGGGCAGAAAGGCAAAAATTTTTAAAGTACGACCATCCGCTGAGAATCAGACAGGTGGGAAAGCGTCGGATAGCCGTTGAAGAAAAGAAATCCGTTCAGGCAGAGCTGCGGGGAATTCCCTGTAGCGCCGGAGTAGCGGAAGGTACGGCCAGGATTGTTTTGGAACCGGAGACAGTAGATGTTTTACCGGCAGGAACCATTTTAATTGCCCGCTCGGCTAATCCGGGTTGGACGCCGCTTTTCGTGACCGTATCCGGGATTGTTACCGAAATAGGCGGGGCTTTGTCGCACAGTGCTATCATTGCCCGGGAATACGGTTTACCTATGATCGCGGCCGTACCAGAGGCGACCAGTAAGATCAAGGACGGGCAACGCATTCGCATAGACGGAACATCCGGGAATATCGAGATATTAGGTGCATGAACAAACGTATTTTACTCCTACCCAATGATCTGGGCGGGGGACGGGGACATGTGTCCAGAATGTTGTATTTGGCGCAAATACTAAAGGCATCCGGCTCTGAAGCGGCCATAGTACTGGGAAGCAAATATGCGAAAACGGCCCAAAAACTGAATATCCCGGTTTTCCCCATGGATTATCGCTGGGAACGGTTGTTGAAATGGCAATGGAAGCGTCCCCACATACCCTACCATAAAATGACCTCGAGAATACAGGCCCCTCCTGTATTTGTTTATTTCCCGGGTTTGGATTACCAGGTTCCGCGGGATGGATATCTGAGTGAACAAATTGTGCGTTTTCGCTTAAAACAATTGCAACGCATCTGTATCCGTTTTAAACCGGACCTCATTATTGGCGATACACACTTGCTGGCCCGGCTTCTGGCCGGACGATGTTCCCTTCCGATCATCCAGGTAACGAGAAAAGCAGGTTTCCCACCTAAACCCGATTTTTTATGGTGGCAGAGAAAAATAGAACCCATTCCCAGGCCAACGGGTATTGAGCCGTTTTTGAAAGAAGCCCTGGCACTGGGTCTTGATTCCATACAGACAAGCGAAGATTTATTGCGTGGCGACGCCTATCTGATTCCATCTATCAGGCAAATCGAACCTTTGCCCGGCACCGAAGCGCTCGTTACCTATACGGGGCCCTTTGTTTCCTTCTCAGAACGGCAGCCCATCCCCTTCTTTTCCGGTCGGAACGAATATCCCAACATTTATGTAACCATAGGAGGCGGAACCAATCGCGGCCAACTGGCGGCTTTTTTTAGACAAATAGTCGATGTATTCAAACAAACCGAATTTCAGGTACTGGTTTCTACCGCTGGGAAACTGCCCGCGAAACAATTGAATCATACGGAACACAATATCCGTTTTGTTGATTGGGTACACGGATTTTCCGCAATTGCCGAGAGCGATTTTGTCATTTTTCACGGAGGATACAGCAGCACCATGGAAACACTTTTGGCAGGTAAACCTTCTTTAGTAATTCCGGGTCATACCGAACAGGAAGGAAATGGTCGTAGACTGGAAAAATTGGGGGTCGGCAAAACCATATTGCCCTATACCGATTTGTTAACACCTTTGGATTTTAAATGGACGTACGGAACCTATTCCATGAAGGCGGCCTATCAACTTAAGCTGAATCGCAAACAAATCATTAATGCTGTACATGAATTGTTATATGGAACAGCCGTTGAAAGAGTGCAACGCCTCCGACAGAACCTGATCCGTAAACAAAAATCCTTCCGGGCCGAATCTATTTGGTCGTTGATCGGATAGTGTATGTCGGATAATTTAATCAATTCCATTACCCGGAATTCGTATCAGGAATTCGCGGATCGGTCGAAGAGAGGAATTAAATGGCAGGGTACGGCCGAGTTGGTAATCCGTGCCCTGCAGTTTACGATTACCGTTATCCTGGCCCGGTTGCTTCAACCGGATGATTTCGGTTTGATCACCATCGCTTTATTGTTTACTCAATTTGCCTATGTGGTTTTCGATTTCGGTTTTAGCGCGGCTCTGGTACAAAAAAAAGAAATCCGACCCATCCATTATTCCACGACCTTTTTCGTAAACCTGGTGATGGCCTCGTTTTGGGGAATCGTTATTTATTTAAGCGCCGGATATATAGCCGAATTTTTTTATCTTCCGGGTTTGAAAGATATTCTGAAATTATTGGTGCTGATTTTCCCCCTCTATGCCATAAGCGGTATTCCTTATACGCGGTTAGTCCGTTCCATTCGTTTCCGCAGGATAGGAATACTACAAACGATTTCTACCGTTGTTTACGGTTCGGTAGCCGTTTATCTGGCTCTGGATGGATATGGAGTTTGGAGTTTCGTCTATGCGATCTTAGCTGAAAATGTGGTACTGGCCGTGCTTTACAATGTCTTTTCTCCCTGGAAACCGAACCTGAGGTACAGTTTCGTTGCTATGAAAGAGTTAGTCGTTTTCGGTGGGATTGTTATGAATTCCCGTCTTTTATCTTATGTAAACAACCGAATCCCGAGTTTCGCATTCGGACGCTGGCTGGGGGCCGGGCCTCTCGGTGTGTATAGTTTGGTCTATCAAATTATAGAATTTCCGGTTCAGCGTATTTCAAAGAATATTCTGAAAGTAATTTTTCCCGTATTGTCTCAGATTCAGGATGATACGGAAAATTATAAAAATATGATCTTGAGTACGATCTATTATTTAGGCTTAATCGTTATCCCCCTCTTTGCCGGTATGGTGTTGATTGCTCCCGAGTTTATCGAACTCGTGTACGGTGAAAAATGGAGTGCAGCTATTGTACCTCTGCAAATATTAACCGTCGTTGGGCTATTGCGTTCTTTCTGGATGATGAACAGCGCCATCTTTCTTTCCAAGGGAAAACCGATTATAGAGTTTAAACTCAATATCCTCTTTTTCGTCTTGCTTTTAGGGTTCATGGCCCTCGCTTTTCCGTACGGACTGAATATGCTTATTCTAACTATAGCAGCCGTCTGGTGGGTCCTCTTCTTTTCGGGACTGATGAAGGCCTTGCAACTGGCTTCCATTCCATATTTTATGTATTTTAAAAAATTACGGTTTGCCGGAGTCGCGACTTTACTGTTCGTAACGGTCAACCTTCTCTGGCCGGTTTTAACTCCGGAGGTTTCCGGATGGGCATCGCTGATAATAAAAATCGGTAGTAGTCTCTTGATTTATTTCTTTTGCATGCGTCTTTTCGACCCGCAGATTTTTAAGAAGTTTATGGATTTTGCCCGATTATGAAAAATGTTCAGGTGGCTGTTATAGGAGCGGGTCCGGCGGGTTCGGCTGCCGCGATTCATTTGAAAAGGGGGGGAGCCGAGGTTGCCCTTATCGATAAAGCACATTTTCCGAGAAATAAAGTTTGCGGGGATGGGATTCCCTTTAAAACTTTTCGTCTTTTGCAGGAACTGGGTTTTTCGGAAAATGAACTACTCCGGGAGGGCTACCCCATTACGGGAATGACTCTTTATGCGGCCAACGGTAGTCCCTTTCATTTGCATGGTTCAAATGCAGAAAATAAGAAGAGCGGCTGCATTCCGAGAGAGATTTTCGATAATTTGCTTTTTCAGAAAGCTAAAATGTGTGTTGATTCAGTTTATGAAGGATTCCGTCTAATCGGAATGGAAAAGCAAACCGGCGGTTATCGTTTGCATCTACAGAAGGTTGGTACGGATCGAATGACCGAAATTAAGACGCAGTTGGTTATCGGCGCGGATGGAGCGACCGGTTATACAGCCAAAGAAGCCGGCTTAAAACCGGAAGATTTCCAACACAGCTTCGAAGGAATGCGTCTCTATTATAAGGGTGAAAACTTCCCGAATCGGATTCGGATATTCTATGATTCCCGGATTCTCCCCGGATACCTGTGGATTTTTCCGGTTTCTGCAAACCGGGCCAATGTGGGAATTATGGCTCCGCGCCGCTCGAATCGTACACAAAAAATCGGCTTAAAACGGATTTTTGAAGATATTCTAAAAACAAACGATACAGTTAAGATGGCCTTAAAAAACGCGGAAGCAGACAGTCCGCTGCGCGGTGCATTATTACCTTTGGGAAGTTTGCCCGGTTCCAGGGTTTCGGATCATCTACTGCTTGTAGGAGATGCCGCATCCTCCATCCATCCAATTACCGGTGGGGGCATCTATTTTGCCCTATATAGTGCACGGATGGCAGCCCGCATCGGATTGGAGGCCTTGCAGCAAGGGAATACAGGAAAAGAAGCATTAGTTGGCTATGATCAATGGTACCATCAGACCTTAATGCCGGGGTTTCTCTATGCCCGGAAATTTAGAAAATGGTTTGCCAGCGAACGTACGCTGAACCGTTTCCTATCCCTGGCAAGTCGTTTTCGGCCGGTTGCGACTTTTTTAACGCTGATCTACGGGCAATCCCTGCCTGAATATGCTTTATTGCGTCCGGGCTTCTGGCTAAAGGTACTGCTCGGATAAAAGAATTAAAATAATAACCTGTTAAGGATGTTTGCTATGAAGAGAATACTGATACTGAATTTATTTTTAGCTGGTTTGCTTTTTGCTCAGGATCCGGTTACCTGGACTAAAAATGTAATTAGCGATGTTCTGGAAAAAGCCAAAAAGAATGTAGTGGTGGATATCGATCTGGATGGAGACCTGGACATTATTTGTACGGCAAATCCCGAAGGAAGCGGGAGCGAAGACGCCGGCAAAGCCAATGTGATGCTCTATCTGAATGACGGAACCGAAACATTCTCCGCCAAAGTAATCGATTATCGATTCCGTTCTGCTCGCGGGTTGGCCTGTATGGACCTAAACGGAGACGGCTATCCTGATGTAGCGGTAGGAAACCAGAGCAGCGACAGCTCGCTGGTCTGGTATGAAAATCCGATTACCGACTATGAAAATGAATGGACCAAACGGCATATCGGTTCCGGTGCGCCGTTCAATTATACCATAGTCGCCACGGACCTGAATATCGACGGCTATATGGATTTGGTGGATGGCGTAGGTGATGCCATTGTTGGCGGCAGCGCTGCCGATGATTACATTCGCTGGCTGGAAAGTGACGGGGCCAATCCACCAACCTTCACGGTTCATAATATTATAAATTGTGCCACTCCCGGGGGAATAGCGGTTGCCGATTTTGACGGGGATGCGGATAAAGATATTGTCGGTATGGCCTGGCTGGCCTATACCGAGCAAGCACAGGAAAATGAAAACGTTCGCTGGTGGGCGCAGCAGGCATCCATGAGTTTTTCACAACAACAGGTATTGCAGACCTATTATGGCGGTAACAGCGTTGTTGCCGGTGATATGGACGGAGACAACGATCAGGATGTGTTGGGAGCCGGTTGGAAATCGAAAACCGTTGACTGGTGGGCCAATGACGGGAACGGCAGCTTCAGCAGCGTGTATACGATTAAAACCAGTTTTACGCACAGCCGCAACGCGATTATGAGCGACATGGACAGCGACGGAGATATGGATGTAGTTGCCTGCGCGGATAATGATAGTACCGTATCCTGGTTCGAAAATGACGGTTCCTTAAATTTTACCGAACATCAGCTCACCACTTCTTTCACTACCGCATATTATGTGTCCGCTGCCGATCTCGATGGTGATGGCGATATGGATGTTGTGGGCACGGCTCAGGATGCGGATGACGGGAGTTCCATACAGGGCCAGGTAAGTTGGTGGGAGAGCGACCTGGCCGAAGAAAGAATCATTGCTGCCGGAGACCCGGCTGCCGAATCTTTTAATAATTCTAAAGTTGTGATTGATTTTGATAACGGCTATAGCGGGGGGAATACATCGGTATTTTATAATCATAATGAAAATTCAAACCGATCTTCCCTCGGCAACGGAATCCATCACATTGCGGGAAAAGGTTTTTATACCATAGTAACGGATGCAAACACCTATTCGGCCACAATCGATTTTTACTACAATGACATATCCGAATGGTCTGCCATTACCGATGAGAGTACTTTGCTCCTGTGCTACTGGGATGCTTCGGCAGGGACAAACGGCCAATGGGAAATTTTAAAACCGGCTACTCAAACCGTAACACCCGCTACCCATAAAATTACGGTCAGCGGGGTAGATGCGGAACTGATCAAGTATTCAAAATTTACTTTAGCATCATCTACTGCGGATAACTCGCTCCCTGTTGAACTAACCGCCTTTAAAGGGCAGATTTCGGATAATAAAATAGTATTAAGCTGGAAGACACAATCCGAGCTCGAAAATCAGGGTTTTGAAATCTGGCGATCCATCGGACAAGATACTTCATATAGCCTATTGGCTTCTTATATGACCGATCCGGATTTACGCGGATTGTATAACTCATCGGTGGGCCGCGATTATCAATTCATCGATCCAAATGTGTATTGGGGAGAAGTGTATAGGTATAAATTATACGATGTGAATATTAACGGTCTGAGAACAGAAGTCGCCCGTACAAGTGTAACCATGGTTCCGGGTGATTTAACCAGAGTGCTGGATGGCGAATTGCCAAAATCCTTCCACTTACAGCAAAACTATCCCAATCCGTTTAACAGCTATACCATAATTGAGCTCAGTTTACCCGAGGTTCGGGGTCTGCCTGCTCAATCGGTTCGTTTGACCATTTATGATTATCAGGGACGGAAAGTTCGGACTCTGTTCAGGGGCCAGTTGGCGGCCGGTACCTATTTGTTCCGTTGGGACGGAAGAAATGATCAGGGGCAAGGGGTAAGTTCCGGGACTTATATTTATCGCTTAACAACTCCTTCTGGATCTATGGCCAGAAAGCTGCAATATGTCCGATAGACCCGAAAGTTCATTATTATTTAATAAATTATGACGATGCGCACATCAAACGTCTATGGATAATGTATTTTGTTTTAAAAAGGATTTTAGTCGAATTGCTGTAGGAGGGTATATGAAGCCATTGATTATTTTATTAGTCTTTCTCATCAGCTCCTTATCAGCGCAAACTATCTTCCTTCAGGATGATTTTGAAGATGGTAATATGGATGGCTGGGTAGATAACTCGGGAGAATCCTGGAGTGTCTCTTCCGTTGAACCTATAAACGGAATTTACTCTCTGAAGCATCTGGCATCGGATACAGCGGGTCAGGCCCATATCCGAACAGCGCTGAACGGTCTGGATGTCAACAGCGGAGTAACCTCCTGGAAATTTAATCTGAAAAATTCCGGATTTGTCCCCAATGCCGATAATAAATTCTGGGTCTATGTAATGGTGGATGATACAACCGATGTCAACGGATATGCGGTGGGCATTGAATTATGTGATGATACGGACAGCCTTTCCTTGTGTAGATTAACGAACAGCTATCCCGATGGAAGAATTATCCGGACTGCATTCAACTGGGTGTCATCGGAGCTGATAGGTGTGGAGGTTATCCGGGATCAGAACGGGCTTTGGGAACTAAAATATGATGAGAACGGAGGTTTTGAAGATTTGCAAACCGCCGGAGTTGCCGAAGATCTAACCTATACGGCAGCCAACTACTTTGGTTTAACCTATTTTTTTCAACAAGTGAACGCGGGTAAGGTTTGGCTTGATGACGTTTTGGTGCAAAGCAGCCACAGGGTGTTTGTTAATGCTAAGATATTTTTACAGGGACCGTTTGACGGCGATAGCATGAGAACGGATTTACGCTCCAATCACGATATCCCCTCGGTTCAGTCCTATCAAGTAGCGCCCTGGAATTATCCCGGTCGGGAAATCGCTCAATATGCGGCCGTCGATATGGTCGATTGGGTTTTAGTGCAATTACGAAGCGGAACGGATTCTGTCTCTACCGTAGCAACCCGGGCCGCCATACTCAGGAAAGACGGGCAGATTGTCGATACGGATGGCTTTTCACCGGTGAGCTTCTCCGGCATCGCTGAAGGAGATTATTATGTAGTGATTCGTCACCGCAATCATTTATCGGTTATGAGCGCCAATCCCTTACATTTGAGCGAAAACAGTGCGCTTTATGATTTTACGGCTGCTGCCGACCGGGCATACGGCAGTAATGCTCAAATCGAACTGAATACGAATGTTTTTGGCCTCTATGCCGGAGATGCAAACGGAAACGGACAAATTCAAAATACGGATAAGAATGACTATTGGAAATCGGAAGTGGGACAGTCCGGATATAAAGCATCCGATTTTAATATGAATGGTCAGGTACAAAACGATGATAAAAATGATTTTTGGAAAAATAATGTGGGCAAAGGGACACAGGTTCCTTTTTAAATGAGACATCAATTTATTTACGGGAGAGTGATCATGAAAAAAAGATATTTGATCTTGCTGATGCTTGGTGCATTTTCTTCTCTCTGGGCGGCAGGAATTACATTTACGTTCTCCAATGTATTAATTAGCGGTACTTCACCGAGCTATTATGAATTTGATGTAATGGCTCAGGCTGATGTGACAGGAACACGGATTGGTGATAATCAGGTCTATATCAATTATAACACACTGGGTTTCGGAAGTTCGATAGTCAGTGCGGGTAAGGTAACCGTTGAAAAAGGCACGCTTCTACAGGGGGGATCGGCTCCCGCTTTTTATTATAACATTGTGAATGTAACCGATAATACGGAGTCAAGATTCGCCATAACGGCGGAGTACGTTTATCCCGATTATCCTGAATCCGGAAATGAATTACCGACCACGCCTACCCAATTGGTACATGTTAGAATTGAAATCGCGGACAATAGCCAGTCATCCGGTTTAAGTTTTCAGCAATCCTTAATGGATGGTCAGCAATATGAATCGGATAATAGTACGAAGTACAATCCGGTTGTAGCCAGTGATACGGAAAACAGTTCATTAAATCCAAGTGCTATTAAAAGGGCGGATAATTTGAACATTCCCACCCGTTTCGAGATGAAGACTAACTTTCCCAACCCATTTAATCCAACGACTACATTACGATTTGATGTTCCTAAAAGTACCCGCAATTTGGAACTTTCTGTCTATGATGTATTGGGCAAGGAAGTCGCCACTCTCTTTAAGGGGGCTGTTCAGCCCGGTTCTTACAGCTACAAATGGAACGGTACCAATGCCGGGGGAGAGGCCATGCCAACAGGTGTCTATTTTGCAATACTTAAGGCGCCCGGTTTTCATGCTGCTAAGAAAATGATGCTGATCCGATAACCGGAATACGGCTAAAATCTTTATCTGTTAATAAAGCACCGTTGGCAATACGGTGCTTTATTCTAAGATGAGCGAAAAGGGTTTAAAAATAAGATGATGGAAGGGGATTTTACCCCGTTCGACTCTCAGGGTAAATCGTTTCCACAGTCTGCAAAATTTCTGCTACTCATGCACATAGCAGAGTACTCCTGAACAGACATCACTAAAATGGCCGCCTATACCACGAAGTGATGTAATATGAGTAGCCACACCCGTCAGCCGCCGGGCAGGAGCCAGGCCTGTGGGCAAGATGCAACCGAATTGGGTTACCGTGAGGCGGTAAAATAAACCAGATCTTTCAAGGTGTATAGTTTCCTATTTCGTTAGAATGCTATTATGAGTTACACATTTGACGCCTTCAGCGTCACGCTCTCTTTTACCTTTTTTCCACAGGCGCAGCCTGTGGCTACTCATATTCGTATCCTTCGGATACTTTTATTATTAAATGCAAAATGAACGAAGCAGTAAAATCATATTGTCAGTCTTTATTTAATATACGATTTCACAAGAACCTCGGTAGAGCCAAAGATAATTACCATAAAAATTTAGATAGCGCCTTATTTTTGAATAGAAAAATATTTTGCCATGAGAAGTAAAAATATAAAACGGCTGAAACTTTTAAGCCGAATCCCTGCACATAAAACCTATTATGGTCTGCAGAGCCGTAACGCACCGTTGCCGGTTAATCTCACCCTCAGTCTGCTTTATTCCTGTAACTCACGCTGCAAAACCTGTAACGTGTATGAAAAGAAAGTCGACAATTTTACGGTCGAAGAATATAAAAAAACTTTTAGCTCTTTAGGCGATGCGCCATACTGGTTTACTATGAGCGGGGGAGAGCCGTTTCTACGCAAGGATATTACGGATATTTGTAAGGCGGCCCATGATATTTGCAAACCGGGCATCATTAATATTCCCACGAATGGCAGCCTGTACCGAATCATTCCGGAACGGGTGGAGGAAATTGTTACTTCCTGTCCCGATACGGATATTATCATCAATCTTTCTCTGGATGAAGTAGCTGAAGAACATGACCGCATTCGCGGTTTTCCGGGTAACTGGCAAAGAGCCATGAAAACCTACCAGGAACTTGATAAATTACGTCACTATTCCAATTTCACTCTGGGAATTCATACCGTTATTTCCGCCTTTAATGTGCAGCGCTTCCCGGATATTTATAAGGAATTAATCAAATTTAAACCCGATTCCTTTATTACCGAGATTGCCGAAGAACGCGTTGAGTTGGGCACAGTCGGTGAACCCATTGCCCCGGAGGCGCAATCATATGAACGGGCCATCGATTTTCTGTTAACGGAGATGAAAAAGGATCATTTAAAGGGACTGGCTAAAATTGCCCGTTCCTTTCGATTTGAATATTATCAAATGGTTAAATCGTATCTGACTCGACCTCGCCAGGTAATTCCCTGCTATGCCGGCGTTGCTTCAGCTCAAATTTCCCCCGATGGTGAGGTATGGCCCTGTTGTGTCCGGGCCGATTCCATGGGGAATCTGCGTGAACATAACTATGATTTCACAAAGGTCTGGAACAGCCCCCGGGCTCAGGCTATCCGCAAAAGTATAAAAAACAGAGAATGCGCCTGCCCTCTGGCCAATGCAAGTTATACGAATATGTTGTTTCAGCCTTCATCTTTAATGCGTGTATTCAAATCCTGGCTTCTGCATTGAAATATTTTCCAAATTTATTAACTTCTTCCATTTTTTAATTATCAATAATTGCTTATATTCAAAAGAATTGAATGGGATTACCGAGGAGCTTTTAGCATGCAAGAACGTATAAAAAATTATCTGACCGATATCAAACGGTTAGTAGACCAGAAATTAGAAGAGATCTTAAAGAATAATAATCCGCTGGTTGATGCCTTATACAAATCCGCTTCATATTCTGTCAGTGGCGGGAAACGGGTTCGGGCCGTATTTGCCGTTCTGGTGAGCCGTTTATTTGACGTTTCCCGGGAAAAGATGATTGATCCGGCCTGTGCCATCGAATTAGTGCATGCCGCTTCCCTGATTATGGACGATCTGCCCTATATGGATGATTCCCAATTGCGCCGCGGCAAACCGGCCAATCATGTGGTTTTCGGGCAGGACGTGGCTTTATTGGCCAGTATCGGAATTATTTCCGAAGCGCTTCAGCTTATTCTTTCCAATAATACGCTGTCTGCAGAAGAGCGCCTGCAGATGGCCTCCGTATTGGACAGGGCTTTTGGTTTTAACGGATTGCCCGCCGGCCAGTTCGTCGACCTTAAATTAAAACGGAAAGACATTGATTTTGAAATCATAGAATTTATTAATCAGAAAAAAACAGCGGCTCTTTTCCAGGCTGCGGGTCAGATCGCCGCCCTCGCGGGACACGCTTCCGACCGGCAGATGGAGGCCATTACCAGCTATTCTCAGGATATCGGTTTTGCTTTCCAGATTGTGGATGATCTGCTGGATCTGAATGAACATGATCGTACGGTCGGTCACTCATCCAAAGAAGAGAAAATGAATTTTGTTAACCTGGTCGGCAAAGAAAAAGCCCGTAAATATCTGAATGAGTATCGTCGGAAAGCAGAAGACGCGCTGAAAATATTCGGCTCTAAAGCCGATGAACTGAAAGCTTTCACCGAATATTTGATGCAAAGGGTGCAATAACTTTATTTCCCCCGATTCCCTGGATGCCCTTTTTCAAGGGCATGACACGATGGTTGCATACGGGCCAATGTTCTTCCATAAGTTCCTTCGGGATTGGGGTGAGCTACCCCGTATTTTCACCATAGCGAATCTTATCCGTCCGATTTGTTCTTCTTTTTTTTTCTTGTAAACGCCGGCCAATATGGATATATTCAAAAAGATTTCATTTTTAATCATACCGACCAATAAAAGAAACGGCCGGAAAAATCGGCTGAGAATAAATGTAAAATTTTTGTACAATCCGCCGGGGTTTTAGCCGGGAAAAGGGATTAAAGCCCCATTTAACCTGTTGTATCCCATGGCATAAATCTTGCCTTCAAATTTGTTTGATTTGCAGGCAAGGAGTATAGATGATTAAATATATTTTCAGTATCGTTTTATTATTGTTGAACTTTGATCTTGTTTTTTCGCAAACCGGCAGCAAAAATGCCGGTACGGCCAGTGTCCTCTTCTTGAGAAGTGACCTAAGCGCACGTACCGCCTCCCTTTCCGGGGCCTTCACCGCCTATGCCGATGATGAGAACGCCCTGCAATACAACCCGGCCGGTCTGGCCAATATTTCCAGTTCCGCCCTGGGGCTGAATCACAGCGAATGGTTTCAGAACATCCGTATGGATCACCTGATATTTACCTATAAATTCGACGATAAGCTGGGCTGGGCGGTTTCCATGTCCCATATGTGGATGCCGACTATCCAGGGTAAGGATATCTATGGACAACCCACCAGAAAGTTGAATGTTAGTACTTCGGTAGTTCAATTGGGAATCGGCTATAAGATTACTCCTTCATTTTTTCTGGGACTGGGTGTAAAATACTTTAACGACCGACTGGCAGATTATGGCGCGGATGGGCTGGCCATGGACCTGGGATTTTTTCTCTATACCATGGTCCCGGGGTTTCGCGTGGGAGCCGCGGTTCAAAATCTGGGCCCAAAAGTACAGTATGATGTGAAGCGCGAACAATTACCGTTGACCTTTCGAGCCGGGATTTCTTATAAGGCCTATTTTGTGAGCGGTTTGGTGATTGCTATCGATGCCATCAAATCCCTGGATAGCGATGTCTATCCGGTAGCCGGAATCGAATATCGTTTCGCTCATTTGCTTTCTTTCCGGATAGGAAACAGCTTTCGGGACCAATCTCAATTTTTACCAACGATGGGTGTGGGTCTTGCTATTGCACAAAAGTATTTTATCAACTATGCTTTCTCAATGAATCCCGATTTAGGTAATACCCATAAGATCGGATTTACTTTTCGCTTTCATAAACCGGGTAAGCGATATGGAACCAATAATTTTTATGCCATTCCCAAACCGGTATTACTGCCTCCGCACAATGTTCGCTATGAAATCACGCAGAGCGGACTATTGATCCGCTGGGAGCGGGTACCGGGAGCGCGTTATTATGTTTATGCCCGGAGTAAAGGCCAGCAAAAATGGACCCGAATTAATGCTCATCCCCTCTTTTCCAACCAAATGAGCTTTAAGAAGATTCATAAGAATCGTGTTATCTATATTACGGTGACTTCGGTTATTAACGAGAAAGAGAGTGCACATTCCAAAGAGGTTAGAATTGAAACCAAATAAAATAGTATCTTTTAATATCTTTTTACTACTACTTTTTGCGGTCAGCCAGCTTTTTGCCCAGACTAAACAATGGCGTCTTATCTGGGATAAAAATAAAGAATCGGATATGGATCATTACATCATTTTTCGCTCTGAACAATCACCGGCAAAAGACGTTCTTACAAATATAACCCATACACCGATACAAGGCGACGATACATTGATGATTTATACGGATAAATCTTTGAACCGGGGCATCCGCTATTTTTACCGCCTTAAGGCGGTCGATTCCAGCGGTCTGGAAAGCGATTTTTCCGATGAAGTAAGTGCAGCCATCCCCTTGATCCAGAACAGCTTTCCCCATGAATTATGGCTGATTTCCGATACGACCTATTCTTTTAATTATCATAATTATATTCAGGTTCCGGGGTATTCCGATAATCAGATTACTGCTACGGACAGCGGTAAGGTCTCATTGCAGATCACGATTAACGATCAGACGGGAATGATCCATATCTCAACGCCCACTCCTTTCCTTCATGACGAGCATATACAGTTTACGGTAATGAATTCGGACTCTTTTTATGATGTGGTACAAATGACGGTTCATGCTGTAACAACAGGTCCCAAAATAGACAGCGATAATTTTAACTCTTTTTCGTTTTATGAAGATAATAGCCTGATAATCGAGAACCTGAATCAATATGTAAACGACAGGGACACCCAGCCCCAGGACCTGATCTGGCAGGTTACGGGAAGTCAGCATATCCATGGTCAGGTAGACAATATCCACAAGCGGGCCACTCTGCATGCTGACCCGGACTGGTATGGCACGGAAAAAGTAAAATTTCTTGTTAAAGATCTGCAGGACGGTGCCGATAGTGCGTGGGTGGATATTCATGTTCGCCCTGTTAATGATCCGCCTCGGATATCCGCCCTGCCCAATCTGGATTTATCCCTTACCAGGAGCGCAATCTTAGACCTTAATAATTATGTAACGGATATAGATGATGATATTTCCGGCCTGCATTGGCAATATGCCGGAAACGATAGTGTACAGATCACCATTTCCAGCCAAAACAGAGCCACCTTTCAAGTTTCGGAAGATTGGTACGGCCGGGAGACAATTCGCTTTATTGTAAGAGACGATAGTGCCGCCCGGGATACCGCTTCGCTCGTGGTCTTCAGTCAGGACCCTCATAAAGCGCCTGTCCTCAATCTGGTTAATACGGTTTCTTTGGATGAAGACCATACTGCAACCATTCGTTTTAATTCTCCCGGGGATGTTTCCGATCCGGATAATAGCGTCACGGATTTGACCTGGGAAATTTCTCAGCCCAATCATATTCAGCGAACTTTCGATAAACAAGCGCTTCAGTTGCAAATCACACCCGATCCGAACTGGAATGGACAGGAAGATATTTATTTAAAGGTAGAGGATCCGGATAACAATGTGGCTTTTGATACCATCACCGTTGTCGTCAATCCGGTTAACGATCCCCCTGTATTGGAGCCCATCGGAGACATCGTTTTTCTGGCCAATTCGATTTATATAATGAATCTTAAAGATTACATCAGGGACGCCGATGGCTTATCGGATATCAGCAGCGTGGAACTACTGGCAGGTGGAAATAGTCCAATAGGCTATTTCATCGATATAAATAATTTTGAGATTACCTTCTTCAGTCCGCCGGTTCCTCTGGCCGAGGAAACCTATTTATTGCGCGTAACCGATTCCGGAGGACTGCAAGCCAGCACTTCTTTTAGAGTAAGAGTACTGGAAGATAATTTGCAATCTCCGGTTATTGTCCGTTCCTTCGGGAACAGTACCAATAAATTGCTTAATTGGTCTACCAATTTACAGACCAGAGATGTGATTAAATATGGTTTGGATACAGACTACGGCCAGCAGAAAGCAGTAGATGAGCAGTATGTTACCGAACACAAGGTTTTGTTGGAAAATCTGGAATCCAATCAGCTGTATCATTTTCAGATTGTTTCCACCGATTCGAACGGAATCATATTTACAACCACAGACTCCACTTTTGAGACGGGTTCGCTGAGTAAGGAAATTAATGTTTTCCCCATTCCTTACAGGGTTTATCATCCTGAGGATGGTCCCGGAGTTTATTTCTCGAATTTACCGGTATCCAGCCAGCTTTTGATTTACAATCTTCAGGGAGAGCTGGTTTTCAGAAAGATTAACTTGAATCATATATTTCTGTGGACCGTAATTAATAATGCCGACCGAGCGGTTCACACCGGTGTGTATATGTATGTGGTGCGTGATAAAAACAACAAAAAAATTAGCAGCGGAAAATTAATTATCATTCGTTAAAATAACCCTCCCAAAAGCGTAATTGGTCACAATCCAAAACAGGTGTTTTACCTAATATCCTTATGAGCTAATTCTCATTTTATATGGATCGAAATTACATGTATAAAACACTTGTCCTTACGGATGATAAGACAATTGAAAATGAGTGTCGGAATGTCTTAAATCGCTTTATCGATGTACGCACAGTGGTATGTTCCACAACCGATATCTGGTCGGACAACAAAGATGCCCTGCTCAATTATCTGGCCGTTATTACCGACGATATGTCCAATTTAACCCGTAACGGATTTAAGGAGATCCTTGAGGATTCGGCACAGATACCGATTGTTATTTTTAATCACTCACTGGCCGGCGACGGGCTGAAAATCTTTTCGGAAAATCCGCATCTAAATTTAATCATCGGCGACAACCGGGCCGATAATCTGTATTCTTTCATTGAAAAAGCCAAAGATCAATACTGGCGTAAGATTCCTTTGCAGCGATTCGGGATTGCAACCCAAAAAATATCACCGCGCATACAGCAGGCCATTTCACTCATCGAATCCGAAGAGATGAATCAAATCAACAGCGCTTCGATTGCCAGAGCATTAAAAATCAGTCCCGGCTATTTCAGCCAGGAATTTAAACGCGAAACCGGAATCTCTTTTCGCACGTTTCTGCAGCAGGTATTGAATTATTACGAGGATATAATTCTGTCCCGTTTTAATCTCTCCGCCAATAATATCTCACGTCTATTAGGTTATAGCGATCTTTCCAGCTTTAGCCGATCTTTTAAACGTCGCAAAGGCCTGTCGCCCAGTGAATACAGAAAACAATCCTTTGCCCGGGTAAATACCCTGCACTGATTACTTTTAAGACAAAATTAAATAAATTTTTCTAAACATTTGATCCGCTTTTACCGATGGTATAAATTATACCAAAAGAGGAGAAGAAATGAGCGAAGCAAGACATGTTCTGGTTGTGGATGATGAAGAGGATGTACGCGAAACTCTTTCCAGTGTCTTAAAAAACCTGGACTATATACCTCATGTTGCCTCAAACGGGGTCGAAGCCCTGGAAGTGCTTAAAAGAGAAAAAATCGATGTGGTTTTGTCGGATCTCTATATGCCGGAAATGGATGGCATCGAATTGCTGAAACGGGTGAGAGCTACGGATAACAAAGTCGTTTTCCTGATGATTACCGCTCATCCTACCATTGAAACCGCAGTGGAGGCCATTAAAAAAGGCGCTTACGATTACCTTTCCAAACCGTTTCATATCGAAGAAGTACGTTTGAAAATCAATCGCGCCCTGGAAAAGAAAGGCCTGTCCCGTTCTCTTAAAACGGCCAATGGAATTATCTGGGCTTTGCTGATATCCATTCCATTATGGCTGGTTTTAGGAATTATCTTGGCATCGATTCTAAAGTAAAATCATCATCGTTACATCGACACAAAAGGGGAACCGTTCGGTTCCCCTTTTTTATTTCTGATAAAAATCGTATATTTCCGTTATTCGGTTCCATTTCTTATCTTAAGAGGCACAAAATGGTTGTTAGCGACCGGGTAACGGTGCATACCAAAGGGTTTACGGATATTATCGATCTGACCGGCGAGGTCAGGCACTTTGTCCAGAAGCATCAATTGCGGCAGGGCCATGTATTGATTTTTATCGACGGATCCACGGCTGCCATCAGTACCGTGGAATATGAACCCGGGCTGCTTAAAGATATTCCTGAAATGCTGGAAACGATCGCTCCCATGAAGCGGCGCTACCATCATGACGATACCTGGCACGATGGGAACGGTTATGCCCATCTGCGCTCCACATTGATCGGTACTTCCTTTACGGTTCCGGTGCTGGAAGGCCGGGTTGTTCTGGGAACCTGGCAGCAAATCATTCTTATGGATTTTGATAACCGGCCGCGCACGCGCAGCGTACTCTTTCAATTCGTTGGGGATGTTTCGGATTGATGCGATGGGTTTCGGTTTTATCGCCCCGGGGGA
>JALSTK010000034.1 GCA_026983775.1 Calditrichia bacterium
ACCAGTCTCCTTCACGGGATCTTTGCCCCACGTTTATGATACAGCCTTAAGCCTCTTCCGCTCCGCTCAGGTATTTACATATCTGAACGATGCGTTTCAACCAACTGTATATTCATGTCGTCTCCTTGCATTATTAGAACAATTATGTTATTTATTTAACCTTGGTTCATCAAACAGGATTATTTAATGTAAAGTTTTACCTATGGAATTTTTTCTCCGAGTAAATCATACTTCAATCTCCGCCGGCAACCTTATAAAACCGGAAAACATACATACCAACCGGTCGATAATTATACGGGCTTGGTTTGTCCGGTTTTTTTTTATCATACAATATATCGGTTTATAAGCGAAATTGATTAATCCTTTTCTTAAAAATCATATTAAGCGGATTCCTGTTTCTGGGGAACTAATCTGGTTAAAAAATCTATGAAATAATCCTTCTAAAGAGGTAACTGCGGTGATCGGTTAACTGCTTTTTCATCCTGTATAGTCATGGAAATAACTTTCGTAATTCGCCCCGGAAATATCGATAAGCGGTCAGCGTTGTCAATTTATTTTTCCCTCATAATTTTGAGCACCGGACAAAAAATCATAATATCCTGCACCACATTGCGTCGTTTACCAGAATACCGTGTAAAGTACAGCCAGAATGATCAGAATGGTATAAGAGCTGATGTTGAAAACCGAACCTGTCTTAAAAGTAGCGCTGGTCAGAGGAATGCCCTTGGGATCATCCACATCGGCAGAAGTGGTCAGGCTGACTCCCATAATAATGACCATGGTGATGATTAAGGTATAGAGCATTTGATCCATCCAAGGCAAACCTATCGCCGGTATTTTTAAGAGCAGGGCCACGACAATCGAAAGGGTGACTCCAATGATAGCGCCTTTGTTGGTTGTCTTTTTCCAAAAAAGTCCCATCAAAAATACGGCCAAAATGCCGGGACTTACCAGCCCCGTATATTCCTGAATATATTGGAACATCTGCGGAATATTACCGAGAACCGGTGCCATGACTATAGCAATGAGTAAAGCAATCCCGGCAGTTAATCGACCCGTGAATACCATCTGTTTTTCCGTGGCATCCTTTTTAATATAGGGTTTAAATATATCCATGGTAAAAATAGTGGAAGTAGAATTAAGCATGGATGCCAACGATGAAACGATAGCTGCTGTTAACGCTGCCAGAACCAAACCTTTTAATCCCGAGGGGATGAATACACTGATCAGCCAGGGATAAGCTTTATCGTAATTAATACCGCCACCGGTCTTCAGGAAGGCTTCTTTAACGCCGGGAATGATTGCCGTTCCGGCAGGTTGGGTAAACATCACAAACGCGATGATCCCTGGAATAACTACCAGCAGCGGGATGAGCAGCTTAAGGAAACCGGCAAAAGCAATACCCCGTTGAGCCTCACGCAACGATTTAGCGGCTAATGCTCTTTGGATGATATATTGATTAAATCCCCAGTAATACAAATTGGCTACCCACATACCGCCGATAAGTACGGCGATACCGGGTAAATTAAAAAACTGCGGATTATCTTTATTCAGAATCATGTGGAATTTGCTGCCGGCATGTTTGAGAATATGCTCAAAACCGTGAATGATGCCTCCTTCCGGAGTCACTGCGTTTAAGGCAATGAGGGTAGTAATCAATCCTCCGATGACCAGCAAGGCTACCTGCACCACATCGGTCCAGGCCACGGCGGAAAGTCCGCCGTACAGGGAGTAAGCGGCGGCGATAAAGGCCAGCACCAAAATGGCATAAATGAGCAAACTACCGTCTCCGCTGCCCACAATCGTATCCAGAGCCTTGCCACCGAGGAATAGAACCGAGGTTAAATTAACGAAGATAAACAGGGCAATCCAAAAGACGGCCAGAATGGTTTTCAGTTCCTTGCTGAAACGTTGTTCGATGAATTCCGGGATGGTATAGAGTTGTTTTTCGATGAAGATCGGCATAAAAAACTTACCGACGATCAACAGAGTTAAGGCAGCCATCCATTCATAAGAAGCAATAGCCAACCCGATGGCAAAACCGGAACCGGACATGCCGATAAATTGTTCGGCGGAGATATTAGCGGCAATGAGTGAAGCACCGATAGCCCACCAGGGCAAAGCCTTACTGGCCAGGAAATAATCCTGGGAATTTTTTTCATGTCCTTTTTTTTCTCTGGAAACCCATAATCCCAGGAATACAATACCGACGATATAACTCACAAAGACGACAATATCTAAGACCGAAAAATGCATCCTGCCTCCCTTTTTGGATCAATCAGGTTGTGAATACTGAAATGTAATATAAATTATTCATCTTTTTAAAACAACTATCCTCAGTAAAAAGGGAGCCTTCCTATGCCTCCATAAATATTCAACTTAAGATCACCAAGTATACCCCAAAATCCAAAGAATCGGTTTTTTCATTATTTCGATTCCACAGGGCAGGATTTCCGAAATCAGGGTATCTTACCCGGTTATTGTAAACGCATTAACGTATTGAATTATTTTTACCATTGGCCTTCTCGTTAAGGGCGGTAAACATTTCTTTCAATTCGGGGAACCCAGAGTAAAGGATCTTCACCGACATATACGTAAACGATATAATGGAAAAAAGAACAACCAGACCCCAAAAAATTTCCCAGAAATTCATTTTGTCCCCTCCTCTGCCAACTGTGGACGAATTAAATTATGAACCCATGAGCCGATAATCATGCCCAAAAAGGCCAGTAGAAAGCCTCCCCAACCCATAACGGAAGTCCAGCCGCTTCGAATATCCTGGGGTAAAATCAGATAGAGAATAGGAGGAATCATTCCCAGGGTAAAGGCTGTATAGGCACCGCCGGAACGTGACTTCTTCCAGTAGATGCCGAAAGCCACACCCATCAAAACACCCGGAATAAACAACATTCCGGTCATGTTTAAATAAAAGTACAAATACCCCTCCAGTTTATGGAACAACGACCACCAGATGATAAAAAGCATCACCCCTGCCATTGTAATTCGACTGATGATAATCTGATTTTTAGAACTGGTATCTTTCCCGGTCACGAAACGAATAATCGTACCGATAATATCCTGAGAAACCACTGAACTCCAGGACAGTAAGTAACTGGAATAAGTGGACATGGAAGCAGCCAGTAAACCGGCAAAGATCAGGCCCAGAAACCCGCTGGGAACAATTTTCAGGATTAACCGGGGTAATGCTTCCAGGGAGTCCACTCCGTTGCCCAAATAGGCCAAAGCTATGATTCCCCAAAAAATCGGCAGAACAGCCCGTGAAAAAAACATTAATCCCGACCAGGTGTATATTTTCCTGCCCACCCTGGAATCCTTGGATGAAAAAAGACGCATGGATATGGCCTGCCAGCCGACCAGCAAAGCGACCCAAAGTAAGATTTGCCAGATTAGAAATCCGATCCCGAATTCACCGTCCAGGGCCGAAGGGAAAAAAGGATTGATACCTTTTTCTCCCAGAGAAGTAGTCACCGATTGCAAAATAACATTCCAATTGACTTTAAACAGGCCAACTACGGTAATAAAAACCATGCCAAAACTTAGCAGGGCATATTGAATATAGTTGGTAATGATCACCGAAACCATGCCCCCCACCAGAGTGTACAGCAGCACCACCGTAAGTAAAACAACCATGGTCAAAAGGATATGTGTTTGAGGTATTCCGGTAACGATATTGATAAACTTAGCCTCTACTCCCGGAAATACGCCGAAATTTAAAATACCGCCAATGGCCATAATGATGCCCACATAAAACCGAACCCCTTTACTGAAGCGCCGGGAAAAAAATTCCGGTATGGTCATAATCTTCATTTCCAGCAGAGGTTTAATAATAAATCCGGTTTTCCCAAGGAACCAGTATGCGATAAGCGGCGGAAAGGCCGCCATCAGTCCGGAAAAGCCCGCTTTATAGCCAAGTTGTGCATAGTAAATATAAGTAATCATTCCTATTTCCGTACACATCATGGATATTAAGCCCAGATTGAAATCCATCGACCGGTCCGCAACCAGGTAATCACTGATCCCGTGAATATATTTTTTTACAAGCGCTCCCGAGAAAAAAACAATGAGGATGTACAACAGAACAATAGCCATGTCCAAATAACTCAAATTCATCTCTATCCTTTCCTGAAAATTTAGTTTCCTGTTATCACCGAATGTTAGAATCTATTCATTCCACCTTCCTTAAATGAATTCCGAAAGAAGCGTTAAATTCCTGATCCGGGGATAATATGATTAACCCTTCCCTGTTATTAAAAGCATTGGAGGCACAGGTTAGGGGTTCTACGGCAATGGATTTTCTTTGGGGAGGAGTATAGACCACCAGGTAATTGAATTTGCTCTCCCCGCCTTCCTGCCAGAGTTGAATACTTACCCGTTGATCCGGATGAAATAACTCGATGACATGACGATCAGCGTCGGATTGCAACTCGAAGCACGAATCAAGTTGCTGATTTCCCAAAGGCTTTAATTGATTGAATAAACGATAGGGTTTACGTGTTCCTGCGGGTATCATGTTCATATCTACTTCGAAAAGTTCTTTGGAAGGAAATTGCAGATGCAATCGATCAATCCCGTTCCGAAATAAAAAAAAAGGGTGCCAACCGATTCCGAGAGGCAGGTCATGATTACTCTTGTTTTGAATACTTACCCGGCAGGTAAATCCCTGATCCTGTTCCAGACGGTAGGTGATTCGTGTACGAAAGGGAAAGGGATAACCTGGCAATGGGTCTTCATAATCATAGGAAAAACTGATTTCTCCGAAGGAAGGGTTCAGCCGTTGTTCAATCAGGCGAAATTTTTTATTGTACAGAAAACCATGAGCGGCATGACCTTCCTCCAGATAATTTAAAGGCAAATGATATTCTTTCCCCTGAAAAGAATAAATTCCGCCATGAATGCGTCCCGGGAAGGGGATTAGATGGGCTCCTTTAAATATATTTTTTCCTGCGAACGATTCCCTATCCCTATTCCCATCCAGGACGGAATATAATATCCCGTCGCTTCGCAGAATCAGTTGATTTACATTCGCCCCGAATTCCGGCACAACGGAAAGCGATTGTCCGCTTCGATCGTCCGTTAGAATCTGTAATTCCAGGTCATTTTCGATCACCTGTTTAAGTTGAAACATGAAAATTCGGTTCCTGTCTATTGATTCATTTCCGTTTTATGGCAGATTAACGGACAGCTCACCCAGCTTATAATGGATTTTCCGGGTTCCCGCGGGCCAGGGCTGCGCCGGAAGCGGGCGATCTTTCAGTTCTCTGCTACTCACAATGCGCACTTCTTTTGTTTTCATTTTTTGAAACCCAATGAGCCACAGGGATATTTTACCCTGCCAACCGGTTGCTTTAACGCTGACTTGTAGGCGGTGCCTGCCGGGTTGAATATCCGTTGTGTACCAGGCCCAGTCTCCCCGTTGATGCTTAATGCGAGGAGTAACATCCTTTTGATCGACCGTCATTTTCACTTGCAGAGTATCTGCTTCTTTCGAAGATTTATTTTTTTGCAAGAGCAAAGAGATTTGACCGTCCCGAATTATTGGTGAAACCGTAAAGTGGCTGAGCAAAGTGCCTGAATGTTCTTCTTTCAAATCATAATCGGTTACTGCCGCTTCTTTTGACGACAAATTTAAGGAAAGATGGTCTATCTTGGCATTTTTGCCGTTTACTGAAAAAGAGTTGACCCATTTGGGATTCAATATTTTAACTCCGGGTTCCGTACTTTCGGTTATTGAAGGGTACACCTTTATTCGAAGAGTTTTACCTGCCCTGCTTACGACATCAAAATCGACCCCGGCCAACAGGGGTTCGCTGGCATCCTGTAAGGGATACATTTCATATACGGCTGTCTCGTATCCGTCCAGATTCAGAGTGATCGAATCACCCGTCCCGTACAGGCGGGTATCGATCCGGTGGTCGGGATAAATCCGCTCCAACACCAGGTTCCTGGCCCGGGGATCTAAATTATATTGCTCGGCTAACTTGACATGCAATTGTTTCCTTTCAATAAAGGGGTTACGGGCGGCAATAATTCCTTTTTTACCGTTAAAATGAATATACCCGTAGGCTTGCTTGATGCCCGGGTTGCCACCCACCATCTCCGTGTGCTTTAAGACATTAAAATTTTCTTTCGCCCAATGCAGTGATTGACTGATTGCCGACCACTCCGCATCGGAAAGAATATCCGGGGATATATAGAGTTCCCACATGGACACTCCGCGCGCAAAATAAAACAAAGCATTATTGGTAAACTTGTCGATCGGTTCCTGCTCTCCCCCTAACATTTGCAGACTACCCTTAATGATGCCATGGGTCATCAGATTAGCAATGGGCATCCAGAGATCATGAACTTTAAAATCCTGGTAAAGAACGATATCGCGGTATGTCATAGCCGCATCCCGCTGACTGAAGGAAGGAACATGGGAAAAACCATAATCCCCGCCGCTCATCCAGATTTGATTGGCGTATTTCACCCACCAGGGACTCAGCCAGGTTCCTGATGTAATATTCAGGAAGACATTCGGATGTTTGGCACGAACAGCTCTGCACATGGAAATCAGCGTATCCAAAACCGCCCGCCGGGAATAGATACCAATGGCATGGCCGTGATCCGGTTCACTGCAGGAAAACTGAATACCATCCCATTTAAAAAAACGTACACCATCCCGATTGACGAAATCCGTAACCCGTTTCTTGAAAAGCCGACTATACTTTTTCCCGGCCAGACAGAGCATTTCATTTTGGCCGACACTATTTTTTCCTACCGTCTCATAGCCGTGTTCCTTCATCCAGTTGACGCGTTTCAAGCGGGCGGAAGAATATCCTCCCCCGGGTCCGAACCAGATACCGAGATGGGTATTCATCCTCTTAAGCCGGTCGGCAACCGGTTTCATACCGTGAGGAAATTGTTTCTTGCGCAACTGCCAGTCACTGGCATACGAATCCCAGCCATCATCCAGAACAAATGCATCAAGATGAATGTGGTTTTTCTCAACAAAATTTTTCTGGATAAGACCGATGATGCGAAATATATTTTGCTCATTCATTATATTTTTTTTAGCTATGTTGGGAAAAGCAGGTGAACGCAGGTCGTACCAGCTATTATAAAGCGTATAGGGACGCAGGGCTGCTACCCGGATCGTTTGCAAATAGCGGGAAAACCAGAGCTTTTCCAGGAACGGCGGTGTAATTCCAATGACGACCCAACCACTCTCTATAAATTGATCTTCTATCTTCCTGCCCACTTCCACACTACACTCAACGATGTTTAAGGCCTTCTGATCCTGAATCAGTATATTCCGGGAAGCGGGATATTCCAAACCCAAAAAAACGCCTCCATCGCTATCACGCAAAACAACGGGCTGCCCGAATCCCCCTTTTTTAATCGGCCGAAATGGCCGTGTTATTTTTTCGTAAAGGGGATAAATCCTACGTAAAAAGTGAAAGCCGTATACCGTATCCTGTACGGCAATTTGTTTTTTTACAAAAAAGGACTTTTTGGCCAGGCTATAGGAGAGTGTTACATTCAACGGGCCACCCTGTTCTTTCATGAAAAAGCGGAGTATTTTCACGCCCTCCTTTGGGGACAGAGTATCGACTTTTATCAAACGGAAGTCTTTTTCGGTTAATATAACAGGATTGTCGGCATTATTTATTTTACCGGGAGCCTGCCAATCCGTCCACATCACATCAAGAGCGAAATTCCCGTCCGATTCAACAACCGGAACACTTCCTCTGAAATAGTTTTTTGCCGATTTTTGAGCTGCTATTTTTGTCCCAACCAGTTTCTGATCCTTAAAAATAACCGTAAGATGCACCCGTTTATTCTGTAAGGTGAATTGTATCTCATCGGCAGAAAAGGCTTTATCCCCCATAATGGTGCGAGCTGGCAAAGCACTGAATAGTGAAATCAGTATTCCCACCATCAGACCGAAATATTCCGTTCTTTTTCCTGTTAATTTATTCATTAAAACCTCCGGCTTTAAAAAAGTCCTTACGATATTTAAATATATTTAATGTATCTTTTTTAATCGGTACCAGATTCCTTTCTGGGGTAGGATGCGGGCGATAAATTTCTGCTCGGAACGGAGCCCAGCCCACCTGTCCCCCTACCAACCTATCCGGATCATTGCAGTGACCGACTTCGGCATAGCGGTATAATGTATCCTGATTACAACCGATTCCACGGGTACCCCCATGAATTTTCCATCTACCCGTTTACCCCCCTTGCGGTAATCGCGATGTAATAAAAAACCAAGGCCGTCCTTCCGATAATTTTCATGTTTCCCTTCACATTAATAAAATAAATAGTATTACTTCCAGAGGCGCGGCGGATAGAGACTCTTCTCGATCAACTGTCTGATTTTATCCTTGACGATGGCTTTATCTTCCTTGTAGGTCACTCCGAACCAGCTTTCATTTGTCGGGATAATCTGTACGCGGGTATGGTCGGAATGGATCAATCGGTTCAGCACGGAAGGCAGAAAAAACTCCGCTTTCACGTTCTGACCCTCTGTTTGTAAAAAGTCCATAAAGTATCTTTGCAGAGCAGGAAATATTGCCGGGGTAAAACCCATCATATTCATGGAGACCAGCGGATTATCTTTTACTGAATGAAGAGTACCCTGCTCGTCTTCATACACAACGGATGCGTCTTTCCGAAAGATATGTGTCCGTTCAATAATGGATATCAAGAAGCCTTCCTTATCGATTTCACATAGTGCACGGGATACGTAGCCGTGCTCGGAGAGGGTTTTATCGAGCTGGTATCCTATAAGCGCATATCTATGCTCATCCGGCTTTCTGGTTATTAAAAAGTCATGTAATAATTTAAATGAACCTCTGCCATAAAAATCATCGGCGTTAACAACGGCAAAAGGTTCCCTTATTTTTTCGCGGGCGACCCAGACCGCATGCGCCGTACCCCATGGTTTTACACGATCCTTCGCTACCCGGTAGCCGGCGGGGATGGCATCCAGTTCCTGGAATACATAGTCCGTCTCGACACGGTGTTTAAATTTTTTAATAACACTTTCCGTGAATGGCTTCTCCATATCGCGACGAATCACAAAGACGACCTTTTTAAATCCCACCTTTAAAGAATCATAGATGGAATAGTCGAGAATGGATTCCCCGGAGGGCCCGAATTGATCCACCTGTTTTAACCCCCCGTAGCGGCTACCCATCCCGGCGGCCAGCACCAACAATGTCGGATTCATTTGATAACCTTTCTTCCTGTCCATCTAATTAATTCTTACTGAGAAGTAATCTTATTTCACATCGTTTCTTCAGAATACTCGTGATTCTAAGAACAGACGGTATACTTTATTATACGTAATTGTTAGGATTCAAGTGAGACGGCTCGAAAATTTCCCGGGTAATCAGGGATGCCGCCCCAAGACTTCCTGCCTTGTAGCCCAAATCCGAACATACAATTTTCACTTCTTTTTGTAAATTCACATGCGCATAGCGTTGAATAGACGATTGAATGGGATGAAGAATGATTTCTCTTGCCTCACTTCCCCGTCCACCCAAAATAATAATCTCCGGATTGAGCAGATTGATGAGAATCGATAAACCTTTGCCGATATATTCGGCTTCGTTACGAATCATATCTATGGAGAACTGATCCCCTTTCTGGGCATATTTAATGATACTTTCCGGATCGATCTGATCGATTTTTCCCCTGAGCACCTTATTCAACTGACTTGGAGCCCCGCCTTCCAGCTTCGCACGGGCCATCCGACTTACTGCCCGGCCGGAAGCTACGGTTTCCAGACACCCCCTTTTTCCACAAGTACAAAGGTCTCCATCCTCTTTCACAATAATATGTCCGAACTCACCTGCAAAACCGGAATTTCCACGATATAATTCGCCGTTCAGGATAAAACCGGCTCCGATTCCCCAACCCAGATTAATACAAATTGCATGCTGAGTATCTTTGGCTTTGCCGAAACGCATCTCACCCAAAGCCATGGCATTTACATCATTGTCAATTGCCACATAATGTCCGAAATGTTCCTGTAACAGGCGCTGGACAGGTTGTTTGTTTTCACTTAAATAAGTGAAGCTGTATCCGGTCTCATGGTTGACCAGGCCGGGTATGGCCACGCCGATTCCCAGTAACTTTTCAGCCGGAATGCGGCTTTCCATCACAACCTGTTCAATACCAGTGTCCATGGTTTTAATAACATGAGGCTGATCCTCTATATCCCCTGTGGGTAGGCTTAAAGTCAGAACGATATCTTCATGCAGATTGATTAGTACGAAATTGACATAGGTGCGCCCTAAATCGATGCCCAGTACATAAGCCGCCTCCGGATTGAGCCTGACAGCTGTAGGCGGACGGCCTACCCGGGATTCACCGGGCTGAGCAGGAAGAATGTACTCTTCCTCAAGCAGTTCTTTGGCCAGTTCGGAAACCATCGGCAAACTGAATTTGGTCTTGCGGGCAATTCCGGTATAGGATAGAATTTCATGGTCACGTAAGATACGTAGAATCTGATTTTTACGAATTCTTCGTTTGGCGGATACTTTTCCTTTCTGAGTATCCTGGAAGAAACGATGAATCATACCTTTTCCTCTTTAATACCTGTATCTACTTTAATAATATATGCCTTGCCACCTGCGTCTTCAATCGCTTTAGCCACCTTTTGCGGATTATGGGGAGCATAGGCAAACATACATCCGCCGCCGCCCGACCCATTGATTTTGCCTCCGTACGCTCCGGCTTTTAAGGCGGCATTGAGCATACGATTAATTTTAAGAGTGCTGATACCCAACCAACGATCAAGCACTTCATGGTGTTCGCTTAAGAGATGCCCGAAGGCCTGATGATCAAAACGATCCTGCATAAAAAGGCTTTTTGCTTTTTTAGTAATTTCCCGGTTGAGTAAAGCACCCTGTAATACATTTTTCTGCTCTTCGGTAAGAAAGGAATGATAATGATCCACATCTTGGGGGGGGCAGGACATTAAATTAAAGGAAGGTTCTCTTTTCTGAATGATTTTAACCGCCTCTAATACATTGTCCTTAACATGGCTTAAAATCCATTTGGTATCTTTAGCCTGCCCCGAATCCCCAAGGACAAAATCCTTTAATCGGTTCTTTAAAGAAGTCAATTTGACTTCGGAATTGAATTCCATGTGCAATACACCGCCGAAGGCAGTGGCAAAATGATCCATCATGCCCCCCGGCTCGCCAAACTCTTCCACTTCCGCCAGGTAAGCCATGCGAGCAATAAAGGCCGGATCAGAGAATTCAGGTTTAGGTGAAGAAGCCGCCATGGTTAAGAAACGGGCCCAGGCCACATTCAGTGCAGAAGATGATGAGGTCCCGGAATTAATCGGTATATCCCCCCGAACAGTACATTCCAATCCGTTTTCCAATTCCAGACCCTCTCTCCGCAGCACATTAAATACGCTCTTAAAATAATCCCGCTCCTGATCATAAGCGAGTTCCCCGTTGTTTAATGAAATAAATTCCTCCGCATGAATATCGGGGAGGTGTAAAAGTATTTGTCGTTCTTTGAGCGGGGATCCGGAAACCTCAACTCTTAAATTAATAGCTGCCGTAATCGTGGGCAGCTTGAGATAGTCCTGATGCTCACCAAAAAGACAAATTCTTCCCGGGACAGATACTCGAATCGTTTTCATTTTCCGGCCTCGATGAATGTTCTTTCTAATATTTTTGAAATACAGCATAAAATTATTAAAAAAGTTACTAATTATCAATTATTTTATAATATATTTTATTTATTATTCAAAAGCGTTTTGCCTGAAGCCACGATTGTTTGGAAAGGACTACCATTTAATGAGAAAATATAGTAAAATAGACGGTCTATTCAAACGCGAGGGCTTTGCCATGTCTTTACTTCAAAATAAAATCGCTCTAATCACCGGTGCCACATCAGGAATCGGCCGGGCAACTGCTTTAGCCCTGGCCCGCGAAGGAGTCCATCCCATTTTAATCGGCCGCCGGGAGACTCGTCTGCAAGAGATAGGCAGAGAAATCGAACAAAAATACAGGCGACGCTGGTTGGCTCTTCCTCTTGATGTGCGCCATCAGAGGGAAGTTCAGCAAAAAATCGATACTTTACCGGTGGAATGGCAAGCTATTGAAATTTTGATCAATAACGCCGGTCTGGCCCGGGGAGTGAGTAAATTGCAGGAAGGAGAGCTTACCGACTGGGAAGAGATGATCGATACCAATGTGAAGGGTCTTCTGTATATAACCCGCGCTGTGGTTCCCGGTATGGTTCGGCGTCAAAAAGGGGATGTGGTCAATATTGGATCCATCGCCGGACACGAGGTATACCCCGGAGGTAATGTGTATTGTGCCACCAAGCATGCCGTCAACGCCTTAACCAAAGGACTGCGGGTCGATTTGGTAGACACACCGATCCGTGTTTCTTCCATTGATCCCGGCCTGGTGGAAACCGAATTCAGTATCGTCCGCTTTCATGGAGATGAGCAGCGCGCAAAAAATGTATATACCGGCATGGAACCCCTGCACCCGGAAGATATTGCCGAGGGAATTATTTTTATAGTTAGCCGACCGGCTCATGTGCAGATAGCGGATATGATCATTTTCCCTACAGCTCAGCGGTCGGCTACCATTGTATCCCGGAAGGAATAGGTATTCTCAAATTTACTTAATGGTTCCCTAAATTTATTAAGGATAGACCTATCCAATGTAAATACAACACAGGTTATGCGGTGGCCTGAGCGCACCTCTTTCCCCTCTTTTCGGGGAATTTTAAAGCGCGAACTACCGGAATTACTATAGTAGGGGGTGAGTTACCATTGCCAATCCGGTTACATTTATTAACGCTTAAAAAAACGGGGGGCGTTCATTATTATCGAATTTAACCTTGCACTATTTTGTGGATCTGTGTATTTTGCTGCGATTGAATTATGCTACTTAAATCTTAATGAAAGGATGAGAAATGTCATACATCGAAGATGTCTACGCCCGTGAAATTCTGGATTCCCGAGGGAATCCTACCATTGAAGTCGAAGTGGTTCTCGAAGACGGAAGTTTCGGAAGTGCCGCCGTCCCTTCCGGTGCATCCACCGGTGAGCTGGAAGCCATTGAATTACGAGACGGTGATAAAAACCGCTATTCAGGCAAAGGGGTACTGAAAGCCGTACAGAATGTAAATGATATTATTGCCGATGAGGTCATCGGTCTGGATGCAACCGATCAGGTATACATCGATCAATTAATGATTGAACTGGATGGGACTCCCAATAAAGGTAAGTTAGGCGCCAATGCTATTCTTGGAGTATCGATGGCCGTAGCCAAGGCGGCTGCCGAATCTGTAGCCCTGCCGCTTTATCAATACCTGGGCGGTGTAAATGCCAAGCTGCTCCCCGTGCCCATGATGAATATTCTGAACGGTGGCAAACACGCCGATAACAATGTTGATGTGCAGGAATACATGATCACTCCGGCTGGCGCTCCCAATTTCCACGAGGCCTTGCGTATGGCTTCGGAAGTATTTCATAGCCTGAAAAAAGTCCTCACCGCCCACAATTACAACACAGCGGTAGGTGACGAAGGGGGATTTGCCCCGGACTTAAAATCCAACGAAGAGGCCCTGCAATTAATTGTTCAGGCTATTGAAAAGGCGGGATATAAACCGGGTGAGGAGGTATTTATCTGTATCGATCCAGCCTCCAGCGAATTCTATGACAAAGAGAAGGGACTCTATATTTTATCTTCCGAGAAGAAAGAACTTACTGCCAAAGAAATGGTCGATTATTATGCGGCCTGGCTTAAAAAATACCCGATTGTTTCCCTGGAAGACGGTTTGGCTGAAGACGACTGGGCCGGATGGAAAATACTGACCGATACATTAGGATCCAGGGTTCAACTCGTTGGTGATGATATCTTTGTCACTAATACGGATTTGATTGCCCGGGGAATTCGTGAAGGAATCGCCAACTCCGTGCTGATTAAACTCAACCAAATCGGTACCGTTACCGAAACGCTGGATGCCATGGAACTGGCCCATAAAGCCCGTTATACAACCGTTGTTTCTCATCGTTCGGGTGAAACGGCAGATTCGACCATTGCCGATCTGGTTGTGGCTACCAACGGTGGCCAGATTAAATCCGGTTCGCTCTCCCGCAGCGATCGTCTGGCCAAATATAACCAATTGCTACGTATCGAGGATATGTTAGGCGATTCGGCCAAATTTTTAGGGAAAGCCACTTTCGGTAAATAATCCATAGCGGGTATCCGTCCTGATGCGGATACCCGTTTTTCTTTCGAAATGCCATGTCAAAAAAACAACGAAAAAAGAAGACCAACAAACCGATTATCTGGCAAAATCCCACCTATCGATGGGGAATGGGTCTGTTCCTGGTCATTGCGCTTCTCTTCATCTTCCTGAGCGGCCCGAGAGGAACCATCCGCTATTTTAAAGCCCGGCAGCAAAAAGAGCAGCTTCAACAGGATATCAAGCAGCTTCAGGCCCAAAAAACACATCTGGATAGTCTTAGAATTCGTTTAAAAAATGATCCCGATTATATCGAAAAATTGGCCCGGGAAGAATATAATATGAAGAAAAAGGGCGAGAAAGTTTACAAAATCGTTCGGGAATCCAAATAAATCCAAAAGGAAAAAACAATTCTTTGAGAAGATTTATCATCCTGATCATTATTACGATTCTTTTCTATCTTTTTACCTCCGTATCCGCTCAAATTGTTTTTTTAAATCCTCTTCGAACCAAACCCCTGTTCAATCTGGAATTCCAGAAAGAGATAACAACCTGGAACTGGCAGGGACGCTTTCTGTATTCGGGTTATTCCCGCCATGATTTACACTGGCAAATAGACGACCGATTCCAGAGTAATCTACTGGTTCCCTCCCGGGAAATACATAAATGGCGAGATGAGCACACCTTGAAGGGACTCTTCTATCTTAACCGAGCGTCTTCGGCAGGCGGTCTTTATATTCATAGCTGGATTCTCAATGACCGGCAGATATCCAACAACAATCATTATTCGAATCATGCGATCGGTTTGTTTTCATCCTTCCGGAAAGATTTTTTTTCGATCACACCCTATGCCGGTTATCAGCGCTCTCAAAATCGCACCAAGGTGGACATGGGTTGGGATGTGGGTGCGCAGACTGCTGTGCAGAACTACGATCTCGGTGGTTATCAAACTTCTTTTCAATGGGAATCCGACTATGATTTTTACGCCAGAAGGCAAAATTATGAGAATTCCCTGAATGCCGGAGTCAAAACGCGCTTTACCCGGTTCAGCGGGGATTCCCTTACCTTCTCTTTCACGGAAGTGAGTAAGCAATACTATGCCGGTGATTCCATCGAACATGTACGTATTTATAATCGCGATTGGAACAATCTGCTGTTTTATAACTTATCCATGCGCGATCTGCTTTCCATACGTACCCGCATTCAGTCTAAAAATATTACCTATTTCAACGGACGTAATGTTTTTTCCATGGAAAATTTTGTCCGATACAGCCATATGGGAAACCGGTCACTGCTATCTCTGATGATGCGTACCAACGAAAAAACCCAGGATAACGCCGGTATTATCACCGATAGCCGCCTGCGCCAAACCGCTCTCGGTAGTCAATTCATTTACCATTTTAATGGGGACCGTTTTCTGGATCTGGATTTTTCTTATATAAAAGTTCAATACGACACGCCGGATTCTATTGTTAACAATGATGATCGGGATGAACAGCGCTTCGTTTTGAGCGCCCGTTATGTACATCGACTGAGTGACTATTTATGGATGGAATGGCAAAGTTATGTGTACCTGTTTCATCAAATGTATCTGTTCAAAGAACAAAGTGCCAATAATAGCTGGAACAGAGTGTACAAGCTGCAACCGCGTCTGCGATACCGATGCGGACGGATCAGCAATCAATTATTAACCGAAGTCCTGGCCAACTACACGGTGTATGATTTTGAAGAACGGCTGAGTCAGGTACGTAGTTTTGTGTTTCGCAAATATACCTTCGCCGATTCGGCCACGGTCCGTATTTCAGGCGCCAACTATAGCGGGGCCTATGTGCGAATTGAAAAGGAAGATAAGGGAAGTTTTTTCCGAAAAGAATTTTCTCAACGACTGGTCCAGTCTTATAGCTCGGAATTTTACAATTTTTTTCTGATCAACCGGCGTTTTATGAATTTTAAAATCTCATTTGGCTATAACATATACAAACGCAAAGAATGGCGTCATCTCCCCGTGAAACGACTGGCAAGGAACATTATCAATCAAGGACCGTATATCAGTGTTATAAATCATGCCGGGAAAAAACTTACTTTTTCGGCGTATGCCTCGTGGTCACATTTAAAAGACAGTTCCGGCCAGATATCAACCTACACGACCGGCTATGTACGTTTTAATTATCTTCTTTAGCCCGGATTATGAACCCGATATGAGATGAGACCGATTTTTTCTATTGAAACCGATGGTTATGGCTTTTATATTGCCCCTTCAGATGTCACTTAGGAGTCCATTGCATGTTAATCATTTTTAAGTTGTATTGTAATAAATTTAAATCCTCGCTTACCGGGCCTGGCCTGAGTATCCTGCTATTTCTGACCGTTCTCAGCAATTTGGGATGGGTTACGGCTCTTCGGGCCGATAGTCCGTATTATCCGGATATTCGAATTCTACAATCATCGCCCCAGGGTATAATAATCGAATGGCAGGCCGAAAATTTTCGACTGCTTCCTGTCGGCAAAGATTATATGAGTCCCCGCTTTGCCCACGCCACTTTTCGCAGTCAGACTCCCGGCTCTCCGGCCATTCCGCTGAGAAAGATTACCTTTGGCGTACCGGCCAAAGGTTCTATCAGCGTTCGGATTCTGTCTAAAGAAGTTCAGACCTACAATAATGTGCAACTGGCGCCTGTACCACAGCTTTTTAAGGACAAGAAAGGCATTAATCAGGAAGCTTACAAAATCGATGAACGACTCTATAGCCGGGATGCCTTTGTCCCTCTTCAAGATACGGAGCTTTCGGAAACACATCGCTTCAGGGATATTCCGATTCAGTGGCTCTATCTGACTCCGGTCCATTTTAATCCCGCCACCCGAACGTTAACTCTAACCCGGAAAATGCGTTTGAAAATCACCTATCATAATCTACCGGCAGTTAGCAAAACATTCCGGAAACAGGGTAAACTGGATGATCTGTATGAAAAAATGCTGCTGAATTTTGATCAGGCCCGGCACTGGCAGGTGATACATTCCACAAAAAAATTAGCCAAGCCCGCTTCTTTGCCTGAGGGCACCTGGTATAAAATGGAAATCGGTGAAGACGGTCTGTATAAAATTACCCCGTCCATGTTAGAAAGCGCCGGTATTAATATGAACCAACTGGGAATTGACGACATCCAGATGTTCAATAACGGCGGGCATGCACTGAATATCAAAGTCAATGCAACCGACTACAACCCGCTCTATACCCAAAATATCCCGGTTTTAATACGGGATCTTAATCAAAACGGTCTATTTGACGGAAATGATTATCTTATTTTTTACGGCAAAGGAGTGGATAGCTGGTTTTACGAATCCGCTCTTAAGGATTTTTCCTATCAGATGAATCCCTATGACACCAAAAATTACTATTGGCTGGTTATTAATCCCGGAAATGGTATACGCCTGATTAAAAACATACTGGATACCCAACCGGATGCCACACCGGCCGATTATTTCACCGGCCGATTTCATTTTGAGGAAGATATCTACAACCTTCTGGCTTCCGGACCCGATTGGTACGGCCACCGTCTGTTCGGCCGCTCCGATGCCATGACCCAGGACTTTTCGCTGAATCCGGATATGGATATTCAAAGCCCGGCCCGCTTTAAAATCCAATTGAAAGGTGGTTCCGGCATCAAATTCGGCGATGATTTACCCTATCGTTACTATTTCACTATCCGCTTAAATTCCCATGTAATGTACTCTAATGTCACTTTTTCCCGTTCTACCCGTTCGACTTATATTAAAAACGATGTTCCCCTTTCCGACCTGAACAAGGGGAAAAACACACTCAGCATCCAATATACGGGAAATCTGGATGCTTGCAACGCGTATCTGGATTGGTTCGAAATATATTATCCGCATAACTTCCAGGCTAAAGAGAATCAGTTGCTGTTCTATACCCGTGAATATACGCAGCCCAAACGATATACCATCCGAGGATTGGGTAATGCCGATGACTACTATGTCCTGGATGTAACCTATCCCACCAGGCCCGTTATATTAATGGAGAATCAAACCGTTACCAACGGCACTCTGACCTTTGATCTGCCGCCGGCAGCACATCCTCAGGCCATTCTGGTTTCGAGCCTTTCCTCTCCTGCTGTTAAAGAAATCACCGAGCTTAAACCCGTGCAGCACCATTCGGATATTCTCTCTACGGATAACCAAGCCGATTTTCTGATTATCACCCACAAATCCTTTGTGCCCTGGGCCGAACGACTGGCTGAACGCCGCAGTCAGCTTACCCATAAGATAGTTACCACGGATGATATTTTTATGAATTTCAGCAGCGGTATGATGGACCCTACGGCAATTCGCAATTTCATCCGCTATGCCTATAATAACTGGCAAAAGCCGGCACCCTCTTATATTCTCTTTTTCGGCGACGCCCATTACGATTACCGGAATATTATATTGCCGGACACCATGCGCGTACCTTCAATGGAAATATACGACTCTTATGAGATCGACAGCCGGGTTACCGATAGCTATCTGCTGGATATGGATTATCACGGTAGTGATTCATTCGGATCTCTGACGCCGGATTTTGCCAGCGGCCGGATACCCATCGAGAGTACCCTCGACGCCGAACGGTATTTAAAAAAATTAGCCTCTTATGAAGCCAATTTGAACCACGACGGCTGGCAAACGGTGATCACCCTGGTTGCGGATGATAATATCAAACCCAATACGCAAAACGAATGGATGCACCAGAATCAAACGGAAACCATGGCCCGGATGAGTGAACTGGCCAAATTCAATCTAAAGAAAATTTATCTTTCCATGTATCCCTCCCTTCCGGGAGGTTTCGGGCGGGTCAAGCCCAAAGCCAACGAAGATTTAATCAATGCCCTCAATCAGGGTACGTTGATCGTGAATTATGTAGGCCACGGTAGTCCGGTCAAATGGGCACATGAAGATGTGTTTGATATGGATCGCGATCTGGATCGCATTGTTAATCCGGGAAAACTACCCTTTTTAATTGCAGCAACCTGTGATTTTGCAAAATTTGATGATCCCCATGAACCCAGTTTTACGGAAGCTTTAATCTGGCAACCGGAAACCGGAATCATCGGTGCCCTGGCCTCGGCTCGTCTGGTCTTTTCGACCCAGAATGCTCTTTTTAACCAACATTTCTACTTCTACCTTTTTCCGCGAGGAGGCCCATCAATCCCTCTGGGGGAGGCAAAATTACTGGCAACGGGAGGCGGGATCAATGATCAAAAATATTTTCTTTTAGCCGATCCCACCATGCACCTGGTCGATCCGCGTAAAGAAATACGCATCATTTCCATATCGCCCGACACTTTAAAAGCTCTGAGTGAAGTGACTATACAGGGCGAAGCGTTGGAAAACGGTCGGCTCAACCCCAACTTTAACGGGTCGGCAATGATGATCATTAACGATGCCAGTTTTGATTCGGTTAAAACCGGGAAAGGATTTAATCCGGTCAAGTTACCGGGGCCGGTACTTTTTAAAGGCGAGTTGAGCGTTGTAAACGGTATAATAAAAGGCTCTTTTATCGTTCCCAAGTCCATTCGTTATGTCAACAAGAAAAGCGGAAGGGTCACTTTATACGGTTGGGACGAAGAGAATACGAACACTGCCCTGGGCTATAACAACCGGTTGTTGGTAAACGGATCGGTTTCCGATATTTCGGATAGCAAGGGCCCGGATATAGATATCTATTTTAAAGATCAGGAGAATTTCAGCAATGGAGACCTGGTGGCCAATCATCCGATCCTGATGGCTGATCTCGAAGATGTCCATGGAATAAATATTACCGGCGAAGCGGGACACAGTATTTATTTACAGATCGACCGGCAGGCCCCTGTGGATATCTCGGGTTTTTTTACCTATTTAAAAGATAGTTTCAAGAAAGGATTCATCCAATATCCTCTGGAAAATTTGTCGGCCGGTGAACATGCTCTTAAGCTCACGGCATTTGACAATCTGAATAATCCCGCGGAAGATGATACCTATTTCAAAGTCATTCGTTCCGATGATCAATTGGTGCTGGAAGAAGTGGTAAATTACCCGAATCCCTTTCCGGCATCCACAACCTTTACCTTCCAAACCAATCGGGAAGGTGCCGATGTAGCCATTAAAATCTACACGATCAGCGGGCGATTGATTCAGGAATTACATGGGAATACGGTAAAAGGTTATAATGATCAGATTACCTGGGATGGTTTGGACCGGGACGGCGATGAACCGGCTAACGGTGTTTATCTATACAAAATCGTGTTGAAAGACGGAAATTCTTCTACACAAAAAATCGATAAATTAATGATCATGAGATAAGGAAAAGTTTTTTTGCTTCTACGTCGATCCGGACAGGTTATCCGTTTTTTAGGCAAGATAGGGGGATTTGCAAGAACAGCACTAAACAAATCGGAATCTGCCGCAAATTCGGTTTGAGAGGGGAAAAACAACTCACCCCTCTTTCCCCCCAAGCCAAGAGGGGAAGTTTAAAGACCAAACCGGTGATAATACTGTGGAAAGGGGTGAGTTATGACCAATCCGGTTAAAATGATTCGTAGGTCAAAAAACACGACGTGCATTTTATAAAGATGGGTTTATTTAGCAGAGTAATCATCATCATGAATAATAAAGATTTTGATTTACCACGAAGTGGTATAAGATGAGTAACCACAGGTGTAAAGCCTGTGGTCCAAAAACCGTTACACTTTTTTATTACCGCGAAGCGGTAAAATAAA
>JALSTK010000035.1 GCA_026983775.1 Calditrichia bacterium
CGATGGTGTTACTTTCATCTTTTAGGTTCCTCCTTTTTTGTTTTGGCTAAATGAATTTAACCAATTTTTATTAATTGGGGGAGGAACCTTTCATATTAAATTTCAACTAACTTTAAGATAATGCCATAGCGGGTCGTGCTTGATTTAGGCCTTACAGTTAACTAACTTAAATTAATACATTTTATTAAATAAATATTCTACTTTCAGAACAGATGGCGTTCGCTTTTAATTTTATCAGTATGGAGGTTATCCATGTGGATTAGTATCCTGGCAATTTTGGTAATTTTATTGCTTCTTTTGATTTTATTCGAATATCGCCAGCGAAAACCCGATTCGATTCTTCTTTACGAATCCAAGGGGCAGGTAAAACAGAGACAGACCCGCTTTTATCCCCGTCATTTCAGCCTTTCGATTCCAAAAGTTGTCCATACCATAAATCCCGAAATAGAAGCGGAAGCAAAAGGCAAGCTCGGTGTGTCCGTTAAACTGGCGGCAAGTGTCACCGCTTCCACCACGCATTTAACGGATTTGATTCGAATGGGCGGCTGGAAGGAAGATGCTGTAATCCATGCGGCCAATGAAATGCAGGTACGATTGATTTCCCTGGTAAAAGCTTTCTGTGAACAGTATGCCATTGAAGAATTAAGTACGGAAAACCTGACCTCTTATCTTAAAAAGCAAAATGTTCAATTAACGGATCAAGTCGGATTGGATATTCTTTCCCTCTCTGTTCTGGCCATCGACCCTCTGGATGAAGAGGTTGCCGAAGCCATGCGCCAACAGGAATCCGCACGTTTAATGGAACAGACCGAGCGTTTAAATCAGAAAGCACGTATAGCAGCATCCCGGGCGCGGATCGACGCAGATAACGAAATTGCCGAAGCCGAGCATAAATTGGAGTTGAAACGTCTGCAACTGAAAAGAGTAGCGGAAAAGGAAGAAGCTCAATTGGCACAAATTCGGGTCCAGGAAGAAATCAAGCGTAAAGAGATGGAACTCGCCTTTGATCGTAAAGAGATGGAAACGCTGAAAAATAACCCCGAACTATTATTACTCACTCCTCAGATTGCCCGATTGGCTGAGGCGAGTCAGCAATTACGCAATGCGAAAACGATCGTTTCTCTATCCTCGCAGGAGACGAACCAGGGAAACGGCGTTATGGCTTCATTGCAAATGTTATTACAAAACATTCTCCATACAGTACAGGGTGAAAAAGAGCCGAAAGCTTAAAAAGGCGGATATCCGACTTTTCCCGATCAGCGCTTGTACCTGTTTTAATCTTCCATGATCCGGGTTTGAAAGATCGGATGAATGCCCTGAAAGCGCAATCGGTTCCGGTTTTTCGCTATCAATAGTAGCAGAATAAACGGTTTTTCCGATGATAGAAAATCAAATAGCCATAGAAGAATATTTTCGTCTTAAACCTCTGAAAGCCGCAAAGGTTTCGGAAATCAGTGAGGCCACGGCCGCTGCACCAGTTGATGAAGATGAGAAGATCAATTTTCACATCGGTCACCCGGTTCAGGACGATGAATTATCGGAATTTTACTATCGCTTGATCACGGACGGTTTTGATTCGGAAGACACTTCGTTACCCCAGGAATTTCTCCGCAATCTGATCGTCAACAGCTCGCCTTATGCTCCCCGCGGAGGGTTTAGCCGTAAACATCCGGATCAGTTTGTAGCTTTCCTTAAAAAATGGTTTTCCGAAGGGCAATCCGAGCCGTTGCAGTATAATTTTGGTGAAAGTTCTGAGAGCCGGGAGGTGATTCTATCTTCCGGAGGACCCTGGGAAGCGTTGCGCATCCTTTTTTATACGATGAATTATTTTTTGGAAAAGCGACCGGCCCATATCCTGACAACAGGACTGGAAATACCCGATTATTTGCAGGATTTTGAGTTCCTTCGTTTTTATCCGCACATGGCTCGTTTGGACTATCTGCGGGAAGTAGTCCCGGAAAAACCTGCAACTCCCTATTTTATATTACTGGGCCGTATTCCTACGGAAGAGGAACGTCGCCTGTTGCGAAAGGTCTGCCTGGCCGCTCCTTTGTTCATCGTGGAATTAAACGATGCGCTTAATCATCTTTCCATGGCCCGGGAAGCGGGTATGGCCCAACGGGTTTTGCGGTTTCTTAGCGGACATGCGCTCCGTCCGGGATGGAAGGAACTGCCGCTGACCATCATGGCCGGAAACGCCTCCTGGATAAGCAGGTTGGAAACGATTCATTTCCAGTTAAAAGGGACGCCCGCTACGCCGGAGAAAGAATTACTCCGGTATCTGTTAAATGAATCCACACCTTCCGTCAAAGAAAAGACCGGGCTCACGCAGTGGACCTCCTATCCCGATAGGAGTAATGCACCTTTTCTTCAGAATTATCTCTGGCAAATCAATAGGCTAAGCGACCGAAATGCCGACCTGATATCAAAGAAGATCGATCGATTGACAAACGTGGGCACGACCGTTGAAAAACACACCAACAGGATCCTCTCCAGAATTACCAGGCCGGATTTTCTGAAAAAGAGTTTTGCCACTCTGGGTTCCGATGAGCTGATTCCCTATTTTTTGGAGCATGCCGCAGAAAAATCCTTCCAGGAAAATTTAAAGGCTAATTTTTTAGCGGAATTTCTGCAGCATCATTCTGAGTATGAAGCCGGACATTGCTTTGTGGTAAGCGGTTCTTCGCGAACAGCACTGAGCTTATTGGGCTTTCATTGCGGAATTTCCGAGGTAGTGAGTCCCGACTTGAGCTGGACCTATGAACATGGTTTCCCGCAGGTGCATATCGTCCCGCTTGATTCCGAATTTGATCTGGATACGAAAGCGCTGATAAAGGAGGTTGAAAGAAAACTGGAAAAGGATCCGCAATGGAAGGATAAGGGGGCAGTTATCCTGAATAATCCTCATAATGCTACGGGTCGCGTCTTTGCCGAGGATAAAGTGCGTCATCTTTTACGCCGGCTGTTGGAAATGAATGTTTGGGTTATCGATGATTTATCTTACCAGGGTGTGGCTGCTGCCGATACATTGACCGGTCCGCCGTCTTTGCGCCAGATAGCCAATGATTTGGTTCGAAAAGGCTATCTGACCGGGGATCATGTACGGCACCTGATTACCGTCCATTCTCTTTCCAAAACCGATAGCTTTGCCGGAGCCCGGCTGGCCGTGCTGGAAATAATCGATCGGCAATTAGCCGGACGTTTCGAACGGTGCTTGCAACATATTAAACCGAATATAGCCGGTATTTTACTGGCCTATCTTTTTTACCGTAACCGGCCGCAGCGAATACAGGCGTACTGGACCTTGCGTAACCGGATCATGAACCGGCGCATGAAAATGATCGACCTGGCTCTGGACGAGCTTCCCCGGGAACGGAATCCGTTCGGTATAAAAATATCCCGGCCCCAGGGTAGTATGTATCCGCATCTGATAGTGCAAAATTTGCCGGATGGGGTCTCCCTGGACTGGCTGGCTTCCGGTTTGGCCGTAAAAGGTATCGGCCTGATACCGCTGAGTACCTTTGCCCGCAGTGCTCAGGGCTACGATTTGGCGCGGAAAGCCTTTCGTTTAACTTTGGGCGGCCGAATCGGTACGGAAGAACTAAAACGTAAAACGCGACGGGTCATTATTGATTTAAATCGCATGATTGCCGAAGAATCGGCCCGTTACCGACCGTGCCGCCTGGAATTGAATGTTATGGGAACCACCGGTTCCCGCTATTTCAAGAATGCGCAGGATTTCTGGCAGCATTTGCAAAAAACTATTCTTACCCAACTCCAGCCGGTCTGGCGCAGACAAATAAAAGATTTGTCCGGCTGGCAATCCTCTTCCTGGTCCGGGAAGATGCTCAACGACCACATCCATCGGCGACTAAATGGTTTGAAGGATAACTTTTTTGAACGGGTAGAGTTGTCCGAAGCGCTTTTTTCTCAAATCCGAAGCGATCGCCGCCAAAAAGTAACGGCAGCTTTGGAAGAAGAATTTTACAAAGATGATTTATCCCGGCGTAAAGCATACTTTAAACACCGTTTGTTCGACCGCACCGTTCACCCTACTCAGATGTTTGCTCTTCCTGTGGACCTGCTTTTCAATCGTCTGTTCGACGAATATATTCGTGATCCGGACGATCTGCCATCAGACTGGCATCCTTTAGTACGGGCCCTGGTGAAGGAATTCTTAGGGATCAATGTACCCATTCATTCCGCAATGGAAGGCGATGAGCTGGTTTGTGATTTAAAGACCTTGCTGTGGTCCGAGAGATTGGCCTGGCTGAATGATCAAAATTATAACCGGACCATGCTCTCTTTTTGGGGGGATTGGGACGGAAGTTCTCGTCCTTCCGGTCAGGGCCACCGCCTGGTCAGCGCCCCTCTTTTAGAAAATATCCGTCAAATGGCTCATATTTTGAATATCCTGCTGCGGGTGGATTCCACGATTCAGGTTGATTCGGATCTTTTGGGTGAACTGGCCAGATTGGATAAGAACATCCTCTCCTTTCAAACGCTGCTGAATCGTATCACGGATCTTACCCAACAATTGGAGAAGCGCTTCCACGGTATTTTACCGCTCGATATGCGTACAAGTCGCTGGCGGAGTACAGCGGTACATCTGCACCTGGCGCGTGACCCTCTAAAAATAATGTGGCAGCACAACGATCGCCTGGAACGGCGCATGCGTTTACTGCGTCAGCAACGAGGTCAGGCTATCGATTATTATTTTCAGTTGAATAAGAAGTTGCGCAAAACGTTACATGCTCTTCTGCCCCGCATCACAGAACATTTGGGCGATCCGTTGCTCGCTTTCTCAGCCGGTTTGTACAGGGATCTGCTTAAACGTTTTGCTCTGACGCCCCGCATCCATCAGAAAATTATTTTGGCTGATGATCCCTTTACCATCGATACTACCGTACAAAATTTAATGGATATTAACGAACTTGCCGGCCGTTACGGAAATCCGGGATTAATTCAGGCTCTACAAATCAGTATGTCCACCGATCCGGAGGCGCTGATTCATCTGGATCGTAAGATAAAAGCCCGGCGGGAAGGGATACTTCGGGAAAATCCGCAATTGCCTTTACCCTCCATTTGGCTTGTTCCGCTGTTTGAAGAGCCGGAAACGGTGGATGGGCTGGAGAACTATCTGAATCGTTTGTATGAGTACGCTTTGCAGAGTCGCACTATCGGGCAGTCTGCCGAAGTACGTTTTTCGGAAATGATTAGTGAAATTTTTATTGCCGGCTCCGATCTAAGTCAGCAAGTGGGTCAACCCAGCTCTACCGCCTATTACAAACAGGCCCGATTTATTACCTGGCGCTGGCTGGCTCAAAAAGGCCTGATCGATGAGGTACGCATTAAATTAGGCAGCGGAGAACCCATGCAGCGTCAGGGAGGATACTATGATCCCATGTCCGGTCAGAAGACCTTTCGACTTGACCGGAAAAGCAAGAAACGCATGTCGCGGGAAGTCGATCCGGCTGTTTTGCAAAGCACAGAATACGCCCGCAGTCCCTTAAGCGGAATTCTTTCGGAAGGAGATTTGCGTACTTTACAGAGTAATGTGTTCGAACGATTGCGTTTGCTAAAGCACAGCGAGCGGGCCCATATCTTTTTTCACATGCAATGCGCTCAGGAATATATACGTCAGGAATTGCTGCGCATCGGACAGTCGTTAAAAAACACACGTCTTCGTTTCGAAACGCAGGGCATCCAGGAGCTGGAACGGTTAAGCGCTTTGATGAACGATGAAGTCCATCAACAGTTCAATACATTGGTCAGACAAAATTTTAGACGTATTACCTATGGTACGGAACACGATATGGTCGGCATCCATATTATTTCCTACTTTTTGTCCCGCTCCATGCCGGAGTTGCGGGATCGACCCACGGTGCGTCCCTCAAAGGGCATGGGGGAAAAAGAAGGACAGGAAATTTTAGGTCGTCTGACAGAGACCCTGCCTTTGGCCCGGCATGGAAGTTTGCTGAGAGCCATCGGTCACAATAGAGCCCAGACCATGCTCCTGGGTGTCAATCAACTGACTACCGGCCTGTTTCGCGCCTGTAAGGAATTTGCCCAAATGGAAGAGGGGAAAGCACTATTGCAAAACCGGATATTGCCTTCTTTGCCGGTTAAGGAAATTTTACAATCATTGCGTCTTTTCCATGACCCGCAGCTAACGTATGTCCGCCGGATCGAGAAGGCTTATCCTGCCGGGAATTCTTCTTTTTTGGCTTTACGGGAAGATGTAGATTCCATCTCTTCTTGTATTCCTTTACTGCAGAAAGAATTGTTACGCCGCCAGGGTGTGAAAACAGAGGAATTTTTTGTGGGCGAAAAATTCAATGTTCAGCTTTTGCCCTCCCTGCGGCCCGATCTGGCTGTTATTCTGCAGCAGGATTTGTTCAATACGCAGACAGAGCGGATGATATATGAGGTCTCAGGCCAGGTTGATGAGCAATGGCTCAGGGCGGTAGAAAATGGATTGCTTCTTCCGGAAAAGATTCGCTTTTGGCGCGAAAAAATATGGCTGTTAATCGAAAAGCCGATTTTTGAGCAGGTACAACGTTTTGTGGAACTGGCCATGGCCATTCAGAAATTAATGTCCAGAACCACGGAAGGGAAAACCGTCTTTAGCGGGGAATCTACCCGTATTCTGCGCATGGCTTCCGGGATTAAAAATACCTTAAAAGATGTGGGTGACGATACCATGCGCCGCTTCCTTCTCCATACGGTGCACTATCTGAGTGAACTGCCTCAGATGAAGAGAGAAGCTCCTATTGATATTATCCGGGCTTTAAGCGATGTGGATCGCATCATTAAAATTGAAGAACAAATCCTGAGTAGCGAAGAACAGGTGCGGTTGCGATTTTATTTATTACAATTGGCCCGGGTGAGCGGTGAAAACGGATAAAAAAGCCGGTAAAAAAGCAGATTTACCGGCTTAGCCATATTTCATTCAGGGGAGGTCCCTGAATGGGAGGTTCTCTTGAGATACTCAAGAAAGTACTTACTATTACCTACGGAAAAAATTTAGTTAAGTTGCAGAGCATATTTATGTTGTTAATTTCCAGTACGTGATGAATTCATGCCGGGTACTCTTTTTTCCACCAAAAAAATCCGTTATATTCAAAAATACATTTTAAGCTGACAATAGAAATCCGAATATTCGGGTAATAAGGGGAATAAATTTCTTTTGATAGGCATGATGATAAGCAACGGCTATGAATGCGTAACGGAATTTCGCCGAAAGCGGGTGAGTCTGTTTTTTAAATACCTTCAGGAAAGAATCCGTCCCTATCTGTAGATAGTAGAGCCCGTTCTTAGCGAAAGTCGGATCAGGTTGAAGGGGAATCAAATTTTGGGGTTATTATGAACAAAATTGTAAAAGCTGTTCTTTGGATTAGCGCCATCTTTATTATGATTGTTGTTAGTGCCGGAATATATGGTTATATCCAAATCCGCAAATCACTACCGGAGCGGGAGGGAATAATACGCATTTCCACCCTTTCGGATTCGGTGGAAATTACTTTCGATAAAATGGGCATCCCTCAAATCTGGGCTGCCGATGAGCATGACGGCTATTTCGCTTTAGGATATCTGCATGCTTCGGATCGTTTGTTTCAAATGGATATGACTCGTCGGGTGGCGCAAGGCAGGCTGGCGGATTTACTGGGGCCAAGCGTTTTGGCTATTGATATTCATCAGCGTACGGTAGGGCACGACCGGATCGCCAAACGTTTTCTGGCAACACTCAGCTCGGATAACCGAAGACGACTGCAGGCTTATAGCGATGGGGTGAACGCCTATATTAAAAAGGTTGGTGCCTTACCCTTTGAATTTCAATTACTGAGGAAGAAAGTCCAATCCTGGTCGGTTTATGATTGTTTAACCATCTTAAGTTTTCAAAGTTGGTTTTCCGACTATTTAATGAGTCCAGATGCTTTTATGGTTCATGCTGCGGAGAAAGAGGGGAAAGGGCTGCTAAAGTCACTGGATGTACCCTATCCGCTGTGGGCTCCGTACACAATACCGACTCGGAATAAAACGAAATTATCTTTGCGTAAGATGTTCCAGAAGGCCGTGATTCAAACTTATTTTGCAGATCAGGATTTGCCGCTGCGTATGGCTAATTCTTCCAATTCCTGGGTAATTGGTCCTGCTCATAGTGTTAGCGGTTCGGCCATGCTAGCCAGCGATCCGCATCTGGAGATACGTCGACTGCCACAATTCTGGTACTATCTCGGACTTCATATAAAAGATCCTTCGATCCATGTATTGGGCATCAGTACGCCGGGTTTGCCTCTGATCGTCATGGGGCACAACGGGCAATGTGCCTGGGCTTTTACGGTAAGCGGTATCGATGTAAACGAATATTATATCGAAAAAGTACATCCCGAAGACAGTAGCCGCTATCTGACTCCTACAGGCTGGCAACCGTTTAAAACCTACGCGCAGGAGATTGAAATCTCGGGAGCAAAGCAACCGTATCATTTTACGGTTAAAGAGACGCGCCATGGCCCGCTTGTTTTTGAAAACGATTCGTTGAAACAACATTATGCGCTGCATTGGGCCGGTTTCGATACAAATTTGGATACAGCCATGAGTGCCGGATTCCGCCTGATGCGCATAAGCAGTTATGATCAGTTTCGGAAAACCGTAACCAGGCTGGGAGCTTTGGATGCCAGTTGGACCTATGCCGACGCAAAGGGTAATATCGGCTATCAATTAGGAACACCGGTTGCGATTCGGCCCGATAATCCGTATAATTTGCCGGTTCCGGGCTGGAGCGATGAATATCAGTGGCACGGATTCCTTACCCTGGATGAAACCCCGCACAGTCTCAATCCGGAGAAGGGCTGGCTGGCGGTCAGCAATAATAAACCCGAGGCAAAAAGCACCTACCCGCTTTATGGCAACTATGCTTCCGATCGTATTTTGCGTATCACACGCCTGCTGGAATCCGCCCAAAAATTTTCCGTACAAGACATGTACCGTTTTCAAATGGATATTACGGATGCTTTTCAATTACATTTAAAAGATGAAATCCTTCGTTTGCTGAAAGTTACCGGACACCGGGCGGAAGCGGAAAAAATGTCAAAATGGGAAGGTGTTGCCAGTGTGGATTCCTGGGATGCGGCGGTAGTTAATGAATTCCTGAATCGCCTGAAGCATCTGACCTTTGATGATGAATTGGGCGGAACGGATAAAAAGATATTGTATACCGATCTCATGGAAATTTATTTTCACGGACCCAGGCAGTGGTTTGACGATGTGCGCACCAAAGAAAAAGTGGAAACCAGGGAAGAGATAGCCCGTAAAGCCATAAACGAGGCCTTGCAAATCGTAGGGGATAAAACATGGGGTGATTTCCATACCCTGTCGATTCGTCATCCTCTTGCTGTGGTTCCGGTTGTATCCGGTTTGTTGCATTTACAATACGGGCCCTTTCCCTGGCCCGGTACCGCCGGAACATTGAATGCCGCTTTTTACCTGGAGGATAAAGCGAACCCGAATCATTTTAAGTCGATTGTCGGACCAAGCTGGCGCTTTGTCATTGATTTTTCAAATGTAGATGCAGCCACCATGGTTCTTCCTGCCGGCAACAGCGGAAATCCTTTGTCCGAACATTTTATGGATTTTTTTGAGATGTGGAAGAACGGACTACGGTGGAATGTACCGTTGAGTTATCAAAAAGTCCGAAAAAAGGCCGTTCAGGTTCTTTATTTACAGCCTTGAATAATAAGGAGTATTGTAATGGAAATTCACCGTATTGTCGTACCGACCGATTTTTCCGACACAGCCCGGAAAGCGCTGGATCAGGCCCTTATCCTGGCCGCACGTTATCAGGCCGAGGTAACCGTGGTTCATGCCCGTGTCCTGTATGAAGACGATGCCACCCGCTTACCCGAAGGTCTGAATAGGGTCCACCAGGAAGAGGATAAGATCGAGGAAGAGATCTTACGATCCTTGCGGGACGGTACTAAAAAACAGGCGGAACTGAAAATAAAACATGAAATCATCCGCGGCTATTCTGCGCCTTCTGCTATCCTCGGTTACCTGAACAACCATCCCTGTCAACTGGTCGTCATCGGGACCCACGGACGGTCCGGACTGGAACATTTTCTGATTGGCAGCGTAGCCGAAAAGGTCGTCCGCTATGCTCCCTGTCCGGTTCTGACTCTGCATCGCGAATCCCGTGTGAAACATACATTTAAGCGGATTGTGGTACCTTATGACTTTAGCGATGATAGTCATTCTGCTCTGCAAACGGCTTTTGATTGGGTTGAAGAAGAGGGGAGCATCGATTTATTGTATGTGATTAATCAGGATGTACATCCTGCCCTATATAGCTGGGGGATGAAATCGTTAAAAGAAATCGTTCCGGATATTGTTAAAAAGGCGGAAGAAAAGTTGGATGAAACGGTGGCCGAATTGGCATCTAAAAAAAAGATAACCGTGAATCGGATCATCTCCGAGGGGACACCTCATAAGGAAATCAGCAAATATGCCATGGAAACACCGATCGATCTGGTTTTGATGGCCACCCATGGCCTGGTCGGACTGGATCGCTTCCTGTTGGGAAGTACTTCGGAAAGAGTCATTCGATCCGTACATCGGCCGATTTTAATCTTAAAGCGAGAGAACCTAATTTAATCCAAATGCCGAAGAAAAATATCATTCTGGTCAAAGGGGCCAGAGAGCATAATCTTAAAAATATTGATGTTCGGATTCCCCGCGACAAATTTGTGGTTATCACCGGACTGTCCGGTTCGGGTAAATCCAGTCTGGCCTTTGATACGATTTATGCCGAAGGACAGCGCCGTTATGTGGAATCTTTGAATGCCTATGCCCGCCAATTTTTAGGGTTGATGGAAAAGCCCGATGTGGATTATATCGAAGGACTTTCTCCGGCCATATCTATTGGGCAAAAGTCAACCAGTCGTAATCCGCGTTCCACGGTCGGTACCGTAACGGAAATTTACGACTATCTGCGATTACTCTATGCCCGCATCGGAACCATGCACTGCTATAATTGCGGCCGGGTTGTGAAGCGGCAAACCGTCCAGCAAATTGTCGATACCATCCTTTCCTGGCCCGAAAATACGCGCATCCAGATTCTTTCACCTGTAATTCGCGGCAGAAAAGGGGAGTACAGGGAAGTTTTTGCCCAGTTCCGACGCGAAGGTTTCCTGCGTGTCAGAGTAGACGGGCAGGTTCTTTCTCTCGAAGATGAGATCGATCTGGATAAGAATAAAAAGCATAATCTGGATTTGGTCATAGATCGGTTGGTGATCGCTCCGGATATTAAAAAACGACTGACCGATTCGGTGGAACTGGCCTTAAAAGAGGCCTCCGGAATGATTTATGTGAACAAGGTGGATCAGGGGGAAGACGTATTGTTCAGTGAACAGTTTGCCTGTGCGCACTGTAACCTCTCCTTCGAAGAGCCGGCTCCGCGTATGTTTTCGTTTAACAGTCCGTACGGAGCCTGCCCCAACTGTGACGGATTGGGCGTATTGACCCAAATCGATCCCAATTTGATTGTTCCCAATGAAACGCTTTCTATTAATGAAGGGGCAATCCGGGTTTTGAGCGGTCGCCATGAAGGCTGGTTATATGAGATGATTTCCAGTTTAAGTAGACAATTCCGGTTTAGTCTGGATACCCCCTGGTGTGATCTGTCGGAGGAAGTACGTCGGCTTATTTTATACGGCAACGGGGATGAACGGATTCGTTTTACCTATAATCGTAAAAATACCCATGTGGAGTGGTTTAGTCAGTACGAAGGCATTGTTAATAATTTATTACGACGATACAAACAGACCACCTCCAACCATGTACGACGCTGGATCGAAGGATTCATGAACAGCGTAACCTGCGATGTCTGTAAGGGTGCACGTCTTAAAAAAGAAGCCCTGTCCGTAACCATCAACGATATGAATATCCATCAGGTAACCCGGCTCTCCATCCGGGAAGCTTTCGAATTTCTGAGTCACTTAAAGCTCACCCGTCAACAGGAACAAATCGCCCATCAGATTTTAAAGGAAGTGAAACAACGTCTTAATTTTTTAATCAACGTCGGCCTGGACTACCTTACCCTGGCTCGCTCGGCAGGTACTCTTTCCGGGGGAGAGGCGCAACGAATCCGTTTAGCGACCCAGATCGGTTCCCAACTGGTGGGTGTGCTGTATATTCTGGATGAGCCGAGTATCGGTCTGCACCAGCGTGATAACCGTAAATTGATCACCACCTTGAAACAGTTACGGGATTTGGGAAACACGGTACTGGTCGTGGAACATGACAGGGAAACGATCGAAGATGCGGATTATGTGGTTGATCTCGGGCCGCGTGCCGGACGGCACGGAGGTGAAGTAGTGGTGGCCGGATCACCGCAAAAAGTGGCACGCAGTACGAAGAGCCTGACCGGGCTATACCTTTCCAATAAGAAAACCATTCCCGTACCCGCCATCCGTCGTCCGGGAAGCGGTCAATTTCTGGAAATTCTGGGGGTGCGGGGCAACAACCTTAAAACCATAGATGTCCGCTTCCCTCTGGGGAAGTTTATTTGTGTGACCGGTGTCTCCGGTTCCGGAAAAAGTACTCTGGTCAATGAAACTTTATATGCTGCCCTTTCCCGCCATTTTTATACGGCCAAAAAGGTACCGCTACCCTACAACGAGTTACGGGGATTGCAATATATCGACAAAGTTATCGACCTGGATCAGTCGCCCATCGGGCGCACACCGCGTTCTAATCCGGCCACGTATACCGGATTGTTTACTCCGATTCGTGATCTGTTTTCTCAATTACCGGAATCAAAAATCCGCGGTTACAAACCGGGACGTTTCAGCTTTAATGTAAAAGGGGGACGTTGCGAAAGCTGTGAAGGCGATGGGGTAAAAAAGATTGAGATGCATTTTCTTCCCGATGTTTATGTGCAGTGCGAAGTTTGCAAAGGGCGACGTTATAACCGGGAAACCCTGGAAATTAAATATAAAGGAAAAAGTATTGCCGATGTTCTGGAAATGACGGTTAACCAGGCCCTGGAATTCATGACCAATATTCCTGCCGTACGCCGTCGTTTACAGACTCTGGCCGATGTGGGTTTGGGATATATTCATTTAGGCCAGGCTGCCACCACTTTGTCCGGTGGCGAAGCGCAACGCGTTAAACTGGCTACGGAACTTTCTAAAATCGGTACGGGCCGAACCGTTTATATATTGGACGAGCCGACAACCGGTCTTCATTTTGAAGACATCAATATGCTGCTTTCCGTGCTCAACCGTTTAGTGGATAAGGGCAATACGGTCATCGTGATCGAACATAATCTGGATGTTATCAAAACGGCGGACTGGATCATTGATCTCGGGCCGGAGGGCGGAGATGCCGGGGGAAAAGTGATTGCTCTGGGCAGTCCGGAACAGGTGGCGAAGATAAATAGATCGTATACGGGCCAGTTTCTGAAGAAAGAATTACATCTATAATTTCATCCCGTTACTCTAAGGGTATCTTGGAGGCAGAAGGGGATTCGATTTTAAAAAGGTGAAAACTTTTTTCTTTTTGTAAAAACAGAATATGGATTGGGCGATTTTATATTAACAAATCTTCTAATATAAATAAAAACAATTAATTATCCTCGAATTTATTTGTAGCTGCCGCTGCTTATCGGCACTTAATCCTTATTTTTATCGAAAAAAAGAATACAGATTTCCTATTTTCATTTTGAATCTCAAAAAATAATGTATTATATTTATAATTCTGAATGTATATTTTATACGCCAGAGCGAATAAAAATAGGATTTGGATTTAGTAGGCAGGATGCTGTTTTAATAGAAGGGCGGAGTATTAAAAGTGAAGATTGACATTAAGGATCTGAAAGACCGGGTTCCGGATATTATTTTCAAACAGGGGCTGGACTATTTTAAAGAAGGTCGGGTAAAAATAAAAAAGTTAGATAATCTATCGGTTGAAGCGACCGTGCAGGGTACCTATCCTTACTTCGTAAGATTAACGGTCGACGATCGTTCATTTGCCGCAACCTGTACCTGCCCTTATAATTATATCTGTAAACACGCCGTGGCTGTAGCGCTCAAAATTTTTGATGACCAGACCTCGGAGGAGCCCGAAGAAGAAACCGTCGAGGAACCGAACTGGCGTGAATATTTTGAAAAGCTGATCGCCATTCAGCAGGTGGATAATGAATTTTCACAAGAGGTACGCTGGAAGCTGATTTACATCATCCATATTCTGGAAAATTACTGGAATATAAAGCCGGTCAAAGTGTACATGAAAAAGGATGGCACCTATGGAAGAATTCAGGAACCTTCCTTTAATGAGTTGTCCGAACAGAACGTCTTTCGTACCTCCGGAGATTTGATTGCCATCTCTTTCCTGGAACGGTTGCAATCCCAGCAATCCTCCGTATATTTTCGTGGGCGTTTGGAAACCAGTTATCTGGATTTCGGCCTGGATGCCGGGCAGATCTTCAGTCTGTTGCGCACCAGTGAACTGCACATTAAAAACGAAGACGGAAGCATAGGAACCCGCATCCGTTTCGGGCGCAGACCCTGGGAATTGAGTTTTAAATTAATCCAGGATGAAGATCGCAACTATATCTTTCAACCTTTTTTTGTACGGGATGAAATCCAGATTCCGGTCGATGAAAAAACAAAAATTTTAACCGTAAATCCGATCTGGTTTTACAGAGAAGGGAAATTGCATCGTTGCAATTTTCCCTTAAACTATTCCTATATCAAATCATTTATTGATGAAAAACTAAAAGTGATTGTCAATAAAGGCGAATACAAATCGTTCATCTCCGATTATTTAGCTAAACTACCGATCTTTCCTTATGTGGAATTTCCTCCCGGAATCGAAGTTATGGAGATCAACCAGATCACCGGAAAACGCCTCTATATCGAAGAGATGGACGACCAGTTAATCGTTTCCCTCTCTCTGCTGTACGATGCTATTGAAATTTCGTTTAGTCATGCCAACGATCAGTATCTACACTATGATCATAAGTCGCGACAAATTATTCGCGTTCACCGCGATCGGAATGCCGAAGCCCGCATCCGGGAAGAAGTACTGGAAACGCAGATCATGGAAGATACACCCGGCCTGTTTTATTCCACCTTCGAAGATGCCCTGGATTGGCTGTTCGATGGTTTGCCGAGCCTGGCTAAACAAGGTTTTGAAATTATGGGTGAAGAAAAATTAGTTCGTTTCCGTGTGAAACGGGCTAAGGCAAATTTCGGCGTAAACATTTCTTCGAATACCGACTGGTTTGACGTGGAATTGAATCTTAATTTTGAAGGGGTTCCCGTAACCCTTTCCGAGCTGAAGAAGGCGCTTCAGGCCAAAAAGAAATTTGTGAAATTACGCGATGGTAGCCTTGCTCGTCTGCCGGAAAAGCTGATTGAGAAATTTAATTACATGCTCAATTTCGGACGGGTGGAAGACGATAGTATCCGTTTCGCCAATCACCATTTATCCTTTGTCGATCGTATGTTGTCCGAAGCGGATCAAAAGAAACTGGATTCACTGAGTGAAGAAAAACTGAAGAAACTCGATAAATTTGACAAGATAAAGAATTATCCTCTTCCCGAAAATTTTCATGGAGAATTACGTGATTACCAGAAAGCCGGCTACGACTGGATGAGTTTCCTGAAGGATTTTTCCTTCGGTGGAATCCTGGCGGATGATATGGGACTGGGCAAAACCGTCCAGGCGCTATGCCTCTTACGGCGGGAGACCCAAAAGTACCCGCGCCGGCCCAATCTGATTGTGGCCCCTACTTCGGTCATCTTTAACTGGACAAGAGAGATCGAACGCTTTACCCCCGGCACGAACTATCTGGTCCATTATGGTACGCGCCGGACCCGGGATTTACGGCGGCTTAAAAAATTTCATATTATTCTTACCACTTACGGCCATTTAAGGCGGGATATTTCCTTTCTTAAAGATCTCGATTTTAACTATGTGATCCTGGACGAATCTCAATACATCAAGAACCCCAATTCGGAAACATCCAAGGCCGTCCGTTTACTCTCGGCCGGTAATCGCCTCGCTCTAACCGGTACTCCGGTGGAAAATAATACCATGGACCTCTGGGCCCAGTTCGCTTTTATCAACCCCGGACTGTTAGGCGATCAGAATTTCTTTAAGGAAACGTTCCAACGGCCCATTGAAAAAGAACAGAATGTACAGGTAGCCTCCTCTTTAAGGAAATTGATTTTTCCCTTTATTATGCGCCGTACCAAAGAAGATGTGGCTAAAGAGCTGCCGCCTAAGATCGAAAATGTTATTTTTTCGCCCATGTCCGAAGAACAGACCAAAGTCTACAATAAATGGCGTCTCAGTTACAGAGACAGTATTTTAAAGGATATCGAGAATCAGGGTGTGAACAAATCCAAGTTTAAGGTTCTGGAGGGATTGACTAAATTGCGCCAGATTGCCTGCCATCCGCAACTGGTGGATTCGAAATATATCGATCCTTCCGGAAAGTTCGATGCTCTGACCGACATGGTGGATGAAATCATTTCGGAAGGGCACAAGGTACTCATTTTCAGTCAGTTTGTGCAGATGTTGCATATAATTCGTCGTCATTTCGACGGAAGGAATACGCCCTATTCCTATCTGGACGGCTCGGTCAGGGATCGCGAGAGCGCTGTGGATGAATTCCAGAACAATGAACAGATACGAATTTTCTTAATCAGTCTGAAGGCTGGGGGTACGGGACTGAACTTAACGGCCGCGGATTATGTAATCCACTATGACCCCTGGTGGAATCCTGCCGTGGAAATGCAGGCCACGGACCGGGCTTACCGGATCGGACAAACCCGTAAAGTATTCGCTTATAAATTGATTTCAAAAGACAGTGTGGAAGAAAAGATCTTAAAATTGCAGCAGAAGAAAAAAAGTCTGGTGGAATCGCTGATCTCTACGGATGAAAGCTTTTTAAAAAGTTTGTCCAAGGACGATATTCTGGATCTGTTCTCCTGATCAGGATAACGGACCCTCCCAATAAAAAAAAGAATAGCCAAGAAGGAAAGAATTGGTGAAAATGCTTTTAGTAGCTGTCGGTGCTTATATATGCGGTTCGTTTCCTACCGCCTTTTTAATGCTGAAACTAACCGCCCATAAAGATATCAGACAGTTTGGATCCGGAAATGTAGGTACTCTGAATGCTCTTCGCATCAGTAAAAGTAAATCGACCGCCATCATCGTTCTGCTGATCGATTTGCTGAAAGGGGCTATACCTGTATGGCTTTTGCGCCAATATTTTCCCACCCAACCCTTCTTAGAGGTGCTGACCGTTTCTTTTCTGGTGATCGGGCACTCCTTTCCGGTTTGGCTTCGTTTTAAAGGGGGGCGGGGTTTAGCCGTGGCTGCCGGCGCTCTCTTAGTGGTTCAGCCCTTGCTCGTGGCCATCTGGATTGTTATCTGGGCCGTTTTTTTTATGTCGATTCGTAAGCATATTGTAGCCAGTATGATCGCTACGTTTATTCTGCCCATCGTGGTTTTTTTTCTGGACCCCTATTATTTCGATAATCATATTCTGCTGGTGATTTTAATTATTTCTTTACTTATATTTGAAAGACATCTGGGACGTATCCCGGACATAGTAGAACAGAAACATCAGTCTATCTTAAAAGGAACAGATCATGGATCTTAAGAAAACAGCTCTGCATGACATACACGAGCAACTCGGGGCACGGATGGTTGAGTTTGCCGGATATCATATGCCCATTCAGTACAGCAGCATTCGTGAGGAACATCGCCGTGTACGCAAAACGGTTGGCGTGTTTGATGTGTCTCATATGGGGGAAATTGAGATAACCGGGCCCAGAGCATTGGACATGGTACAAAAAATAACCATTAATAATGCGGCTCATCTTCAAGTAGGACAGGCCCAGTATTCGGCCATGTGCTATGAAGACGGTGGTTTGGTGGATGATTTATTGGTCTATCGTTTTCCGAATAAATATTTCCTGGTGGTTAATGCATCGAATAAGGACAAGGATTATGAGTGGATGTTGAAGAACAAAATAGACGGCTGCGAAATTAAAGACCACAGTGATGAATATACGCAATTGGCTGTCCAGGGTAAAAATGCGGAAGCCACTCTGCAGAAATTAACCGATGTGGATCTGGCTGCAATCCAATTCTACTGGTTCACAGAAGGGGAACTGGCCGGGGCACCGATGATTATTTCCAGAACCGGATATACGGGCGAGCCGGGTTTTGAATTATACTTTGCCAATCGCTATGCGGTGGATGTCTGGAATAAAATTTTCGAAGCAGGTCGGGAATTCGATATCGAACCCATCGGCCTGGGAGCACGTGATTCGCTTCGTTTGGAAAAAAAGATGTGTCTCTATGGCAATGACATCGATCAAACCACCAATCCCATAGAAGCCGGGCTGGGCTGGATTACCAAGTTGGATAAAGGGGATTTTATCGGACGGGAAGCTCTACTCAGGGTGAAGGAGGAAGGTCCGAAACGCAAGCTTGTGGCTTTTGTGTTGAATGAGAGCGGATTCCCGCGCCACGGTTATAAAATATTTAAAGACGGTCGGGAAGTGGGCTTCGTTACTTCCGGCACGGTTTCCCCTATTCTTGAAAAAGGGATCGGCTTGGGCTATGTTAAAAAAGAGTTTTCAAAAATAGGGAGCGAGATCGATATTGCGATCCGTAATAAATTAATGGCGGCAACGATCGTAAAACCACCGTTCGTGTAGTAGTACTCTGAATTGCCGATCGGGTCGGGAAGGGCACAACGATAGAGCAGAACCGAATCATTCGGTGGACAAAATACCTTGAATAGCGGTCAGCATGAAAATCGATGTCATTTATACAGCGGGGGAAGAGACCGTTCGACCCAATCAGACCGTAATCGTTATTGATGTCTTGCGTGCTTCGACTACGATGGTAACGGCTTTGGCCAACGGTAGCCCGGCAATCTATGCCGAAGAATCCGTAGAAGCGGCTTTAAAAAGAGCCGAAGCTGAAGGTGATATCCTGCTTTGCGGGGAACGGCAGGGCCGGAAGATCGAAAGCTTCGATCTGGGAAACTCGCCCCTGGAATATAGTGCCGAATCGATCCGGGGCAGGGTACTGGTTTTGACCACCAGTAACGGTACCAGGGCTCTTAAAAGGGTTGGGCAACGAAACACGGCATTGGTTGGAAGCTTCATAAATTTTAATGCGGTGCTCAATCGAGCCTTGCAACTCAAACAAAATATTACCTTTCTTTGTGCAGGAGACGAAGGGAAATTCTCTTACGAAGACACGCTCTGTGCGGCATTAATGGTTCAGCATATGGAACAAAGATCGGATTCCGTTTCCTTGTCCGATGCAGCTCGCCATGCTGGAAAAGCCTTGCAGGGTAAAGCACGGTTCTCCAATGATGAACTGGAAGCGCTTCTCAGACAGACTCCCCATGGTCAGCATTTAATTCGACTGGGGTTTGCCGAAGATATCACCTATTGTGCGAAAATGAATCGGTTTGATGTCGTACCTGTTTTAAAGGGCGACAAGTTAGTAATCTGATTAGACTTACCCGCTGTCTTTCTTGTTTTCCGGGCCGCTATTCTGTATATTCAATATTCGGATTTGCAATAAAATGAACTGAATACTATGTCAAAATCAAAAAGCAAAAAAGCGATTAATCAGAAGAGACAGGCCTGGGGAATCCTGTTCTTAGGCATATCCCTCCTGCTCTTTCTGGCCATTGTTACCTTTAATGTAAATGATCCTTCCAGTCTGAGTGTTTCCTCGCAGGGCGTTAAAGTACGTAATTGGCTGGGACCGTTCGGTTCCTGGATTTCATATATTCTTATGCAGTGGACTCTGGGCTATCCGATTGTGGTTTTACCATTGCTTTTGTTCTTATATTCCCTGAATGTCATTCGCAAAGACACGATTTCCGGTTTGAAACGTATTGTTTGGACACTGATTGCCTGGGCCCTTCTTCTTTCCATTGTACTGGCTTTACCCGAAGCCGTGCGTACGGCCGGACACATGCAGGAATATTATCCCAGCGGTCTGATCGGGGGCTGGTTGGCCAGCAAAATGGTGGTTTATCTGGGGCGCTTCGGGAGCATGGCTTTAATTGCTATTATAACGCTGACCCTCGCTGTAATCAGTTTACGTATGGAAGTCAATCAATTTGTTCAGTTCTGGATAACGGCCTGGAATGGTCTGACGACCGCCACAAAACATTTTTTTAAAAATATCGGCGAGAAACAGGCTCTTAAGAAGGAATTAAAAGCAAATAAAAAGGCGGAAAAATTAAAAGAGCAGGTACCCCTGGGCAGAGAAGCTGACCGGCCGGGAGTTGCTGAAAAATCGGTACCGACCGAGAGGAAACCGGAAATTAATATCGATGAAGTGAAGGAATCCTCTGCATCGGTTACCGCGGTAAATAAGGAACAAAAAGAGCAAATCGTGCCGTCCGAACCGCAGGCGGTTCAAACCTCTCTGGATGATATTCTGTCCTCACTCAAGGAACTTGATGAGAAAAAAGAAAAGGGTACGGGCTTTGAAGTGGAGGATCAGGTCCAAAACAAGGAACTGGATTATGACCAATTGGTCAAAGAGAGTGTGGCCAAATACAAATTTCCATCCATCGATCTTTTACACAGTCCCCCTGCCAATCAAGTCCGGGTTACGCGGGAAGAACTCACCGCCAATGCGGAAATACTGGAATTGAAGCTGCGGGATTACGGTGTGGAGGCCAAAGTGGTTAAGGTGACGGCGGGACCTGTGATCACTTTATATGAACTGCAGCCCGCTCCCGGTGTAAAGGTTAGC
>JALSTK010000036.1 GCA_026983775.1 Calditrichia bacterium
CAATGGCTTTTTCATCAGAGTCGGATTTTCTGTTTTATTTATTTCCCGGATGCCAATCGCTGCTTTTTAGCAGAATATCCTGGATACGATTAACCAGCTTGTGAGGATCGGTCAGATACCCTTCCAATAACAGAGCCGATTCATACAACTGTTCTACGCTCTCCTGAATAAACGGATCCTTGGGATCATTTTTGTATATCTTCAGTAAATTGCGAATCAGTTTATGATCCTTGTTCACTTCAAATATTTTTTTCGGTATGGATGTGTCCTTATTCATGATATGCAGAATCTTCTGCATTTGAGAAGTCATTTCACCATCCGGACTCACCAGGCAGGAGGCACTGTCTTTCAAACGTTTTGATTCGCGTACATCGGTAACCCGATCACCAAGAATATCTTTAATCTTATCCAATAATTTTTTAAAGACCCTCTGCTCACCTTCGCTCAGGGCAGTGATCTTCTCATCCGATTTTTCCACATCTTCAAATTTTTCCAGCTTACCCATATCGGCCTGTTCAACCGAAGTCAAAGTAAACTCTTTATACTTGGCCAAACCGGTCATCACAAATTCATCTACCGGATCATACAGATAGAGAACTTCCAATCCTTTCTTGCGAAAAATTTCCAAATGGGGATCGGTTTCTAACGCTTCTTTGCTGGGGCCGGAAATGTAATAGATCTCTTTTTGATCTTCTTTGGCGCGTTGGGTATAGTCGGCCAGTGAAGTAAGGGTGTCGTCTTCCATGGCCGAAGAATCGAAGCGCAGTAGGTCGGCAAATTTCTCCTGATTGGCATAATCGCTGTATCCCATCTTGAAAATCTGACTGTGGGCCTGCCAAAATTCTTTATATTTATCAGGCTCTTTTTCGGCCATCTTCTTCAAAGCGGAAAGCACTTGTTTTACCAGAGTCTGGGATATTTTCATTACGATCCGGTTTTCCTGTAAAGTCTCGCGGGATATATTCAGCGGAATATCCGGCGAATCGACCATCCCCTTGATAAATCCCAAATACTCCGGTAATAATTCGGAATACTTATGTTGAATCAGCACGCTTTTGACATAAAGGTCCAGACCGATATCTTCCTTGGATATACCGAACATATCGAATGTTCGTTTGGGAATAAACATGATACTGGCAAATTGCACCGGTGCATCTATGGAAACATGAATCGTCTCCAGCGGAGGCTCGGTATCGTAGGTCAGATATTTATAAAATTCTTCGTATTGTTTGGGCTTAATGCTGGATTTGGGTTCCCGCCACAAGGCAGCGATCGTATTGATTTTATCTTTTTCGAGATAGATCGGAAAAGGGATAAAGTTGGAGTGCTTTTTAATGATGGACTCCAGACGGTACTTTTCGGTAAATTCTTTGGCTTCATCTTTTAAATGCACTTCTATGATCGTTCCCCGCTTATGAGCTTTTTCCAACTCGCGGATCGTGTAACTGCCCGATCCGTCTGAAACCCATTGCACAGCGGGTTCGTTTTTCTTATACGATTTGGAAGTAATCACCACTTCCTTGGCCACCATAAATACCGAATAAAAACCCACACCGAATTTACCGATAATGTTTGAAACATCGCTTTCTTTTGCTTCCTTGGAAAGCCGTTTCAAAAAATCGGATGTTCCCGACTTGGCGATTGTTCCAATATTAGCCATCAGTTCTTTGGAGGTCATCCCGATTCCCGTATCGGAAATAGTCAGAATATTTTTATCTTTGTCTGCTTTGATGCGAATTTCCAGAGGAAGCTTCTGATCGGATACTTCCGCACCGCGTGTCATCTCAAAGCGGACCTTATCCAGTGCGTCCGATGCGTTGGAAATGAGCTCGCGTAAAAATATTTCCCGGTTTGTATAGAGCGAGTGAACTAAAATGTCCATTAGTTGTTTAATCTCAGCTTTGAATTTGTAGGATTTTTCCTGGGTCGCCATATGACACCTCTCTATTTTGTACCGCTAATATGTTTCTTGTATTCCTGCTTTTTTTGAACAAAACACATCTCTAAATTACAGATGCAAAAAAAGCAATTGAGTTACAGAACTTTATGTGTTTGAAGATCAAGTTTTGATAATATTTTCAAATTTATTTCTTTCCCTTGAAAGTACTTTATTTATGGGAAAAATATAACAATTTTATTCATGCCGAAAAAATATTTTGGCTCTACCGGGGTTCTTGTGAAGTCGTATATTAAAAAAAGACTGACAATATGATCTTACTGATTCATTCATTTGCATTTAATAATAAAAGTATCCGAAGGATACGAATGTAAGTAGCCACAGGCTAAGCCTGTGGTAAAGCGGTAAAAGCGAGCGCGACGCTGAAGGCGTCGAATGTGGAACCCAGAGCATTCTAACGAAATAGGAGACCCTATACATTGAAAGGCCTGATTTATTTTACCGCTTTGCGGTACCCCCTATTCGGTTGTATCTTGCCCACAGGCTTCGCTCCTGCCCGGCGGCTGACGGGTGTGGCTACTCATATTACATCACTTCGTGATGATTTAAAGATAGGGTGTGAATGAAATCTAATTTTTTAGAAAAATGATTTAAGGATGCGGCGTTTAACCACAAAAAACCCAGTAGAGCCAAAATACCTTAACTTTTTAGACCTGTTCCTGAATTCGTTGTATAAATGTTATCGGGGAAATAGAAATATTTCTGTTTCGGAGAGATACTGCTTTGTCGTTGTAGCAGGAAGCGCCGGCTGAGCAATCTGTCGACGCCTGCTACAAAGTTTATGTCCGTTAATTTTTTTTAAAGACTTTCCACCAAGACCGGCAAGGAGGAATCCACATCTCTTTGTATAAAAGTGCCGTATCGTTGTTTAAGTACTAAAATCTCATCGGCCAGCTCACGTACTTCCTGGAGGAAACGATCGTCATAAGCCGTTTCCTCGTGGGCATTTTGCAATATCAAAACACGTAAGCGCTGATGTAAGCGGTGAATCCGTTTGAGCATGAGTTGATCTTGCATGATCCGTTCCTTTCTGTTTTGTTTAAATAATACTTTCGTCCCGGTTACTTTCTACCTTAGACCGGATACAGACAATGATCAGAATTAAACCGCCGCGTGGTTGCACTGTTTTAAAGAAAACTTTATCTTGACATCAATCCCAATAAAACGGAGGTAAAAATGAGTAAAAAACTTTGGCTATTGTTCATCCTGCCCCTGTTTCTTTTCTCCTGTAACAATAAAAAATTAAATCAGGAAAACTCCCAATTAAAAAAGAATATACGGGAGCTAAAACAAACGATTCATCTTATTAAGCAGGGAAATCAGCATATGCAGTTTCTTATCAATCAAATGGAGGGTGTAAAAGCACGGATAGTGACGAATATGGGAAATATTGAGCTCTCCTTTTTCCCGAAAGATGCCCCTCTCACCTGTTTTGCCTTTATTACCCGTGCAGAAGGCGGTTTTTATAACAACACACTTTTTCATCGAGTGATTCCCGGTTTTATGATTCAGGGGGGCGATCCCTTGACCAAAACCAACGATACGGCTCTCTACGGCACAGGCGGGCCATTGGTAGCCATTCCCCATGAATTTAACAAACACAAACATGTCCGCGGCGTGCTTTCCATGGCCCGCGTCGCCGATGTAAGCAAAGGAGCCGGGTCTCAGTTTTTTATCATGCATGCCGATGCTCCGCAACTTGACGGTCAGTACACCGTTTTCGGACAGGTCACCAAAGGTTTGGAAGTGGTTGATAAAATTGCCGGCCTGAAAAGAAATAATCGTGATATGCCGCTAAGCCCGGCCCGAATAGAAAAGATCGAGGTCTATCGATAGCTTTAAAAAACCGGATCGATTTTTTTCAAAGGACATTTATCAAATTTGCAGCGTTAAAAAATAAGTTTGTTCTTTTAATATCATAAATGGGGCTCTTTCATAAACGGATTGAGTAATTGATATTTTTAAGGAGGGCGAGAAAATGTTTTTAAAAAAAGTTTTTTCCGTATTACTTATCGCTTTGCTGAGCACCTCTTTTCTGTTAGCTCAAAGTGATTCGCTATCTGTCGGCCAAAAAGTGAAAATGCTGACCAAAGACGGACAGGCTTTTATTGGTAACATTCAATCTGTTAACGACTCCTCTGTTACCCTTAAGACGGAAAAAAACATGGTACTAACCATCCCCAAAGCCAATATTGAAAAATATCTGATTATTCCTACAGGCTCTGCTTCCTCTGCATATCTTTATTCAGATCCAAACGATACGCGTCTGTTTTTTTCCCCTACCGGCCGCACCTTAAAAAAGGGACACGGTTATTTTTCAGATTATTATATATTCTTCCCTACCGTTGCTTACGGCGCGCTTGATTTTATAACGCTTTCTGCCGGTATCTCAATTTTTCCGGGAGCTACGGACCAACTGGTTTATCTGGCACCCAAAATCCGTTTTCTCAAATGGGAAAAGCTGGATGTGGCCGGCGGTATATTATATGCCAACACCCTCAGGGGTGAGGGATCCGGTGGCGGGATTACTTTTGCCATTGCCACCTACGGCACTTCCGATTATGGTGCCACATTTGGCCTGGGATGGGGTTTTGCCGGTAAGGATTTTACGAATAAGCCGGTGATTATGATCGGCGGAGAGATGCGCCTTTCACGAAGCATAAAGCTTATTTCCGAAAACTGGATTCCCCCTGAGTCCGACACCAAGATTCTGTCGGCGGGAATTCGATTCTTCGGTCGTCATCTGGCGGCTGACCTGGGATTATTCTATCCAACCGGTACAAACATGAAGGGATTCCCATTTATCCCATGGGTCGGATTTGCTTATAATTTCGGTAAATAGCCCGATTCGCTTTATTCTTTGCTGCCGGAAAAACAGTATATTTTAATGGAATCTTTTTTGATTTCGGTATATTAAATTTCTTACAAAAAAGATATCATTTCCGTTTTCCCGGTTTTAAAAATCGAAAATATTTCTTGACACTAAAAACCTGCGCCCATTTTTATGGCCAATAGTGCTCTTGTAAAAAGTCCGGAAAGGAGAAATACATAGATGGGTGAGTTAAAATCAAAGCGAACCATGGGGTTATGGGCAGCCACTTCAATTGGTGTCGGCGGAATGGTGGGAGCCGGCATCTTTTCGATTTTAGGGGCGGCCAGTGCAATCGCTGGTAATGCACTATATGTGTCCTTTCTCGTAGCCGGAATCGTTGCTCTGTTGAACACCTATTCCTATGCCAAACTTGGGGTTACCTATCCCACGGCAGGAGGTCCGGTCGAGTTCCTAATTCGTGGATTTGGCAGTAATGTAGTCAGTGGCGGTCTGAATATACTGCTATGGATCGGTTATGTGTTTGCCTTGTCCCTCTATGGTCGCGCATTCGGTGGATATGCCATAACCTTTATGCCTGCAGGGAGTTCACATCTCTGGATTAATATATGGGCGACAATAGTTGTATTGCTATTTACAATGGTGGAATTTATCGGTACCAAAGCTGTAGCTGCTTTCGAATCGGTCAATGAGATCATTAAAATTTCCGTTTTAGCTCTGTTTGCTATCATCGGTTATTTTTCTATTAAACCGGTATTACTGACGACCGCTATCTGGCCCCGGGATTCTAATATTTTATTTGCCGCAGCCTTAATCTTTATCGCCTATGAAGGATTCGGATTAATTACAAATACGGCAGAAGACATGAAAAATCCGTTGAAAACTCTTCCCCGCGCCCTGTATCTGAGCGTTATCCTGGTAATTGTCATTTATGTAACGGTTTCTATGAATGTAGTCGGCCATTTGCCTCTAAAAGAGATCGTCTCGGCCCAGGATTATGCTCTGGCCCAGGCAGCCACTCCTTTCCTGGGGCGGATTGGATTTGTAATCATCGTATTGACCGCTTTGCTCTCTACGGCATCGGCCATCAATGCTACTCTTTATGGGGGGACCAATGTCAGCTATATGATCGCCCGTGACGGAGAACTGCCGAGAATATTTGAACGTACTGTGTTCGGCCACGCCCGGGAAGGCTTGTTTATTACGGCCGGTTTTGTGATTCTTTCTTTAAATATTTTGCCATTAGCCCGCATTGCTATGCTTGGTAGTGCTGTATTTTTGATTATTTACGGTTCCGTTAATGTAGCCCATCTGCGTATTATCCAAAAAACAAAAGCAAAACCCGCCATTATTTGGCTCGCTATCCTGGGCGACGTTTTTTCTATGATTGTTTTAGCCATCTATACGGCACGCAAATCACCGGGAACATTGATAGTCCTTTTTTGTGCCTTGGTATTTGCTTTTACAGCCGAGTATCTTTATCGTATCTTTTCGAAACGTGAGTTAAAAATCAGACACCTCAAAAAGGTTTGAAGACTTTTATAAAGAAAGGGCAACACTATGAAGTCAATATCTGAATTCCATTTCCCGGAACCTTTTAAACATACCCACCCCCCGGTGAGAAACGTGAATGATCTTCTAAACGAGCAGTTAACCTTTGGTCAGAGAACCGCAGATAATCTGGCTCTGATAATGGGATCATGGAAATTCATTATTATTCAAAGCATTATTTTGATTTTTTGGGTATTATTAAATTTCGTTGCCTGGATGTATCACTGGGATCCCTATCCTTTTATCTTAATGAACTTAGTCTTATCGCTTCAGGCGGCTTATGCAGCACCTATTATCATGATGAGTCAGAACCGCCAGGATATGCGGGATCGTATTGAAGCACATAATGACTATAACATCAATAAAAAATCCGAAGAAGAAATCAAAGCCTTACTGGATCATGCTACTGTGCAGGACGAAGCCTTAAAAGAGATCCACCGCTTGCTGCAGGAATTGCATCAATCTGCATAAAATGTGGAAACTTTTCGGATTTTTTTCGTACATACCCTTTTAATTATTTCAACGTTCATTTATTAAAGAAAGGAAGTAGAAACATGAAGCGCTTCACGGTTTTGTTTATTCTGTTGTTACTGGTTTTGAGTTGCCGTACCCAACATCTGAAATCCGGTATTGATAAAAAAGATTTTGATACCTCCGTCCGGCCGCAAGATGATTTTTACCGTTATGTGGACGGCACCTGGCTGAAAAACACAAAAATACCAGCCGATAAATCCAATTACGGGGCCTTTACCGTTTTATATGATAAGAGCCAGAAAGCCTTACGTCAGATAATCGAAGAAGCGGCTCAGTCCCACGCTAAAACGGGTACGGACCAACAAAAAATTGGGGATTTCTATACAAGCTTTATGGATTCAAATAAAATAGAAACTCTTGGTCTGAATCCCATTTCCCCTTTGCTAAAGAAAATTCAGACGGTTCATTCTTATGATGAATTACTGAATCTCATGGCTTATCTAAAACCGCTGGGAACACAAACCCCTTTTTCTATGTGGGTCGGACAGGATGCCAAACATTCCGATCACTATATTCTCTATTTAAGCCAATCCGGCCTGGGTTTACCGGATCGCGATTACTATTTTCGTCCGGGTGGTAAATTCAAGACCGTTCGCGAAAAATATCAACAATATATTCAAACCATCCTTCAACTGGGCAATCAGACAGCTGCCCGATCAAAAGCGCAGCATATCTTTAATCTTGAGAAGGAAATCGCACAGCATCACTGGACCCGGGTTAAAAATCGCGACCGTGACAAAACCTACAACCGGATGACCATTAAACAACTTACCGGTCTGACTCCTCATTTTAACTGGCAGCAGTTCTTTACAGACAACCGGATTACCAAAGCCGAAGAGCTGGTGGTCCGCCAACCGGATTATTTACAGGCCTTTGATACAATATTCAAAAAAACTTCTTTGAACGACTGGAAGGCTTATTTTATTTTTAAAACTCTCAGCCGTTTTGCCGGCTATCTCCCTCAACGCTTTGTGGCTGCCAATTTCGATTTTTACGGTAAAACCCTTAGCGGAACGAAAGTGAACAGACCACGCTGGAAACGTGCCGTCAGTACGGTGGAAGGGGCTCTTGGCGAAGTTGTCGGCCGACTTTACGTCAAAAAATATTTTAAGCCGGAAGCTAAACGGCGCATGAAGGTGCTTGTTGATAATTTGATCGCCTCTTACCGGGAACGTTTAAAAAATCTGGATTGGATGAGCGAACAAACCAAAAAAGCGGCCTTGGCCAAACTTTCCAAGTTTCATGCAAAAATCGGCTATCCCGATAAATGGAAAGATTATTCCAAACTGACTATTAAACCGGGCGATTTGATAGGCAATGAAATCCGCTCCACCCGCTTCGATTATGAATACAATTTGAATAAACTGGGCAAACCTGTGGATCGTGGCGAATGGCATATGTACCCGCAAACCGTAAATGCCTATTACAATCCTTCTATGAATGAAGTGGTCTTCCCGGCCGCTATTTTACAGCCGCCTTTCTTTGATATGCAAGCCGATGACGCCGTCAATTACGGGGCGATCGGTTCTGTTATTGGCCATGAGTTGACCCACGGTTTCGATGACCAGGGTAGTAAATCCGATGGTGACGGCAATTTGCATGATTGGTGGACCCAAGAGGATCGTAAACGATTTGAAGAACGCACTCAAAAACTGGCTGCTCAGTACTCCTCTTATATTCCGATCGATACGCTTCATTTAAATGGCAAACTAACACTCGGCGAAAATATTGCCGATCTGGGAGGCGTGACTGTGGCCTATTATGCCTACCAACATTCACTGCACGGTAAACCGGCCCCTGTAATAGAAGGCTTTACCGGTGACCAGCGTTTTTTCATTGGCTGGGCTCAGGTTTGGAAACGAAAATATCGCCCCAATGAATTACGTCGCCGTATTTTAACCGACCCCCACTCACCAAGCCGGTTCCGGGCCAACGGGGTATTAACAAATTTTGATCCCTTTTACAAGGCGTTTAGTGTGCAAGTCGGGGATAAAATGTACAAAGCCCCGGATAAAAGAATTGTTATTTGGTAAGTACACGCTATTTGTAAAAAACCGCGAGGCCGGACTATTTACCCGGCCTCTTGTGTTTTTAAAAGATTCTGAATCTGGCCGACTCTGATAATACTGAATAATAAGATGCCCACGCCAAACCACTGCACGATGCTTAACATATTGCCATGAACAAAATACTCCAGAACAATTGCCGTTAAGGGAAAAGCCAGCTCCGCGATGGTAGCCACCGAGGCCGTAATATGTTTCAGCCCATAATAATAAAGGAAGATAGCCGGAGCCCCGGAGGAGAAAACGATCAAAGCAAAAATGAAAGCCTGTCTGGAAGTAATATCAGCTACCTTAGAAAAATCCTGAGAAAGGGCGACGATGATAAGCATCATCAGCGCAGTCAGTGAAAAACGCAAGTAGGTACCCATTTTAAATTCCACATTTTTTAAAGCTCTTTTACTGAAAACCGTGGACGAAGCAAAGGAAATTGTGGCAATCATAGCGTAAAGTACCGCCATGGCGGTTTTATTGCCCGCATACCAGTTAGGAAGATGAAAACCGAAGGTCATAATGTAAGCACCGATCAAAGCGATCCCAGCCCATATAAAAAAAACCCTGGGCAACCGCTCCTTCAGAAGTAAAGCGGCCAGGGAGATGGCAAAAACCGGCTGTAGCTTTTGGATAAGCACCACAATGGAAAGATTCACAAAATTCACATAAAATAAAGCCTTGGTGATGGCCATGGTGCCGATGGCTCCACCGAATAAAGCCACTGCTAAGAAAGAGAGCCAATCCATCGGAGCTAATTTCTTCAACGCACCAAAATTCTTAATAAAAAAGGGGGTAAGCAAAACGGTCGCCAGACTGGTTTCGATAAAGACGACCAACTGGACCGGCAAGGTATAAAGTGACGGCCTGAGAACAATACCGTCCACTCCCCATAAACTGGCACCTATGATCACAAAAAGAGCTGCAAATTTTTCCATAAATAACACTTCCGGCTTCTTGATGATTACCCCTTGAATTTGGCAAATTTATAATACATTTTGCATTTAAACAAAAAACATTTTCCGTGTAACGGAACATATGAATAAAAAAAAGTGTTTTATTAACATTAAATCAAAAAATCATTAACGCCAGGGTCCTTCGGAAAAACAATACAGTTGTGATCGTATCAGCATTTCAGCAATATTATTAAACTCCGGCAAACAAGGAACGCGATCAGGACAAGGTTTGAAAAGAAGGAACTCTATTTTCACCATATCTTCAACACACCAATAAACCAGCAAGAGGAGGAGCGGTTATGTCTCAAAAAAAGATTTTAATGTTCGTCGGTGATTTTATGGAAGACTATGAGGCCATGGTCCCATATCAGATGCTAACCATGGTCGGTCACCGGGTGGACGCCGTATGCCCCGGGAAAACAACCGGACAAACCGTTAAAACGGCTATTCACGATTTTGAAGGAGATCAAACCTACTCGGAAAAACCGGGACATAATTTCCGGGTTACGGCCAATTTTGATGATGTCAAAGTGGAAGAATATGATGCACTGCTCATTCCCGGAGGCCGGGCTCCCGAGTATTTACGACTTAACCCGAAAATTCTGGAAATGACGCGCCATTTCTTTGATAAAAACAAACCGGTTGCCGCTATTTGCCATGGTCCGCAGATTCTGGCTGCAGCCAATGTACTGAAAGGCCGCTCTTGCTCTAGCTATCCCGCCTTGAGTCCGGATGTGGAACGGGCCGGGGGTACCTGGATTGCCAATAACGACACCTTTACCAATGCCCACGTGGATGGTAATCTGGTTTCCGCGCCGGCCTGGCCGGCTCATCCCGAGTGGATGAAAAAATTTCTTGAAGTATTAGGCTCCAAAATTGAAGCCTGAATGATTCTTCCCCAGCATCGGTGTACTTTATTAGGGATGCCGATGCTTTTCTCCCGTAAAACCGGCTCTAAAAGAACTAAGACATCGCAAATTGTTTTTGGATTCTAATTCGATTTCCTCGTATATTTCTTTGTCTTACAAAGAAAGGATTATCCTTTTAGTAAAGAGAATTTTTTACGAATAACAAACGTATTTCTCGCCGAGGTTATCTAGAATGCTAAGTGACGGTTGCCCCGACCAAACCCTGTTTGAATTTCACATTTCCCGCTCAGCCCGTAATAAATATGAGGTTGACGACACATTATTTTCCCTTAGCGGACGAGTCATCTTTGCCAATTTTCTGGCGGCCCGCGCCCTGGCTGCTAAACTGAATGACTCGGGCAAAAAGGTCTCTGCCGCAGAATTAAACGCCTTCGGCCTGCTTGATGAAATCAACCATCTGCTTATCGAATACTACCGGCAGACCATCAATCCGTCGCTTTACCCAAAAATGGAAAAATTCCTGAGCGAACAACTCGGTTCTCAACCTCTGTACAAGCTCCTGAATGATTTTCTCGGAAAATTTCCCAACACCGAAATCTACCAGGGAAAGACCTCTGTGCAGGAGTATCTGAACGGTGGTTCTAAAGAATTCCCCAATAAATACACCGCTTTGGAGGAATTGATTCTGCTCTGGCTGGAAAATCGAAACCCTGCATATCGGCCCATAGATGAACTGATCGATGAAAAAAATCTATCGGAAAAAAAAATATACAACGAAGCCTTCCGTTCCTTAGAAGTTTTTTTTGATACCCAACCCTCCATCGGTGTTGAAAAGCTATCTTTACTCAGGCTTTTACGTTTACCCGCTGAAAAATTTCCAAATTCTGTTCTGGCCCAACTGGAATATATTAAAACCCATTGGTCCACCTATTTGGCCGATATTTTAACCCGCTTGTTAATCGGTATGGATTTTATCTGGGAAGAACAAATGGCTCGTTTTGATCCCGGCCAGTTTGGTCCCGGGCCGACTCATATTATCGAATTCGACACGGCAGTAGAATATGAACCGGAACAATTCTCTCCGGACCTGGATTGGATGCCACGGGTGGTACTGATAGCCAAAAGCACTTATGTCTGGCTGGATCAGCTAAGCAAACAATACCAGCGTTCCATTCGCCGTCTCGACGAGATTCCCGACCAGGAATTGGATCGTCTGGCCGCGTACGGATTTACCGGTTTGTGGCTGATCGGTCTTTGGCAGCGAAGTAAGGCCTCACAAAAAATAAAACAAATCCGTGGCAATCCCGAAGCCGTGGCATCGGCCTACTCCTTATATGATTATATCATTGCCGATGATCTGGGGGGAGAGGAAGCTCTGCAATCTTTAAAGAGCAGGGCTGCACAACGCGGAATCCGTCTGGCCAGCGATATGGTCCCCAACCATATGGGTATCGATTCCAAATGGGTCATCGAACATCCGGACTGGTTCATTCAATCGCCGGAGCCTCCTTTCCCCACGTATCGCTATACGGGGCCGGATCTGAGTGCAGACGAGCGGGTCGGAGTTTTCATCGAAGACGGTTACTGGAATCAAACCGACGCGGCCGTGGTCTTTAAGCGGCTCGACCGCCACACCGGTGATACCCGTTATCTTTACCATGGGAATGACGGCACCAGCATGCCCTGGAATGATACGGCCCAGCTTAACTATCTGCTGCCGCAAGTACGGGAAGCGGTTATACAGACCATTCTGCATGTGGCCCGTAAATTTCCGATTATTCGTTTCGACGCCGCCATGACCCTGGCTAAAAAACATTATCAGCGTTTATGGTTTCCCCTGCCCGGCAGTGGAGGAGATATCCCGTCCAGATCGGAATACGCTTTAAGCAAAAAGGAGTTCGATAAACTCTTTCCCAAGGAATTTTGGCGGGAAGTAGTCGATCGGGTTCAGATAGAAGTACCGGATACCCTTTTGCTGGCGGAAGCCTTCTGGATGATGGAGGGTTATTTTGTACGCACTCTCGGCATGCATCGTGTATATAACAGCGCTTTTATGAATATGCTAAAGAATGAAGAAAATGATAAATTCCGCCTGTCCATTAAAAATGTGCTTGAATTTAATCCCCAGATCTTAAAACGTTATGTAAATTTTATGAATAATCCGGATGAAGAGACCGCTGTCGCCCAGTTCGGCAAGGATGATAAATATTTTGGCGTGTGTGTGATGATGTCCACCCTGCCGGGACTGCCCATGTTTGGTCACGGACAGATCGAAGGGTTCTCCGAAAAATATGGTATGGAATATAAAAAAGCGTATTGGGATGAACAAGCCGATCCTCATCTAATCGCCCGCCATGAAAGGGAAATTTTTCCTCTTTTACGCAAACGTTATCTCTTTAGCGATGTGCGGCATTTTTATCTTTTCGATTTTTTCACCAGCAGCGGTTCGGTCAATGAAAATGTCTTTGCTTATTCTAACCGCTTTCAGGATCAACGCTCATTGGTACTTTACAATAATAAATTCCAATTCGCCGCAGGATTTATCCGTACTTCTGCCGCTTATATAGAAGAGGGGGCTCTGCGCCAAAAATCTTTATCCGAGGCGCTCGCTTTAAGTGGTGATCCCCAACAATTTGTTATTTTCCGTGATCATATTTCCAATCTGGAATATATTCGTTCCTGTAAGGAGTTGGCCGAAAAGGGGCTTTATGTGGAATTGGGGGCCTTTAAGTATCAGGTCTTTCTTGATTTTCGGGTAGTGGTCGACCGGAGTAGCCGGCCTTATTCCGCCCTAACTGTTCATTTGAATGGCGCAGGGGTACCTTCCATTGAAAAAAGTATGGATGATTTTTTGGTACAGCCTGTTATACAAAGATTGCAGCCGGTTCTAAACCAGGAAAGTTTACAATCCTTCATACATGTAAATGGAGCCGATGTAAGCAAGAAGACGGCTGAATTCAAAAAAACCGTTCTCGATCTGCTTCTGCTGATCTCTGTTAAGGAATCCGGAGACATGGACTTCACCGCAACCGCAGATTCATACGCAACACTATACCATCAGGCTTTACAATCATTCTTCATTAAGGACAAGCCCTCTTTACCCAAACGATTACCGATAAAAATTAAAAAGGGCATTAACGATTGGTTTACCGGAGAAGCAAACCGATACGTCTTTGTAATGCAGTTGCTCTTCAGAAATATTATGGATGCTTTTCGATCGTCCGCTCCTACGGAAAATCCGGCGACTTTGCTCTTGGATCATCTTTATCACAAAGCTTTTGCCCGACTTTTGGAAGATATTGGAATGGATCGTACCATTGCCGAAGCGATTATTCTAAAGGCCTTTGTCCTGGCTCAATTTGCCGGACCTGTTGAGAATCCGGCAGAATATTTGCTGATGCCTGCCACGTTCCAGGCTATAACAGATAGCGATGAGGGCCGGAGATTGCTGGGCATAAATCGTTTTGAAGGGATCGTCTACTTTAACAAGGAAGCGTTCGAGCAGTTGATCTTCTGGCTTTTTATCTCCCGCGTGGCCTTGATTCTTCCATCCCGTATTTCCGGTAGTGCCGAACAGATTAAAAAATTATTTACCTGGCAGGAAGTCCTTAAACATGAAGCGCAGCAAGCCGGTTATCAGTTATTCCCCTTTCTGAACTCCCTGGAATCTCTTGCCTCCGTAAGACAGGATAAGGACTCTGTAAAGAAGAAAAGTAAAAATTAATCTTATTAGATTCCAAATTCTGCAAGAGAGCTTAAAACACGGTTGAATGGGCGAAACGACTCACCCCTCTTTCCCCTTTTTTTCGAGGAGGGGAAGTTGAAGTCTCAAACTTTCGGAAATATCGTGAGACTATCCGAGCCGGTTCAAATGAGTACCTCATTATAAAACGTGGGCATTTGAAAAATAATCCGCTTATCCGCTCGCATATTTATTTTACCTGACCCAAACCTACCTCATCCAATGCCATAGAGCCGGATAGGAAAAAAATGATCGAAAGCGAGTATATGGTCCGGGATTAGTTGATCAAAGGTAAAAATTCATACTGAAAAATATTGTCCACATCATCGAGCTTGGTTAAATCGTTACGGATTAAATCCGAAGAAGTACGAAATTCAATGGGATAATTGGGATATAATTCCTGTTCACCAATCATACGCGGCGGAATATCCTGGCGCAATTCCACCAGGAACAGTGCCTGGTAAAGATAGGTACGGGCCGTATCCAACTCACCCAACTGCATCAAACACAATCCCTTTAAATGTGTATATACCGCAGAAGATGAATTATAGGTCAGGGAAATATTAATGCATTTAAGGGCTTCCTTGAATTTTTTCTGATCATAAAGCACAATAGCCGTAAGATAATTAATATATTCGTCCTCCGGATGATCCGCATAGATTTTCAGCAGATAGTCGGTATATCGTTTGCGGTAAGCCTCCCAGGCAAACTGGCTGTTTACTTCAAATACTTCTCTGATCAGCTCCGGCGTCACTTCTTCATAATGGCGGGAGAGCCGTTGGTAAATTTTTAAAGCCCGATCCAAAGAAAAAGGCTCGTCGTCCATAATATCGGGAGCTTTACTCTGGGGACGACTGCGAATACGATCGACCTCGTCCGGATTGTTCTTCTGAAAGACTTCGTTGCCGATTTCCAGAATATCCTGAATCGATTCCAAAGTAAAGGCGGAAAGAACATGCCGATTGACATATTTCTTGTAGATTTCCCTGATGGATTCCTGAAGTTTAGACTTCGACAACATTTTAAATCACTTATATATAATGAAACTTTTAGGTTTAATAAATATACCATCCCTGGTAATTTCCAAACCGTTGTCCTTTATATAGATGGTCGTTGGTTTAACGTTAATGTTTACCTTTTCTTTTTGATCTGACAAATTAATGATCACATGAAACGTTTGCCCTTGTTTGCTGCGAACATAGTGCCAGATCTGTCTCTTATCGTCAAGACGAACCGTCTGCATCTCACCCCGGGAAAGAGCAGCGCTATTTTTCCGTAATTTAATGAGTGTCGAATAAAAGTCAAACCATTTTTGATCTATATTACCACTAAATTTGGGCCGCATTTGGGTTGCACCGTTTTCCTGTCCGTAATATAACATCGGAGTCCCCGGTATGGTTAATAATATAACGGCTGCAATTTCCGTAAGTTTCGGCCCGAACCGCAACAGGAATCGCGGTAAATCGTGGTTTTCCATGTATCGCAGATTCATTGCCCTGCGCGGATAATTGGTGCGGGTTTTTTGTAATCCGTATGATAGAGAAGAAAGGGGCTTTTTGTTTTGCAAAACATCCAGCAAATTACCATAAAAATCCGTGTCATAGGACATATCAAATTCATCATCATGATAAGCCGGCTGACGGGGTAATACTTCATCAATCAACAGGATGTCGGGATTAATTGCTTTGACCGTTCTACGAAAATCTTTCCAGAAATCATGGGGTACGGCCCAGGCCACATCACAGCGGAAACCGTCTACACCTTGTGAAGCCCAAAATTCCGCGGATTTCAATATATAATGACGAACCATTGCTGTATGATAATTCAGATTTACCAGCGTATCCCAATCATTATGATACCCCCACTGCCCGTCGGCCCGCCAGTAAAACCAATGGCGCAGAGGAGACCGTACATTATCGGCTGCCGCGCTCACAAAACGATGCTGATCGGACAGATGGTTCGCTACAAAATCGAAAATTACCCGTAAATGATTTTGATGGGCCACCTCGATTACATGTCGGTAGTCATCTAAGCTCCCGTAATCCCTGTTGATCCCGAAAAGGTCGGTGGGCGCATAGCCATGCGGCGTCGGACTTTGATAGACCGGCATAAGCCAAAGCGTATTGACCCCCAATAATTTTAAATAGGGCAAACGTTTGATAAGGCCGGAAAGATCGCCACTCGATGAAAAATTCCGAACAAACAGTTCGTAGACAATGGCCGTATCCGCCCATGCCGGCGGTGAGAAATAGTCGCTTACGGTTGTCTTTTTGAAATGATCTATCTGAACGGTAAACGGCTGAGAATAATATGATCCGTCTTTTAAAATCGCATAGTAATAATAGATACCGGTCGGATTGTGCGCATCGAATAATAAATCTTCTCCTCGGGTACGAATGACCCGGAAAGGATTTTGAACGTCAGCATACCAGATCAATTTAGCCTTGCGGGGATGCTTTTGAACGGGAGCGATCTTATACCCCCTGTCTTGTATTGTTCTTAATTGAACATCCCACCCAAAAGGATCCTTTATCTTCAGAATTGAATTGTATCCCTTCCAACCGTCTGCAACCCGCAGGGGATTATCCGCATCCGGTACCCAGAGACTGTCATTAATGACAAATTTATATTCATACTGACCCGGTTTAAGCAGAATTCGGCTTTGCCAGCGGGCGGAATCCTTAGTCGGCCGTAAAGGATTCGTTTCTTTCGCCCAGCGATTGAATTCACCTACCACAGAGACAGAATGTACTTTTTGCGCAATGTTTTGGGATCGAAAGACAAATGATATGCTGTCATCCTGAGACGGGAAAATAAGAACTCGCGTAGTATCCTTATCCATCGCTCCGCTCGAATCCCGCACCGTAAGGACAAAATCGTATTCCCCGGCTCTATGGGCCTTAAAAACCGGAAAAGGTGTTCTTGTCCCTTCCAATTTAATTTTGCCCGGGCTTTTTATAATCTTCCACTCAAAACCGACCAGGGGTTCGAAATCCGGGTCGAACGATTTACCGCCATTCAGCTTTATGACCCGCCCTGTCCGGCCGATTTGCATATAACCGGCATCGGCAACCGGCCTTTGATTCACAAGATTCACAAGATTCACAAAAAAGAGGCCCGATTTAAAATAAACATTCGTTCCCTCTTTATTATAGATGCTGAAATGCCAACGATGCTCTCCTTCAGAGAGCTGCGGCAGGGGAAGGGTTAATAGAGAATCATGGCCGTTCAGGGTATAAACATTGCCATCCATTTTAAAGAGATAAGTCAGGGTGCTGTCCAGGTTAGCCACGTTTTTAAGAATAATCCGAAAGGAATCCGGTTCTGTATAAAGCCATTGTCCGCTCAAGGGTCGAATGTGAAGGACCCTGGGATAGGAGATAGAATCGACATAGATCATAGAATTGGAATACGGCCCACCATAGAGCGGGTTGGAAAAATCTCGTATCCACCTCTTTCCGTTCAGATTAAATCGGTAGTAATGCCAGCCCGGCCTGAGTTTAATGCTTGTTTGCCAGACCCGGTCATGATCTTTATCTTGCATAAAATACTGTTGCCGATCCCAATGATTAAAATCGCCGGCAACACTTAATGTCTTAATCGGCAAATTATGTAACCGGTTATCGAACGTAAAACAGACTTTCACGGTCTTCGGCCTGTTGCAGGAGAAAAGCAGCAAGAAAAGCGACAGAATAGTAAAACGTTTCATAAATCATTCCCGCCTGTGGTTCTTATTTAATAAATCTGTACGTTTTCTATTGAAACATTCCGCATAGATGCTTAGGTTCAGGTAACTTAGTTTTAAAATTCAAAAAGATAAAGTTTTTATAATGAAAAAAATTTTTCTGCCCATTCTGATCGGACTGACTGTGCTATCCTGCCAACCTCATATCAAACCGGTTGGTAAAACTCCCGCTCCAACGATTCGCGTTTTACTGGGTATCATTTCTTCAAGCGATTCGCTGCAATTGCACGGTAAATATGTGTTAACATCCGAAGAAGCTAAATACGAATTAGGTGCTAAGAATAAAGAGCTTGTTCTGCACTATAAACCAGCGGGCTATCGCCTTACCACTGTTTATCGTCTTTTTTCCTTTACGAAATCGGATCGGATACAATTACAACCTTCCGCAATAAAAAAACACTATTTTACTTTTCGCAATCACTCCTATCCCGGCAGACTTGTCATTACTTCTTCTTCGAACGGTTTGAAGCTGATAAATTATGTAGACCTGGAAACCTATCTGAAACATGTGGTTCCTGCGGAAATCCCCTCTCACACGCAGAAGTATTTCGAAGCGCTTAAGGCCCAGGCCATTACTGCCCGTACGTATGCTTTAGAAAGAATAGCCGATCGCTCCCACAGAGATTTTGATGTTTACAATGACCAGCGGGATCAGGTCTATACCGGTATTAAATCCCAATCCGAATTAGCCGACCAGGCTGTTCGGCAAACCAGAGGAGTGGTTTTGATGTTCAACGATTCTCTGGCTCATGTTTTCTTTCACTCCACCTGCGGCGGAATCAGTGCCGCCCCGCAGGAAGTCTGGCCCGGGATTCATGCCACCTACTTAAAATCCAAAGAAGATGTCCTTGGGAAGGAGTTTACTTGTGCGGAGTCTCCTTATTTTCGTTGGCAGCAATGGTACACATTGAGTCAATTCGACTCCCTGTTTGTCAACCGGTTTCATCGTTCCTTTCTGCATCGCACGGTTCAGGACACCACCCGATTAAATTTATCTTTGCGTATTGCAGACCGGACCGTCAGTGGCCGCGTAAAGACAATGCAGGTAACGTATGGTGATACCACCTTTACCTTACAGGGCTATCAGATCAGATCTTTCTTTGGTAATTCCCGGGGAGCCTCTCTGCCGAGCACGCTGTTTTACCTGAAACCGTCCTTTGCCGATTCGGCTTTCTGTATCTGCGGTGGAGGTTACGGTCACGGAGTCGGGCTTTGCCAATGGGGGGCCCTGCATATGGCGGAAAAAGGATTTAAATATTTTGATATTTTAGTAAATAAGTATTTTCCGGGAACCTATTTAAAGAAGGCTTATTAATGGTGCGTTTATTAACTACCGTATGGATATTACTTTTATTCTCTCTGTTTTTTAGTGCATGCAAAACTTTTTCCTCTTTAAAACGGCCCTTGCATTCTGAACAAACCTCCTCGGCAGACAGTGTTTTGTTTTACCAACAAGTGCATCTTCCCGATCCGTTTTTAGATTCTCTCACCTCCGATCGCGGTAACCGAATTTCATTAAGCACTACTTTGTTACCCCCGCCCCCCCTTGCACCGAAGTTTAAAGAAATTGAAGGATTCCGGGTTCAGGTTTCTGCTTCTACGGATTCCATAAAGAGTCATGCCTTGTTAAGTCAATTGTCCTCATTTATCGAAGATTCCTTACATCTTGTTAAGGAGAACGATTTATACAAAGTGCAGGTGGGAGACTTTCCTTATCGTATGGAGGCGGATTCTATGGTACAGGTCCTTCGCCATCACAATATCCACGGGGCCTGGGTGGTGCAGCGTAAGATTTTGATTCCCCGATCCGAATCAGCCTTTAATGAACCGCAACCACAAGCAAGCACTGCCTTAAATTTCAGCATTCAGATCCTGGCCACCCAGGACGAAGCCAATGCACTTTCACAGGTGGCCCAATTACAGCAAAAATTGGTCTGGCCTGTGTTCTATAAACAGATCGGCGGTTTATTCAAAGTATATTGCGGTAAATTTTCCAGCCGAATCCAGGCGGAACAGGCACTTAAGGAAATTCGGCGTATCGGTCTAAAAGATGCCTGGATTGTGCATTAAAATAAGGACTTTTACTCCAGGAAAGGCCTGAATTCTTCCTTTAGTTTGCCGGTAGCCCCGGTGTGACTTCTGGCAAAATGCCCTGCTTTTGCACCGATTTCTTTCCTGAGTTTATTGTCTGTGATTAACAAGGATAAGATTCTGCTTAATTCTTCTTTATTGTGAACCACTTTACTCCCACCCGCCTCGTTTAAGCGGATTGCTTCCAGAGAATTTTTATAAACCGGCCCATATAAAACCGGAATCTCGTAGATGGCGGCTTCCAGTACATTATGAATACCCTGATGAAAACTTCCGCCGACATAGGCAATCTGTGCGTAACGATAGAGATCAGCCAGAACGCCGATCCGATCCACCAATAAAACCCGTTGGGAACCCGGATGACCTTTTTC
>JALSTK010000037.1 GCA_026983775.1 Calditrichia bacterium
CCGTCTGCCCTTTCGAACCATCCGAAGCGGAGAGAAATCTTACAAGCAGCGATGCAAAGATTTCTTCTTACTTCGTTCGTCGTATTATTGATGAATCATTCGGGTTTTTAAAAAAAGGTCCATTAGCAAAGATTATTCATCCGATTGGCATAATTCGGTTAAAATTCCCCCCGAAGATGCGGGATGGATAAAAGCAATTTTAGATTGCCGGGCTCCCTCTCTGGGTACGGGGTCTATCAGACGAATATTAAGATCGGACAACCGCTTCAATTCATTTTGAATGGAATCCGTTTGAAAAGCAATGTGGTGCAAACCGGGGCCGTTTTTATTAAGAAATTTGGAAATGGGACTATCCTCGGACAAAGGTTCCAATAGTTCAATATGCATGGAGCCGATTTTAAATAGGGCTACCCGCACCTTTTGTTCCGGAACCTCTTCGATACCGTCAAACGGCAGGTGCAGAATATCCCGATAAAATGGGATGTGTGATTCCAGATCATTTACGGCAATAGCGATGTGGTTGATCTTCTCAATCATGTACGATTTTTTTTAAAAAAGGTGTCCGATAATTCGTTAATCATGGCATACGGTCTTCGTTTCCGGCGGTATACTTGATCGACCCAGCTATCTATTCGTTCGTTTAGACCCAACTGCTTCTCCACTTCCCGGCGGATCTTGGCCGTAATCATTAAACGAATTTCCCGTGCGATTCGTTTACGTCGCTTATCTTCGATCAGGCCGTTAACACGGAGCTCTTCTATATAAAGATCAATTCCGGTGGACAGTTCGTCGATACCCAGATTCAATACGGCAGAAGTCATAAAAATCGGGTTGGGCCGGTCTTTTCGGGGGTTGTCGTTCAGGCTGAGTACGTATTCCACTTCGGCTTTGGTCTTCATGGCTTCGTCTTTATCGCTCTTGTTAATTATAAATATATCTCCGATTTCCATAATCCCCGCTTTAAGAGCCTGGATTTCATCACCTAAACCGGGGACCAGCAGAAGCAATACTACATCGGTCATTTCCACCACTTCGATTTCGGTTTGTCCCACGCCGATAGTTTCGATGATAATCAAATCAAAACCGGCCGCATCGAGGACTTTGATAGCGTCTGCCGTAGCACCGGCAACGCCTCCAAGGTGTCCGCGTGATGCCATGGAACGGATGAAAACTCCGCTGTCGGTGGAATGTTTCTGCATCCGTAAACGATCGCCCAAAATAGCACCGCCGGAAAAGGGAGAGCTGGGGTCAATGGCGATAACCGCTACCCTTTTGCCCTTCATTCTTTCCCGGGCGATCAGTAAATTGAGCAAGGTACTTTTTCCGGAACCGGGAGGGCCGGTAAGGCCCCAAACAACGGCATTCCCACAGTGAGGATAGAGGTCATCAATGAGTTGTTCTTTTTGGGCATAGTCGTTTTCGATCCAGCTAATGGCCCGGGCAATGGCGCGCACATCACCGCTTAAAATTTTTTCGGTCAACCGCTTCAATGGCTCAACCTTCTCTTGTTTTGTTCAATAAAATCCGCAACTTCTTTAAATGAGGCACCGGGAGTAAAAATGGCCTCGACACCATGTTCTTTCAAAAAGGGAATATCCTTTTCCGGAATGATGCCCCCCGCAAAGACGATAATACTCTCTCCTCCGTATTTACGGATAAGACGAACAATCTCCGGAAACAATTCATTATGCGCACCGGAAAGCAGGCTAAGACCCACAAAATCCACATCTTCCTGGATAGCCGCGTGTGCAATCGCTTCAGGGGATTGGCGGATTCCGGTATAGATCACTTCATATCCTGCATCACGCAAAGCCCGGGAGATATACTTGACTCCCCGGTCGTGTCCGTCCAGGCCCGGCTTGGCCATTAAAATACGAATTTTTCGCCGCATGCCTTACTCCGTTAAAGAACAATCGATTCCTGATACTCTCCGAAAACGTGCCGTAACACGTTGGAAATTTCTCCCAAAGTAGCATACACCCGGGCGGCATCCAAAATATAAGGCATCAGATTTTCATTTCTATTATGGGCAGCCTGTTCCAGCTTTTGCAGGGCCCTCTTAACCCGGGATGCCTGACGCATCCGTCGGAGAGCCCTCAATTTCTCGATTTGAATTTCACGAAGACCGGGACTAACCCTCAGGATTTTGTCAGGTTTTTCATCCTCAAGGGTATACTGATTTACACCGACCACAATGCGTGTTCCTTCTTCCACTTCGCGTTGATATTGATAAGCCGCATTTTGGATCTCTTTTTGAACATATCCCTTTTCAATGGCATTGACCATACCGCCTAATTGTTCGATACGATCCAGATATTGCCAGACTTCCTGTTCGATGCGATCGGTCAGGGATTCCATAAAATAGGAACCGGCCAAAGGGTCTACCGTATTGGTGACGCCTGATTCATGTGCAACGATTTGCTGCGTCCGTAGAGCGATGCGTACGGCCTCTTCTGTGGGTAAACCGAGGGCCTCATCGCGGGAGTTGGTGTGGAGACTTTGCGTACCGCCTAATACGGCAGCCAGGGTTTGAATCGTAACCCGGACAATATTATTATCCGGTTGTTGCGCAGTAAGGGTACTGCCTCCAGTCTGAGTGTGAAAACGGAGCATCCGGGAGCGCTCGTCTTTTGCACCGAAGCGGTCCTTCATAAGTTTCGCCCAAATACGACGTGCCGCCCTGAATTTAGCGATCTCCTCAAACAGGTCGTTATGGGCATTGAAAAAGAACGATAACCGTCCGGCAAACTGATCCACATCCAGTCCGGCCTGCAGAGCCGCATGGACGTATTCCACTCCATCGGCCAGAGTAAAGGCGATCTCCTGCACGGCTGTAGAACCGGCTTCCCGAATATGGTATCCGGAGATACTGATGGTATTCCATTGGGGGACATGCTGCGCACAATATTCGAAAATATCGGTGATAAGCCGTATGGATGGTTTGGGAGGAAAAATATAGGTGCCGCGGGCAATGTATTCTTTCAGAATATCGTTTTGGATTGTACCCCGCAGTTGACCGGCAGGGATACCCTGCTTTTCGGCAACGACAATATAGAAGGCCAGTAAAACGGCAGCAGGGGCGTTGATGGTCATGGAAGTGGAAACTTTATCCAGCGGAATTCCATCGAATAAAATTTCCATGTCTTTTAAAGAATCAATGGCAACACCCACTTTGCCCACTTCACCCAGACTATGTGGATCATCCGAATCATAGCCGATCTGGGTCGGTAAATCAAAGGCAACCGATAATCCGGTTTGTCCCTGGCTCAGCAAGTATTTATAGCGCGTATTGGATTCCTCGGCTGTGCCGAATCCGGCATACTGACGCATGGTCCAAAGGCGACCTCTGTACATGGTGGGCTGGACACCACGGGTATAGGGATATTCACCCGGAAAGCCGATTTTCTCAATGAATTCTTCTTCGCTTTGGGGAACCGGAGTGTAGAGACGATCTACATCCAACCAGGATCCGGTGACGAACCGCTTTTTACGTTCCGGGAAACGTTCCAAAACTTTTTTTAGGGTGGTAGTCTCCCAGGCTTCTTTTTTCTTTTTAATTTTTTCCATGCGATTCAGCATATTACGCGTCCGCTTACATAACGGTATTGGTCATCAAAAGATAATGATCTTATGGCTTAAAGATACTTACGGAATAAATTCATTGCCAGCTTTTTTCAACTTGAACCGGTCTCTTCGACGGGGTTCCCGACTCCCTGTCCTTCAATCCGCTTAATAAGAAACATTTCCATAAGCAGCATTAAAAGGGCCAGGGCTGCTAAAACGGGCCATAATTCGCGGCCGGTTCTTAGTCTGCTAATCTGTGTAATCGATTTCAACGGGTAAACCTGCTTACTCAAGGTAGCTAATTTTGCATAGGGAGGCTTTAGTTCGCCGGAAGACACATTAACGGACAGAGAGGCCAAAATCCGTTTTTCCCGGGCGATAAAATAATTACCCGGTTCGTTTAAGGCCGGGATGGAAAATTCCAGGCCCTTTGTACTTAATTGGGGTTGAATAATCTGACGGTGGTTATTGGGACTTACAAAAGTAAAAGGCGTTTGTCCCGGGTTGTTTATGGGCAACCAAATGGTTGCGGATTGTCCGCACAATTTGTTAAAACGGTAAGCGGTATGTTGTCCGGCGGATCGCCACCAATGATACAGTAGCGGGATGAAGGTACTTCGTAAGGGGAAATCACTCCAGGGCATTTCCGGCCGGGTTGCCAATAGGTATACCTTCCCTTTTCCGACCGGTACACCGGATAATAAAGGTTCTCCGTTTTGCAGTTTTAATAGAATCTCTTGCGAACGGATTTTGAAATAGCGATAAATATGCGGTTCATCCAGTTTAATGTTTTTGGCGGCCATATTATTCTTAATCAGTAGTTCCTGTAACTGAGTACGGTTGATTGTATAGAATTGAGCCGCGTCCGTTACTTGTTTGAAGGTTAAAAAAACATTATTCTTGAATAATGTTTTCAGCATGAGATTCATTTTTCTCGGCTCGGTTCGATCTCCGGGAATCACGAAT
>JALSTK010000038.1 GCA_026983775.1 Calditrichia bacterium
CGTTCTTCGGAAATTTTCTTGTTGACAGATTCGGAACCGGTGCGGTCACTGAAACCTCTGATAATAATTTTATGGTTTTGAAGAGCCGCTTTTAAAGATAATAAAAAGGATAACTTGGATTTTTCACCTTCTTTGAGCCGAACCGATCTGTTATCGAAGTAGATGCGCAGTTTCCTTATTTTTTCATAAGGAATGGGATCTCCGACTTCAGGTTGTAATCGATTCACGACCACGGGGATATGGTTAAAAGCAGCTATTTCCCTGGCAATCAGCAATGCTTCTCCCATGGATGCGGTTTTACCCTCCAAGAACAGGGCGGAGCGATCTACTATAAAATGAAGCGCGTTCACATCCGTCTTCAACGGCGGATTCAGAGTGGAAAGATGTTGTATGATTTGAGAACGATCGATTCGAACTTCAGCAGGCTTATCCACCTTTCTGTTTTCCACGGAAGGTCCGCTAAAAAACCGAAATAGGATGAACAAAATAAAAAGTAAGGCCAAGGAATAAAAAATATAGCGGCCCGTTTTCGATTTTTTTCCATTTTGATCAGTTTTCGTTGAAAAATATTCTATTAGATCCTTGAATTGTGGGTTAAGATTTGTAAAGGGGGTGGTATCTCCGGAGAAATTGCGGAGTTGATCGGCATACGTACGATGAATCTGAGCCTCAAAATTATGTAACCGGTCATAGAAATCTTTTGGGACTACACCTTCGATTACAAATGCAAGATAGGCGTAACGCCCGTCTTCAATATAAATTTGCAGATCATCATACTCAATGACATTTAAATCGCGTTCCGAGTCGCTCTGAAAAGCATCCTGTGCGAAATTGCGGATAGCCGTTAACATTCCGCTGAGCAGGTCTTCCTGAGCTTTATGAGCCTGCCCGGGTGCGGAAAAATGGGTAAGTAGTATGCCGCTTTTTTTATGAATATAAAATATTTCATGAATAGAAAAGGGTAGAGATTCCGAGAGCAGCAATTGTTCGGGCGGGATACCCTTAAGTTTAGCCTGAATTCTTTTGCGCAATATGCCGAAGCTTAAGGCCTTGTCGATGCGCTGATTTACGGAATGGGCCAGATTCTTCATGGCTTCGGCGACAGCCTTGCGGATGGTCTTACCGATGACAGGATAGAGGGCATCGGCTACTTCGTCTTTAGCATCGGTAATTTGTTTTTTTATAGCCGGACCAATAACAGGAGCAATTGCTTCCGCCATTTCTGTTCTGGAATCATGAATCTTTCGGCTTAATACATGGGCAATTACCGGATCAAGGGTAGCAATTAAGCGTTCCTTATCTTCTAACCGGCGACGAAGTTTGTTCAATTCTTCTTCCAGAAGGCGTACCTTTTCCCGGTCGGAATCCAACAGGATTGCTTTTAATTTTTCTATGCCTTCTATCGGCATGGATGAATGACCTGCTTCAACCTTCATTGCCATTGCTGTTTTCATCTAAGAGTTGCTGCATTACATTTTCATCCTTCAAGCGCATACCCATTTCAATCAGATAGTTGCCAATCTTAAGGCGATCCGTTTTATCTTCGGCCAGCCGCTCCAGTTTTTGGCTCAGTTCCCGGTCCAACTCATCGATCTTTTTTAAAAAAGTTTGTTCGGATTTGGCCGCATTCGCTTCGATCAATTCGTTAGCCGTCTTGATCTTATCCTGTAAGTCCTGAATCCGTTTGGATTGGTCGTTGAGCGTAGTATGTAGTTTGGCCAGTTCTTTTTCAACCTCCACAAATTTTCGATCATATTCACGAATGTTTTCACCAAAAATTAAGTCACGTATCTGGCTAATGTCATTCGGCGAATGAGTATTCTGAGACATTCATTTTTCTCCTTCAAAATGTTTTCAAAAATATTCAAATAATAGAAGATAATTAAAGATGGATAAAGATAAGGACAATAACCAAGAATTGCAATAAGAGTCTGTAAATTCACAACTTCAGCCTGAACAGAATGGAATACGGAATAAAAAAATGAAAAAATATTTAAAAATAAATGCCTACCACCGACCTAAGCAGTAGAAACGATAATTAAAGAGGAAACAGGAAGTAGTTTCCAGGACGTGAGTCTAATTAATAATCAAGGAGGTTCCGATGGGAGCAGATTTAGCAAGGATTGCCGCAAATATACCGGCAATGAGAAACGTAACCACACTGGCTAAGATCAGTGATCAGATCGCCCAGCATCAATGGCGTCTGGCAACCGGTAAACGGATTAACAGCCCGATGGAAGATCCGGCGGGTTATCTTTTGGCCAGAGGTTTGGAATCACGGAAACGTGGTTTGGCTGCCGCATTGCAGAATGTAACCAATGCCCAGAACATTATGGATGTAGCCGAAGGCGGTTATTCCAATATTATGGATATTCTGGAGACATTGAAAGAAAAAGCGACTCAGGCAGCGGATGGTAGTTTGAACGATACGCAACGTTCGGCAATTAACGATCAGGTTGATGCCTTGATTAACGAAATCGATGATACGGTCGATTCTACCACATTTAACAGTTTCAGTCTGATTGACGGTTCGTATTCCGGCACTCAATTCCAGACCGGCGAACAATCTACCGAGACCATGGCCGTTACTCTGCATGCAGCGGATTCAACCAGTTTAGGAATCAATAGCATCGACTTATCGAATCAAACCAGTGCCAATGCGGCATTAGCTGTTATTGATGCCTCCATCAACACGCTGGCCGGCTATTCCAAGGAAGTTGGTGAATACAAGATACGTTTCAAAACCAAAGAATCGAATCTTGAGAATTTGGTCACGAACACGGAAGCTGTACGAAGCACGATTGAGGATGCGGACTTTGCCAAGGAACAGATGGAAGTGATGAAACTGCAGATTCTGCAACAAACATCTTTCTCTTCCATTGCCCAGGCTAATACGGCACCGCAACAGATTCTTTCTCTGTTCAGGTAACGGATTTCAACTGGATAAGAACCATGGTGAGGAGAGAGATCTCCTCACCATTTGGTGTATCAAGAAGGGGATTTAACAATGACTTACGCGAATGCAAATCAAAAAACCGATCAATATCTTGTACAAAAAATTATGACCGCCAGTTCCGAAGAGTTAGTGGCCTATGTTTATAATTACGGTGCCACAGCCTGTATGAAAAAAGATGCCGATCAGGCCAGGAAAGCCGTACAGTTATTAATCAGCAACCTTAATTTTGACGTAAAAGATATTTCCGTTACTTTTTACAACGTCTATCGATATTTGCAACATTTGATCAATTGGAAAAAATTTAGTGAAGCTCAGGCGATTTTTGTCGAATTAAGGGATACATGGAAAAAAGCTTTTAAACTGAATGTATAAAAATTTGCTTGAGGTCTATCATGGCACTTTCATCCATATCAGGGTCCGCTCCTTCGTCAATCTATCAAATGATCGATCAGTATATGCAAATCGAACAGCGTCCCCGCGATGAACTGGTTAGCAAGAAAAAGGCGCTGTACGATAAAAAATCCGTTTTTTCCGAAATGGATTCGATCCTTTCCGCACTAAAGACCAAGGCGGATTATCTCAGTGATACCATTTTTAATCCGTTCCTGGCAAAGTCCGGTACCTCCAGCAACCCGGATGTTTTGGGGATTACTGTAAAAAGCTCGGCTGTGACCGGCAATCACGAAATTACCGTGGATCGATTGGCCAAGGCGGATACCCGGGTTTCGGACCAGTACAATGATAGCGACAGCAGTTTTAGCAGTTTTAGCACCGATCAGACCTTTACCATAGAAGTCGGTCATCCTACGGATACGGATGCCAACAACCGGGTCCAGATCTCCGTAACGGTAGGAGCCGATGCTTTCAGCGGTACCAATGATACTGTTTTACAGGCTATCGCCGATGCCGTCAATACTGCCATGTCCCAGGCTGTCGGTGATGAAACGATTAACAGCGATGAAGTCATTCATGCTTCGGTTGTCAATGAAGAGCGCGGTACTTCCAGATTGGTCTTTCGCAGCGAGAATACCGGCTATACCTATCGGATGGATTTCGGAAGCTCTCCCCTACTCGATGCATTGAATATCAATAATAATGCCTTATCGAGCGGTACCACAGGAGGCTATGTTACGCCCATCGGCAGCAGCGCGACGGACAGTGAACTGAACGCACAATTCACGATGGACGGACTGGCATTTTATCGTGATTCGAACACGGTAAGCGATGCCATTGACGGCATCACTCTGAAACTATTAAACACTTTTTCTACTACGGAAACGGTTACGGTAACCACGGATACGGACACTATAAAAGAGGACATCCAGGATTTTATCGATAAATATAATGATGCCATTGATTTTATCCGCAAAAATACCCGTATGGATCCGGATACCCATAAGGAAGCACCTATTGCCCATGATTATACGTATCGGGCCATTACCACCGATCTGAGAAGTATTGCAGGCAGCGAGGTAAGCGGAACCACTAATCCTGACTATAATTTATTATATGATATAGGAATTGAGGCCGACCAGGAAGGAAAGCTTTCGATTTCAGATTCAACTAAATTAATAGATGCTTTGGAAGCCAATCCCGAGTTTGTTTCCGATTTATTTACCGGGGAAAACGGCATTGCCACGAAAATTAAGGAGTATATAGATAATTTCGTCAAAGCAGGGGGTACCATAGATCAAAGTAAGAAACTGATCGATAATCAGGTTACTCGTCTCGATGATCGTATCAAGGATATGAATGAATTGCTTGATAAAAAAGAGAAGCAATACTTTGATCAATTTAGTAAATTACAACAAACGATGGCTATGCTGCAGAATCAGCAGGCCATTTTCAGTTCCTTTATGAGCGGAGGCCAGGGAACTTCTTAAGTAGGGAGGTTAGTCATGGAAGAATTAACCGTTCAGGCGTCGGTCAGTACATCACGTATGAGTCCGGTCCGTCCTTCGATCAACAGCCGATTGGGTCAAGATCGATTACACCAGAAGGATGCGGCAAAACAGCCGGCTAAAAAGGCTGAAGAGAATGCCGTAAAAGAAAGCGTATCTCCATCCGAACTGGTAAAAGAAATCAATGACTTTGTGCAGAGGGTCGGTACGAAAATCTCTTTCTCGTATGATCCGCATTCCAAAGAAGCGCATATTATTGTAACGGAAAAGGAAACAGGGAAAATTATTCGCGAAATACCGCCGAAAGAATTAGTTGACTTGAAACGCAAAATGAAAGAACTTGCCGGTGTTATTTTTGACGAGCAGGTCTGAGAGAACTAAATGAAAAGCATGAATGATTTGAATAATCTGTTGAATGCCGAATTGGAGGCCTTTATTTCCATTCTGCAGTTCTCGGAGAAATTTTTGGAAGAGGTACCCTCTTTACCGGTCCATACCATTTCTAAAATGGTGGAGTATCGCCAGGAATGGATCGAAAAAATTCAGACTTTGGAAGAAAAGCGCAGAGAACTGCTCAAGGCCCGGGATGAAGAGGAAATCAATCCTTATTTAAAGGAGATCTCCGAAGTAGCCAAAAAATTGGTTGCGATTGATGAAAAAATTTACCAGCATTTGCAAGAGCGGAAAATCCAGTACGTTCGGGAGCATTCGGAATTGGTGAACCAGAAAGAGGCCCAAAAGAGATTGGCCAACAATCGTAACGAACGTTCGGGTAGTGTGGATATTATCCAGGAGTAACACCTATGTCCGGAATACAAAACATATTTGGGATCAACCCCAAAGCTTCTCAGATTAAAAATAGCGACCGTGTACGCAATGAAGAGACTCAGAAGGATAGTCCGAGTAAGAAGGTTACGAAGAGCAAAAAGGATGTCCGGGATCAGGCTCAAATTTCCTCCGAAGGGCGGGGGCTGCTTCATTTAGAAAAAGAAGCCAAAGAATATGTATCCGCAGTGAAAGAAGCACAAACCCTAAGTGACGCGGAAATTGAGCAGCTAAGGGCAAAAATAGGAAAAAACTACACTAAAGATCCAACCATTATTGACGCCATCGTCGAAAAATTGCTGCAACTACCCAATTTTTTCGAACGCTAATTCCCTCATCGAATTTTTTTTTCAAAAAAAAGAACTTTTTTGAAAAAAAACCTGTTTTTTCATTTAAGCCTTTCATTTACCCTCCGACCTATAAAGCAGAAAAGAAGAATAGTTAACGTTTAAGGTCAGGAGGACCACATGGGACCGATCAAGAACATCTTTGGATTGTCCCAGGAAATTCAAAAAGCGGACAAGGGTAAAGAACCCAAACGGGTTAAATCCGATGATCGCCGTCATCCGGCTGCCGGAAAATCCGGTAGTGTAAAGGGAAGTAAGGATAAGGCGGAAATATCTTCGGTGGGGCGTGAACTGCTTACCTTGCAAATGGAAGCGGAAAAATATATCGATCATGTCCACCATGTAGAGACGCTTTCATCCAGGGAAATTGAGAGTATTAAAGAAAAAATTGCCGCTAATTATTATTTCGATCCTGAAGTTATCGACAAAGTTGTCGATAAATTAATTGCAATGCCAAATTTTAACAGGATCATTTAATAAAAGAAATTAGAGCGGATGACAAAGTCTCAATTACTTGATGAAATTGATAAACTTAACCAGCGTATTGAAGAATTAGAGAACACCCACCATAATTCCGGAGCATTCGGCCCGGACTTCCTTGCTTTAGCATCCCAAATCGATGATGTTATAATTATTGCCAATCCTCAGGGTGAACTGATCTTCATGAATTCTAAAATGACCGAACCCCTGGATGTGACTAATGGGGATACTTCGGTCAAAGATGTCAGCCTTCTTTTTCCTGTAAAATATCAGACAGATATCAAAAATATTTTTAAAAAACAATCGTTTCCTGCTCTTTTATCTATCTCAATTAAAAGCCAGGAAGGCAAAGTATTATCCACGGTTCTGAGTTTGCGCGAGGGTGAATTTCAGGGACAAAAAGCTATCTTCCTGGTGCTTAAAGACCATACAACCACCAAGAGGCTTGAAGTCGAAATCAGTATGCTCTCTCACGCCCTGAAAAATGTGAGTGAAAGCCTGAGCGTATTCGATCTGCATGGTAACATTATTTTTGTTAATGACGCTTTCGTCGATACCTATGGCTATCCGAAAGAAGAACTGATCGGCAAACCCATCGATCTGTTCCATCCTCCCGATATCGGTCAGACCTCTGTATTCAAACCAATTATTGAGCAGAGTATCCAGGGAAGCTGGGAGGGGGAATTGACGGCGCAAAGGAAAAATGGAGAAAGCTTTACGATTTCCTTACGTACTTCTACGGTAAGAAATGAAGACGGTATACCCATTGTGGTCATCGGTGTCTCCCGCGATATTACTCAGCTTAAAATTCTTGAGGATCAGTTACGTCAATCGCAAAAAATGGAGGCCATCGGCCAGTTAGCCGGTGGAATCGCTCATGACTTTAATAATTTATTAACGGTTATTGAAGGTTACATCGAGCTGCTCTTTTCGAGTATAGCCGAATCGGATCCGACTATTAATTTCGTGAAACAAATTAAAAAAGCCTCCGATCGGGCCACGTCGTTGACCCGCCAGCTTCTGGCCTTTAGTCGACGCCAGATTTTACAACCCAAGGTGATCGATCTGAATGCCTTGATCAATGAAATCATGGTTTTGATTAAACGTCTTATCGGAGAAGATATCGAACTCAAACTGAATCTGCAAAAGGATGTAAATCCGATCCGTGCCGACCGGAGTCAAATTGAACAGGTTTTGATGAATCTGGCGGTGAACGCCAGAGATGCCATGCCCTATGGAGGAACCTTAACGATTTCTTCGGAATCGATCTATCTGGATACGGCGTATACGCGTCTGAATCCGGAAGTAAAAGAGGGTTCCTATGTTATTCTGACCGTTTCCGATACGGGAGTCGGTATGGATGAAGAAATTAAAGAACATATTTTCGAGCCCTTTTTTACTACCAAAGATAAGGCGCGCGGTACGGGACTCGGACTGGCCACCGTGTACGGTATTGTTAAACAAAGTGACGGTTATATAACGGTGGAGAGCGAGCCCGGAAAGGGAACGGAGTTTAAAATATATTTCCCCGGTTTTAAAAAACAATTGCCTAAAAAAGAGAAAGACAAGAAAAAAATTAAAACGGTTGGCGGGCATGAGACCATCATGGTCGTTGAAGATGAATATATGGTACGGGAGCTGGTATGCGATACCTTGCGCAACAGCGGTTATAAGGTGATCGAAGCGACGAATGGCAAGGAGGCCATCGAGATATTTGAGAAAAACAAGAAAAAAATAGACATGATCCTCACCGATGTTATTATGCCCGAAATGAGCGGCAGAAAATTAATTGAAACGCTCAGTGAAAAACTGCCGCACCTGAAAGCGCTTTATATGTCCGGCTACACGGACGATGCCATTATCAGGCATGGTGTGCTGGAACCCGGTATGGACTATATACAAAAGCCGTTTACCCCAAAGTCCCTTATTCAAAAGATCCGTGAAGTTCTAACGAAGAAATAGGGGGCTGGCGTTGTTAATTCATACCAATCTGCAGAATATCATAGATCAGGCTGAAGATTTTCCGTCCCTTTCCGGGAATATCCAAAAAATTCTCTCCTTAGCTGCTAACCCGGATACCTCCTTAAAAGAAGTGGCGGATATCATCGCCAGGGATGCCTCCCTGACCACCCGCTTCTTGCGTATGCTTAATTCAGCTTTCTTTGGTCTCAAAAATAAAATAACCAGTATCCATACGGGCATATCGCTGTTAGGCATACAGGTAGTACGAGATGTGGCTTTAACCCTTTCTATGCTGGATATTTTCCCCCTGGGACGTTCCAGGTACTACACACAACTGTTTGAGCGTTCCATTACCACGGCTCTTATGTCGGATTTCATTTCCAAAATGAACGGGCAGCCCGATACGGAAGATATTTATTTAGCGGGACTATTACAAAACCTGGGCATGTTTCTCTTTGTCCGCTATCTGCCCAACGAATATTTTAAATTTATCGAGGCAGCCTGGCGCTATCATGTGGAATTGGATCAATTGGAAAAGATTCATCTTAAGATAAACCATCTTGAGACAGGCCTGATGGTAGCGAGACGCTGGAATTTACCGGAAAGTGTACAGTGTAGCATTGCGGCCAGATTAACGGGAAAGGCTCCTGCGGGCATGGATGCATATCAAAATGTGGCCCGGATAACTTTTTTGGCAGGAATGGCAGCGGATGTCTATTATTTTTGGAATAAGGCAAGCAGGATCGCCCTGTTTAAAGAAAAGAGTAAAGAGCTGCTCGATTTAACCCCGGATTCGGCGGTCGATCTCCTAAGTTCGGTGCCGCAAATCGCCAATGACGGAGGGTTGGCTGATTCGCTTCAGTTCCATGCTTTGCCTGCATTTGAACAGATTGAGCGCAGAGCGGAAGAAGAAATTATGCAAATCCATGAGGATAATATCAAAAATTATAAAAAATTGGTAATGTTATATATTAAATCCTATAAACTTGAAAAAGAACTGCACACACTTAGAAGTCAGCGAGCGAAGAAGGAAAGCTGATTTAACTATTTTATATCTTACACGCTCATCAGTACTTCTTCCACTTTCCGGGCTAATTCTTCCAAAGTAAACGGTTTCTGTAAAAAAGGCAGATTTTCTTCTACCTGATTGGGCAAAGCACTGATGAATAAAAATTTAATATCCCTGTTCAATTGATCGACCATTAACTTCAATTCTATTCCGCCGATATTCGGCATCATGGCATCCGTAACGATTATATCGATTTCCTTTTTCTGGTTATGAACAATCATTAAGGCTTCTTCACCGTCGGAAGCGGTTAGCACCCGGTAGCCCAGGGATTGTAAAAGACCCTTGTGACTCAATAGTATTTCGGGATCATCATCTACTAAGAGAATAGTCGCTGAACCTCTGGCCGCTGTATGCACGGCAGCAGACCTATTCGTCTTTTGATTCGGAAGGGGATCGAGCGCCGGCAGGAAGATAAAAAAGCTGGTGCCTTCTCCGGATTTACTTTTATAGATAATGATACCATGGTGCTGTTGAATGATTCCATAGACGGTGGCCAAACCCAGACCGGTACCCTGACCAAAATCTTTGGTTGTATAGAAAGGTTCAAAGATATGTTTCTGAACATCTTCGGGCATACCGATACCCGTATCCGTGACGATTAGTTTGACATAATGGGTATGATCCGACTCATCGGTCTTGCGGAAGGGAATTTCGTCCGCATGGGCATTGGCTGTAGAAATCAGTAATTCACCGCCATCGGGCATGGCATCTCTGGCGTTAATGCAGAGATTGGTCAGCACCTGATCGATGGCTGAAGGGTCGGCCTGAATATCATTCAGACGCTCATCCAGTTTCGTCTCGATACGAATATGTTCTCCGAGATAACGCTGCAGCATCTGGAAATTAGCGGTGATAATATGATTCAGGTTTAACCGCCTTGGCTCAATATCCTGCTTTCGGGAAAAAGTAAGTAACTGGTTTACTAAATGAGCGGCGCTCTGAGCCTTCTCGATAACTAATTTCAGGTTGCGGTTCTGGGGAGCCTCAGAGGGTAGCTTGCGCATAGCTAACTCGGTCAGGCCGATAATTCCTGCCAGTACATTATTAAAATCATGTGCAATCCCACCGGCTAACTGACCGATGGCTTCCAATTTTTCCATACGCCGCAAGCGGTTTTCCAATTGTCTGCGTTGGGAAATATCGGTGATAAATGCCATCACATACAGGCCGTCGTAAAGTTCCACACTGGTTAATGAAATTTCCACGGGAAAATCCGAACCATCCTTGCGCAAGGCGCTGATTTTCAGATCACCGGCCATGGGCCGCTGGGCGGGATTAAGTATATATTGGTTCCTGTGCCGCAAATGATTCTGACGATAAGCCGAAGGCATTAGCATTTCAATCGGCTGATAAAGCAATTCATCACGGTCGTAACCGAAAAGCTCTTCTGCCTTTGCATTGACCAGGATAATCTGTCCCGAAAGGTCCACAACAATAATACCCTGAGCGGCCGCTTCCAATAAAATACGGAATTTGCGTTCATTGGTTTGCAGATCCTCTGCCAATTGTTTGTTTGTATGCGGACTATATAAAGCTATATATAGGGTTTCATTGTGGGATACCATCCTGACATGAAAGTGAATCTTTTGGGAAAGAAATATACTTTCAATCTCAAAGGCGTATCCGTCCGGGGGAACAGGCTTATGCTTTAATTTCCTTTTAATTTGCTGGATCAACTGATCATAAAAAAGCTTTTTTTGTTTGGAAGTAACCTCCAACGGAAAAGGATTAAACAAAGCATCTTCCCGCAGGCAGGATTGCAGGGAAAAGTCTTTGTTAAGAATGAGGAGCGGAACCTCCAGTAACTGGAGAAAGCTATTTACAGAAGAGGAAGCTTTTTTGTTTGCCATGGCATTCAAAACTCATTTAAGGTAAAACGCGTTAAATTCTTTCCAAAATATGTCGATTCCTATTTAAAAACAGGATTTTATCCGAATATGGCGAAAAAAATTTTAATTGTTGAAAAAGATACTTCTACCATCAATTCCCTGACCTGGTTTTTTTCCAGTTTGGAATACGAAACCATTGTTACCCATAAATGGCCTCATTCAATTGCCGAAGATGAGATCATTGCGGTTTTTGTCAATGTTGAGCTTCCCGGCGTGCAAACGGAAGAATTGCTCAAAAGCTTTGCACAGGATGATCATGTGCAGCGCATTCCCTTGTTTTTTATTTTTGAACGGAGCTATGCTCCGCGCTTTCTTGCTGCTCAGCCTTTACCACACGCGGCCCAGTTTAAAAAACCTATTCGATTAAATGAACTATTGAGTGTGCTTAAACACCACTTACATTGCGAAATTAACCTTGGTCGGCGTTACACGGATCAACAGATCATTGCTGAATTTAAAGATTTTATGTCCAATTTCAAAGAATGGCTCGATAAATTGGAAGATTTCATTCGCGTGAACGGAGAAGCTTCATGAAGGAATGGTCCATCAAACTTAAGAAAGGTACCCTTCGTTTGACGGTTCTGGAGGACGGCACCCTGCTCATTGCCAGCTACGAGGGCCAACGGATATATAAATATGAGCTATTAAAAGAATTGAAAAAAAACGGCATTATCGGCGGATATATCGATCCCTGTCTGGAACTGATTGTTGCCGGACATAAGGGAGAAATCCCTATCGCCAGAGCTTTCCTGGAAGACGAACCGCCCATCTTCGAATATCATTTTGAAAAAAAATATTCCCGGCAGGAACTGATCCATTTATTGACCCATCAAAAAGTACCTGATGTTAATTTTTTCCCGGAAGTAGAGGCAAAAATGAATCTGCTCTCCGTAAAATCCCCTCCTCATCTCATCAGGATATACCCGGAAGGCAGGCGGGAGACGGTACATGAGATTGATGGTTACGGCCTGCAGTATTTTAAAGGGAATCATGTAGCTTGTAACCATGAATCCAATAGTATCTATTCGGAAATTGAAGGTACGGCACATTATTCACCCTTTGGAAGGGTCCATGTATTTCCTCCGGAGAAAATTAAAAGTGTCGGCAAAATCCATGGAGAACAAAATTTTAAGAGCGCTATATGGATAGAAGATGATATCCGCACCGGTTCCACTTTAAACACCGTATCCAATCTATATGTGGGCGGATTGATTCGTTCCTCCCGGGTTAGCGCCGAAGGGAATATCACGGCGGCTTTCAGCTTCGAAAATCCGAGACGTAACGAAAACAGTATTGCCAGTGCAGGCAATTCTGTTTTTGCATCCGCTATTCGTAACTATATAGTGCGTAGCTACCGCGATATTATTGTTCGAAACAGTATAGAAAATAGTATAATCAGAAATTACCATATCATATATGCGCCTATCATCCGTGCTTCGGAGGTGCGGGTAGGAGGCAAACTCTTTGCCCATGAAATTATTGACGGTTGCAAACTGTATCTGGGATTGAAATTTCTTAAGAATTCCCTCGCTACCGAGGTTCGGAAGACGCACAAAGAGCATGAGCAGGGTTTATCCCGTCTCAAAGGAGAATTAATTTATTTACGGAAGCGATTAATCACTCTTCAGGAAAATACGGCGAAACACTTCGCAAAGATAAAAGGTAGTCAACCGGCTGCCATACATGGCGACGTGTTTTTGAAAAAATATTACAGTAGTCAGGTAAACGGGTTTAAGGAATTTGCCCGTAAATTGGCTGATTTTGAGCAGCTCTATAAGGAGTACAAGCGAGAACATTATACTCTGTCGTACTATAAACAACAATATGAACAAAACAGGCCTACCGAGATCATTGTCACCGGGAAAATAGAAGCGGGAACAACCCTTCATGCTCCGGAACAAACCATACAGTTTAAAGCAGATCAATCCCATGTAGCCATCATTCTGGATGACATAACCGGGAAGATAAAAATTGAACCTCTGCAACATTAAAATCCAAATTTGGGGCTGATCGTTCATGCTCTAATTGACTCGTGATTTTCTATTTTTTCTACCAAAGAAAATATTAAGATTTAAACCTATTCTGCCGAATAATAAATAGGGAACCTTATCCTTTTGAAAAGAATCAGGAAAATAATTCCTGAAAGGGGATAAATGATCCTGTTGGAAACGATTCGAACCGGGATTATAATTTGTGTGAATTGGGGGCCATGAATCGGATAAACAAGTAATGGTCAGCTATTTCCCATTGCAGACGGGAAATAAAATATGTTCATAAGTATTGGTATATGAATTGCAGTGTTTAAAGAAGGGGTTTGTTTTTAATTCCGGAGAGTTGAAGAATGGAAGAAAAGAGAATCCTTTATGTCGACGATTCTCCGACCATGCGCAGAATTATTCATAATTCATTGCAGAAAATCGGTATGTCTCAGATTATGGAAGCAGAGAATGGGGTGGATGCTCTGGAAATTCTGCAAAAGCAGGATTTCGATATGATGATGACCGATTGGAATATGCCTGAGATGAACGGTAAAGAGCTGGTCGAACATGTACGCAGTATCGATAAATATAAGAAAATGCCGATTCTCATGGTCACAACCAGAGGGATGGAAGAAGACGTGGTAACTGCGATCAAGTTAGGAGTTAATGGGTACATCGTGAAACCATTTACTCCGGAAACGCTTGAAAAGAAAATGGCCGAAATATTCAGCCAGCAATAGTGCACAGAGAGAAAACGATGGCTGTAGAAAAGATCGATATAATTTATGAAAACCTGGAGCAGCTTCAGCAATCGGTCCGCTCCGGAAAAGAGGCCGGGCCGATCATTGATGATCTTTTTAGGTTTATCAGGGATATCGTTCCCTTTATGCTGGAAGTACATTCCCTGATGCAGGAAAGTTCCGATTCAATCCCGTTCGCTTCCGCCAATCTTAATACGATTTCAAAAACCACAGAGATGGCGACCCATCAGGTTTTGGATCAATTGGATGTTGTCAGTGCGAAACTGCAAAGGTTGCGTTCCGACTTGCAAGAAGAAAAATCGAATCAGGCACGGCTCACTTTAATAGATGAAGTATTGAAAGATGCATCGGATATTGTCTATGCCTTGCAATTCCAGGATATCACTTCCCAGAAATTGCAGCATGTAAATGATATCCTTCAGGCCATTTACGAAAGGTTTCTCACCTTATTCAGGTCCTCTCTCAGGTTGAGGAACCATTCAATGTTCGCCAACGGAATGCTTGATGAGATGGTACAAGATCAAGAAAAAACGAAGGAACAAAGACTAAAATCCGATTTTGACCGGCAAACCGAAGATGAAATACATCATACCCATATTTCACAGGATCAGATCGATCACTATTTTCGTCGGCATAAAGGGCACATATAAAAATGATAGCGATAAAATTTTAATTAAAGGATTAAGCCCATGATTCAAAACAATGAGTTTATGACGGATAATCAGGGAAGTATTTTTAAGAAAAGCAATGCTTCATTCACGCGCCAGTCGGTCATTAAAAAAGATGAAGTCCGGCTGGGAAACTCCAAAAGGATTGAACCGAAAGTTCACCAGCCGAATGCGGATCACGATGGACAGGTTTTCCCCATTACAGAAGATGGCCAGGTGGTCGGATTTGTTTATGAATGCTCATGTGGTGAAGTGGCAAAAATAATGTTTGAATTTGAAGAAGCAGTAAACCGGGCGGCAGTATAAAAACGGGATCATTGTGAAGGTACATATTTCTCCTGACAAACTTCGGGCCAGCTTAACCATTACCGAAGATAGGGCTGCATATCCGACAGCCGATCAGATACTGATGTTTTTAAAAGAACATCGCGTCGTGTATGGTATTGATGAGGCCCTGATCCATTCCATAGCGGATACCAAAGAACCGGTGGATAAGTTACTCTGTGCCAATAGCTTATCTCCCGGTATGGATGAATTGTCTTTAATCGATTGGAAGATCAGTGTGGATAAGGCCGGTCGGCCCTCGGGCGCCGAGCTGGAAAGAGTGGATTATAAGCGGATTCATATATTCCACAATGTGCATGCCGATCAGGTTCTGGCGGTCATTAAAAGCACCCAACCAACAATTACTCTGAAGACGGTTACGGGGGAAGAGGGTGAAATCCCTCTCGAACAGATACGTTTTCCTGCCGGGAGGAATACGCACATCTCGCAGGATGGCAAAACACTCCATGCGGATATCGATGGAGCCGCCTTCTGGGAAAACGGATTGCTTCATGTCGATCGGGTTTATCATGTAAAAGGTGATGTGAATTATGCCACCGGAAATATTAAATTTGATGGTCCGGTGGTTATTGACGGGGATGTGCGCTCCGGTTTCAGAGTGGAAGCACAGGACTCGATCTATATCGGTGGAAATGTAGAAGCGGCCAACATCTATTCCCAAAAGGGGGATGTTACGGTGCAGTATGGTGTTGTAGGTAAAAACCGCGCTAAAATTTTAGCAGGCGGCAGCTTAACCTGCGGTTATATTCAGGATGCAACCGTAGGAGTAAGAAAAAACGTGGTCGTTAAACACTACATTATCAACGCTACCATTACTGCCGGCGGCCGGATAGAGGTGAGTGAAAACGAGGGCATGATCAGGGGAGGGGACTTAACAGCCGAAAAAGGAATCATTGCCAAAAACATCGGTTCACCGCGCAATATTTTAACGGAATTGAAAATTCGAAACAACGGGGAAAACGAATATCAGAATCAATTATGGGAGCTCAGCAGAAGCAGGTCTGAACTGATGGTCAGGGTAAGTGCCCTGAAAAAACGGCATTCATTTCTGATGGTTTTAGGCAAGCAGGTTGGTTCCTTGTCTCCGGCAAAGGATAAAGAGAAACTGTTCTTAGCGGATGAGATTAAACGTCTCGAAGAAAAATTAGCAGAACTCGGTAATAAAGAAATCGTTTTGCAGAAAGAGGCATCCAAAGAAAGAATGAACCGGGAAATTCTGGTTTTTGAAAATATATACCCTTACGTGGATATCGACATCAGCGGCCAGGGCTTCCAAACGGAACAGACCATGAAAGCCGTTAAAATATTTAGATTCAAAGATGAGATTATAATTGAGTCCTTGTTGGATATGACCGATAGTTCGTATGATATTTTTGTACCGGAATCAAAAACCTAGTGATTGATGAAATGAAAAAAATATTATTTGTCTCAGATGAATTGGAATTAGTCGACTCTTTTCCGCAAGGACAATGGGATATCGTTTCTGTCTCTACTCTGGCCGAAGCCGAAAAAAAGGCGGAAAGCGATGTCTTCGATTGTCTGCTGACCGAGCTCGTTATCGACGGTAAATCCGGTTTGGATTTAATTAAAAAGGCCCGGGTGAAGAATCCGCAGATCCGAACCCTAATCTTAGCGAAACAGGCTACTCTACATAGCGCTCTGCAGTCCATTCAACTAAGAGTAGATGCTTACCTGGTCAGACCTTTCAAGGCAAAGCAGGTCATGGAAAAAATCCAGGAGCTTTGCTCCTTAAAAGAGAAAACAGAGGGTTTCAGCGCCGGGAAAACGGACCCCATGATGCACAGTTTACTGGAAATTACCCGAATTCTTTATCAGGTGAATGATTTCGAGCTGGCCTGTGAAATGATATTGGACACCTATAATGAATTTTTCAAATATGAAAAAGTGGGTCTGGCATTTCCTATTGAAGAGCGGGATCGTTTCGTGTTCCTTAAGAGTAGAAATTTAAATGAAGAATTTATTGAAAGCTTTACCTTTAATCCGGATAACCCCATCCAGGGTAAGAAAATTTCGAAAGAGAAGATAACCCGAATCCATGTGAAAGAACAGGTGCAGATAAAAATAGAAAACAGTGCCGTAATCGTGGATGATATCTCTGCCATCTGTTTCTATCCCCTTCGTTTCCATGAGGAATTGATAGGATTTGTGGTCTTGTTTACCCCGGAAGATCAGCCGGAATTGAGTACTTATCTCGATGTGATGTCCACTCAGATCGCTCCGGTGCTCTATTCCTTTGATATGGTTAAAAAGGATGGAAATTCATACGAAAATATCATCAGTAAAATTATCCGTGATCGGGTACATGAAGCCCGATTAATGCTGAACCCGATCTCATTTGCCGTGTTCCGCATCGTCTATCAGGATCAGTTTGTAGACTCTTTGCGTCTGGAAGATGCCATTCGTATCTATCAGAATATCTTTCGGGAAACGTTCCAGGATGAAACGGATCTGATTTGGCTCTCGGTGGACACGATCTTTGCCATTTTCCCTTTTAAAGACCTTTTTATGGCAGAATCCAAAGCCAATCAGTTAAAGGAAAAGATCGAGCGTATTTATATTCATGAAGAGGGGAAGTCTTCCTTCTCCTTAAAATATGCCTGTATCAGTTATCCTCAATCCGGTGAGAGTTCAACGGATATTATCAATAATTTGTGGCTGAAGCTATTTGAAGAGATATACTTTATGCAAAGTTGATTCAGGTTGATCCTGTATACGTGCTATTTTAAGCAGAACGGTTGATATGAAAAAGCAAAAACCGGTCATCCTGGTAGTGGATGATGACGCAACTGTAGTGGAAATGATTACTGACGGGTTGACCACCGAAAATTTTGAGGTGATTTCCTCTTTAACACCTGAAGCCGGTTTAAAAAAAGTTAAGCATGATTATATCGATTTTGCTTTACTCGACCTGGATTTGGGCTGGAATCATATGACAGGCATAGAGCTGGGCAGGGAGTTGCAAAAGATTTTCCCTGATCTGGTGGTGATCATCATGACCGGCTACCACAATCTTAAATTTGCTGTTCAGGCTATGCGCGAGCACTCTTTTCACTACATGATCAAACCGTTCCGTATCGATCAGATCGTCTCCTTAACCGAACGGGCTCAACGAGAACTGGCCTTAAAATCGGAAAACGAAGCGTTAAAAAATCGTGTGGATAGCCTTGAGGAAGAAATAAATGCGCTTAAAGCATTGGTTAAGCAAATTCGTCCCGAGGAGGCCAGCCTGACCAGAAGCTCCCGGGACCGGGCCGTTAAGCGCAGTATCCGCAGTTCGGATGCACTCAACTCCTATAACCGGCAAAAAAATGACGGTCTCCATATCCCCCCCAAAAAGGAATAAAGTTCTGACCCCTTTCTGCCGAATAATCAAACAAACAATGCATTAACATGTTACATTCTTAAGTAATTGAATACGAAACGGAACAATGAAACGAATATTGGTTGTTGATGATGATGAGCATCTGCGGATGGTACTTGAAGAGACCCTCGTTTCCTGTGGTTATGAGGTAGAAACGGCGGACTCCGGTCAGGCCGCCCTGAATATTCTTAAAAATTCCGTATTTGATCTGGTTATTACGGATTTGATGATGCCCGGTATAAAGGGTACCGAACTGCTGGAGGAAAGTAAAAAGCTCTATGAAGATACAGGCTTTATGGTCATTTCCGCCTACGGTACGATTGAGACGGCAGTGGAGGCCATGAAAAAAGGGGCCTTTGATTTTATCACCAAACCGTTTTCCATCAGTCAGATAGAATCCCGGGTGCAACACTATTTTGACTATCGTGATTTACAGAATGAAAATAAAACATTGAAACGTCGTCTACAGAGCCATGAGCTTGAAACACGTCTTATCGGACAGAGCGAGGCCATGCAAGATGTGTTGTATCATATTGATATTGTTTCCAAAAGTGATGCCACGGTTTTCGTACGTGGTGAGAGCGGCACGGGAAAAGAGCTCATTGCCCGGGCCATTCATGATAACAGCGAGCGGGCCGACAAACCCTTCTTGAAAATAAATTGTGCCGCTGTGCCGGATACGCTTTTCGAAAGTACCCTGTTCGGTCATGAAAAAGGGTCTTTCTCCGGGGCTTATAAAAGTCAGAAAGGTATTTTTGAAGAATGTGACGGGGGAACGCTTCTTCTCGATGAGATTAGTGAAATCCCCTATAATATGCAGGCTAAATTGTTACGTGTCCTTCAGGAAATGCGGGTTATCCGGGTCGGCAGTACCCTGGAAATTCCCGTCGATGTCCGGGTTATCGCCACATCCAATCGCGATATTCAGGAATTGATCGAAGCTTCCAAATTCAGGGAAGACCTGTTTTTCAGATTGAATGTGTTTCCCATCGAGATACCGCCTCTGCGTCAGCGTAAAGAGGATATTCCGCTGCTGGTTACCTATTTTCTTGAGAAATATAGTAAAAAATATAAATTGGATAAAAAAGAGGTCGACCCGATCGTACTCGATAAACTGGTTAAATTTAATTGGCCGGGTAATATCCGGCAATTGGAACATGCCATCGAGCGGGCCGTTCTCTATTCCGGTAAGGAACCAGTTCTAACCGATCGCTATTTTGCTCTGGACCAAAACGGTAGGAACGGAAAGAAACAGATGCAGACTGATGAGGTTATGCCTCTGAACGAGATGGAAAAGATTATGATCATAAATGCCCTGAAGAAGACCCATAATCATCGTACCAAGGCTGCCGAATTGCTGGGTATAACCGTTCGTACCCTGCGCAATAAACTACATCAATTCGAAGCCGAAGGCGATTTTCCCCCTAAAAACTAAGGCTCTACCAGGTTTTTTGTGGTTAAACGCCGCATCCTTAATTCATCACGAAGTGATGCAATTTGAATAGCCGCACCCGTCAGCCGCCGGGCAGGAGCGAAGCCTGGGGGTAAGATGTAACCGAATAATGTTACCGCAAAGCGGTAAAATAAACCAGGCCTTTCAATATATAGGATCTCCATGCTCTGTGTCCCAAATTCGACGCCTTCAGCGTCACGCTCGCTTTTACCGCTTTACCACAGGCT